>JAFGIB010000353.1 GCA_016929805.1 Deltaproteobacteria bacterium | reverse complement strand
AAAACCATCATTCCACGAATAAAATGCTTGCGATAATACCGTACGTCCGTTGTCGTCTGACAAGCGCGGGACAAGCCCGCGCGCTACAGCGTTTTCATGTTCGTCGACTAATTTTGGTTAATGCCTATGCCGTTCAGGGGGGGGCGCCGCATGGTTACGACGGCGGCCAATTCATCGCGCAAAACCGGCACCTACCCTGGGGCGATTCTATTCGAATCACTCCGGCGCCCTCGGGCCGGACTCGTCAAATACGGCAAGTTCCGTCATCGCCGGCCCTGCGGTCGCGCTCGGTTTTACGGGCGAGTTGGCCAACCACTTGTTTGATGCCTGAACGTTTACGTTCCCCGTTCCTGGTTCGCGTTCCTTTGTTCCTGCGGGTGGCACTTGGGATTGCTATTATTATAAGCAGTTCCTGCGATGATGTCGAAAGGACCATGACGCGCGGTTTCGGGCCGGCGACTCAATCGACAAGCGCGCCGGCGTCGGCGAAAGAGCAAACCCCGGAAGCCGAGGGGCTGGCTAAGAAATCGATTTATTCGGACGACGATTTTGTGGAGTCGGAAGTCAATCGCGACCCGTTTCGTTCTTTTACCAAGCTTTTCAGGTCGGCCGAGCAGGAAGCGCCACAACGCACGGTTGTGATGTCTACGACCGCCATTGAAAACATGAAACTCATCGCTATTATAAGCGGCGTCCCGGCTCCTAAGGCGATGCTCGTCGACCCGCTCGGGGTTGGTCACGTCGTCGAGCGCGGGATGTATCTGGGTCGCCCGGAGATTGTTCGGGCGTCAGAAAACGTATCTATGACGCTCAACTGGCGCGTCCACCGCATCCGGGAAAACGAAGTCGTGTTAACCCGCGCCGATCCGACCGATCCCAACCGTCCGCCGCTCACGCGAGTGATCCCTTTGCGAGAAAACGAGATGGTAGCCACGCGGTAAATCGCGGGTCGTTCTCGCTACGAAACGCGCTAATTCAGAGGCTTGCGACGATCCCGTGTAAGTTCTCAGTTCCTGATAACCAACGGCTTTTCCGTCACTAACTTGCCCTTATTCTCGCGACCGTTCGATAATTGAGTCACAAAGCCTCCACAGGAGAAGCTCTATGCGCATTTTGTACAGTCTCATCGCGGCTGTGACGATTATCGTATTGTCGTCTTTGGTACGAGCAGAGGCCTCTGCAGAGACCGCTTCGCCGGTTATCGCTCGGCTAGAGGTTTCAGGAAAAAAGAATCAAGCGGAAGTCACGATTCGCGGTCCATTTAAAATTCCCAACTACACGATAAAATCTCCGGACAACGGCAGAACCGTGGTAATCGAGGTGCTCGGGGCCGTGCTTGCCGATGGGGGCGTAAAGATCAAGGGCAGTTGCGCGTTGATCAATAGCACGACGGCGAGCACCACGGGAAGAGGGGTTCGGATAGAGATAAAGCTCGGTCACGACGCGGTATATCGCGCGCGTTCGGAAACGGGAAAAATTCGCGTGCGTTTCGATCGGTTTCAGGAGAACCGCAAGCCGCTCGCCAAGACAGAAGCTCGAGCTGACTCGCGCGAGCCGCTCACGATTAATCAGGTAAATATCGAGCGACGTAACGGGCAAGAACGAATCGTAGTAGAGATGAATCGACAGGCTCCATTCCGCGTTGTACCCGGCGAAATTGGACCAGCGCAGATCAGCATTCGAGGCGCGCATTTGGATCCGCGGATACCCGCGAAGCTTCAAGGTGACGAACGGTCCGCGGTCGGCGCGGTTACCATTCGCCAGGACTCGAACCGCGTCGTAATTCAGGCGGAACGCGACTCCGGAATCAGCACGACCGCGATTCGAGAAGGAAACCGTATCGTCTGGCTTTTTTCTCCGAAGCCGGGATATGACCAAAATCGCGTACCGTCGCAGGTTATCACGCGCGAGGAGACCGTTGAGATCGACGGCGACCAAGTCGCCGCGTTTTTAAGCGATATCCCCATGCAGATCGGCGCCGAAGGCGGACAGCGCCGTTTTACCGGCCGCCGCATCGATCTCGATTTTAAAGACGCGGATATTCACAACATTCTCAGGCTGATGTCGGAAATCGGCAATGTCAATATCGTCACCAGCGACGACGTTTCCGGTTCGATTACCATACGAATGCGCAACGTGCCCTGGGATCAAGCCTTGGACGTGGTGCTTAGAGCCAAGGGTTTGGGCATGGTGCGCAGGGAGAATCTGATTCGCGTGGCGCCGCTTGACAAGTTGGAAAAAGAGCGCGAGATGGCGATTGCGCGTCGCAAACAACAAATCGAGCTGGCGCCCTTGGAGACCCGGTTGATACCGGTAAGCTATGCCTCGGCGAGCGATCTGTCCGCGCGCGTAAAGGAGATGCTTTCGAACCGCGGCAACGTATCGGTGGACGGGCGTACCAATATTTTGATTATCCGCGACGTGGCGGAAAGTTTAAACGATATAGAGGAGCTGGTGCGCAGCCTCGACAGCCAAACGCCGCAAGTGCTGATCGAGGCGCGTATCGTCGAGGCGACGACTCAGTTTAATCGAGATATCGGCATTCAGTGGGGCGGTGATGTCACCATGAGCGGACCCACCGGCAATCCGACCGGCCTGGCTTTTCCCTATGACGTATCGCTGGCCGGCGGCGCTTACAGCCCCGATTCACCCACCGCCGGCATGTCGCCGTTTGTCAGTCGAGTGGCCGTTCCGAATTTCGCGGTTGACCTTCCCGCCGCCGTCGGAACCGGCGTGGGCGGCGCCGTGGGATTGAGCTTGGGGAGTATCGGCGGCAACGTGAACCTCAACGTCCGCTTATCCGCGGCTGAATCGAGCGGATATATTCGTATTATAAGTTCTCCCCGAATCTTGACGTTGGACAATTCCAGCGCTCAGATCTCCCAGGGAACCATGATTCCCTATTCGCAAGTCAGCGCCCAGGGCGTGTCAACCGCGTTTCGCGAGGCCAAGCTGATGCTGGACGTGAAGCCGCATGTAACCAGCGACGGGGGCGTTTTTATGGAGGTAAAGATCAACAGGGATGAACCCGATTTCACCCGAACCAGCGCCCGCGGTGATCCCACGATACTCAAAAGAGAGGCTTCGACGAATCTGCTGGTTCAAGACAATCACACGGCGGTGATTGGAGGAATCTATACCCGTAACGCCGGGCAGAATACCAATCAAGTTCCGTTTTTTGGAGATATACCGATAATCGGGATTCTATTCAGGGAAAACAAAGAACGGGACGAGCGCAACGAATTGTTGATCTTTCTAACGCCGCGTATTGTGAACCGGGAAGAGGCTCTTATAAGATAGAATTTGAGATATAGGATAAACAATGACGTGTAGGACCGCGACGCCGATTGACATGCCGGAGCGAATCCGGGCGCGAAGCGCAAGAATCGGTTGTTATCCGGTCCTTACGTGTCGGTATCAAACATATATCCGTGGCCGTAAAGGTCCTGAAAGAAGATAATATGCGTTGGTTACCCCTACGAATCGCGGTTTGGTTGTTTTTGGCGCTCGCGGCTTGCGTGGATGAAGCTCCCGCCTTGGTCGTGGTTAACGCTATTCCTTTAGATGAAGATTGTGTCGCAAAGACCGGCGAGGATATCGTTCGATCCAGGGGCCGCTATGACGTTTTTTGCGGGACGAGCTATCTGGTTCCCTTCGAGGTTTGGAGTTACATGGTCGCTCGCGGCGATCCGGAAAGACCGCGAGCGGAAACAAACGTGGCCCAATTCGATAGAGCCGAGGTCCAGTTGCTGACTCCGGACGATGCGACCATCGTGCCGACTTTTAGCGTCCCCGTGGGAGGCTCGCTTTTACCCGGAGACGGGACCGATCCGGGTAAGGCCGTGGTTTGGGTAGAGCTTATTCCGGCGAAAGCGGTCAGCGAGCTTCCCCAGCCCGACGAGTATTCGCAGATCGTTGCTCAAGTTCAGCTTTTCGGAAAGACCAACGGCGACGTGGAAGTGGAAACCGGCGAATTTCGCTTTCCCATTGATCTATGCGACCGTTGCTACACCTATTTCGTCCATGAATGCATGTGGGACGCTTTCGATTTGCAGGCGCTCGACGATGTCGAAGGGTGTCAAGACGGCGGAGGATACGACGGCAATTTCTGCTGGTGCAATGACAACCCAATCGGCACGACCCGGCAATGCGAGCCGTGCCTGATTCCGGCGAATTAGGCCGTGTCTTTTAAGCGCCTGTATGAGTGTAGCGCACGGGGGCCGTTATACCGACCAACGCCTGACAACGCTCACGCGAGGAGCGAGAAAACCGCAGATGACCTAGATAGAACGCGAAATAATAGCGGCATCAAACCGATCAACGCTTTAGATCAGAACGGTTGGGCAGCCGAACTTGGCCTTAATTTGCGATACGGTTCCGTTTTTTAGCTGGTTGCACGCTTCATTACAGAAGTGCATTTTTGTATGATCTTTGTTCATCCATTGCCAACCGTCGTCGTCTTTGCAGTCGCTCCCGATTTCAGGGATATTGGGAATCACCTTGTCATCGAAGTAGAAATTTACCTGATTCGGATCCGCGATGGTTTCATCCGGTTTGTCGATTTCATATTCGCACGGAACGACAGCGTCGATAATTCTATCGAACGCCGCCAACAGCGCGTCTCCATCCGCGGCGTCGAGAAAGCTCGTCATCACGGTGCAACCGTTTTTAGCCATGGCGTTTAGCTTGCCGTAGTCGGCTCCGCCGCCAAAGCTGATGACGAAGGTTTTGACGGAATTCGCGCAAAGCTGCTGGGTCAGTGAAGCGAGCTCGCTTGCCGTGGCGCCGTACTCCGGCTCTCCACAAGTATCCGGAGTATCCATGCAATGGCAGTCCAGGCCACAGGTGTCGCTCCCGTCGGAAATTACTACCACGTAGGGCTCAACTCCCTCGGCGTTACATCCAGGCGCGTAAGCGGGGTTACTAAAGTTGTTTACTCCGCACCACATCGGCGTCATGTTGCCGGTGGTCGGAGGAGCGGGTGTGTTCGCGAGATAGTCGATGATAACCCTCTCGTTGCCGTCCGCGCAATCGATTTGAACCGGGTTTCCAACGCCGCATTCGCCGCTTTTTCCGTCCGCGACGCGCGTGTCCGATCCGTCGGGAAACAAGTCCAAACCGAAGGAGATGTAAGGGTTGGAGATGGACCCGAGTAGCGTGGTAAGCGCGGATATCGCTTGCGGCCATCGTTGGACCGGGATTTCCGGGGAAACCGTGGACATCGAGCTTGAGTAGTCGAGCAAGAACATCACGGTTACCGGCTTGGGATCGATGACGAAACCCTGTTCATCGCAGACTTGCATGCTCCCGTCGTCACTTGGATTCGCGTCAACCTCGGCATCGCGGCCGGAATCGGACGTTTTAGCGACCTTTGACGCGGCATCCACGCCGGAATCTTTGGGGGTGCGATTGCTTGCCGAGTCGCGGTCGTCATTGCAAGCGGAGGTCTCCAGACAATCTTGATCTTCGCAGTCGGTATACCCGTCGCCGTCGTTATCCTCCAAATCACGACATTTCACCGTGCTGCTCTCGAAGTTCATAATATCATCATCCTTGGAACAGCGTGAAATGAGGCCGACGAGAATCGCTGCGACAACAATCGTAGATTTTATTTTCATTATAGAGCCCTGGCGAAATAAATTGTTATTATCTATTAAACTAGCACTTCCCGCCTCACGGTACAAGGCTTGGCGATTCCGCTCTTAAACCACAGATGTTACACTTGGGGACAGGCGGAAAGCTGAGCTTATGCGGCCGCGCGTTTTCGATCATGCTACGTAATTAAGCCTTGAGTGTTTCGCCAGCCGATCGCCGGTTGGAATATTTTTGTACAAGTCGCTTCGCGCGCCAAAGGCTCGCGACCCGAGCGCGTGCCCACCGCTTTCCAGCATTATCGCTCGAGGTCTTTAGCCAGCTTATGGTTTACGATGAAGCGCGCAGATCTTTTCGACTTTGTCGAGCAGTTCGCGCGAGTAGAGACGCCCGACGAAATGGTCGGTCAGTTGCTTCGCGACCTTCTGGACCTCGGGAATATCCTCCACGTGAACCGCGGTAACCCCGCGCTTTAATATGCGCCCGTAGGCTTCGACATCCATCTTACGCAAGTCTTTCACGATATCGTTTTGATACTTTCGCGCCAGGTTGTGTAACGCGCTGCTGACGTCCGGTTCGAGCGAATCCCAACGCTTTCTCGCGACCACGAACGCGCCGGTAATGAAGCCGCTCGACTCTTTGGTGACATAGGGCGTTTTCGTGAACCAGCGCGCCGCCAAGGCGGCGATGGCGGAACCGAATACCGTGTCGATCATTCCGGAGAGAAGACCGGGATAGACTTCAGGAATTTCCAACGGTATGCCGGTAACGCCGATGCGCCGATAAAACTCTTTCATCATTGCGCTCTGGGTCCATAACCAGGGTCTCATACGACGCATATCGCGCGTTATCTTTTTAATCGGTTGTTTAGAAAGGATTCGAACCGTACCGATATCGCCCCAACCCAGAATTTTAAAACCGTTTTTATACGCTTCGGTTTCAAAATCCTCGCCGAGCGTCTTCAGCACCTCGTCGAGTTGCTTGTAGTTTTCGAAGAGCCCCGGTGCCTCCATGATCATGACCTGTCGAACATAAGGACTCAGCGATGTCGACGAAATCGCCGACGCGTCTATTTGACCCTCGCGCATTTTCTGAATAACCGCGCGTTCGTCGCCGGCGGCTCCGCCCCAATAGATGCGCACCGAGAGACGACCCTTCGTGGCTTCGGTCAGCTTGTCGCTCCATTTTTTTGCCTCGATCACCCATACGTTCGAGCGGGGAACGAGCATCGCCACGCGTAGTATATCCGTCTTGCTATTTTCAGCATGCGCGGTGAGCCGCTCGCCTCCGGGAATGCATAAAAATGACGTTGTGAGCAATAACCAGATGGCGCTTTTGTAACTTTTCATAACGAAGTTAGAACAACGCTAATTGTCTTTTATTCAGCCTGTATTTTAGCCGTTTGGAGAAACCGCTACTCGGAAACAGGTCGTTTCAGTCTTGTGCAGGACAGACATCTACCACGGTTCCGTTCTCTTTTTCGTCGGCTTTGAGTTGACAATCGGTCCCGATATTCGCGCAATCGCATCGCAATCCATAATCGTCTCTATAGTTCACGCAACATGTGAAATATTCGCAGGCGTCGACGATCGGCGCTGAAGTACTCGGGGATTCGTTTCCCTTTGAAGCGTGACACAAACATTCGCCTCCGTAATCATAACAAATCCATCGGCCGAACACGGCAGGTTGGTCCGGATCGTCTTTAGCCGGCGTGTCGTCGTCGCCGCAGGCGACAACCCCGAATACCGCCAGCAAAAAGAGATAAAAAATCGGTCTATTTCGAAAAACCATGGCGACCTCCGGGAAGACGCAACGCCGATAGAGAGCGCAACGCGTTGTCGCGACCGTCACGAAGAAACGACTGTATTATACAGCGAAAACGGGAAGATGGATAGCCTCGACGCGGCTCGCATCAAAGCAAGCCGGGCTCCCGTTCTTGTAAATTTTGTTATGGCCAGTAGCGAGTATCTGGCGCTATAAGCGGACACAGAACGACGAATTCAGTGAAAGGAGAAACACATCATGCTCAACAAAATAGCTCTTATCGGAGGTGGGTACATCGGAGGCGTCCTCGCCCAGGAAATCGTCCAGCGAGGGCTCGCGCGCGAAATCGGCTTGGTCGACCCAGCTCCATTGGTTAATTCAGCGGATCCGGTCGATCGCCAGCAGGTCGCTCGAAAGCAATCGGTCGCCAAGGGAAAATGCCTTGACATCGCCGAAGGTCTTCCAACCATCGGCCGAGACGTTCGCCTGGTCGGTTCCAAGGACTATTCCGCGATAGAGGGGGCCGATCTGGTTATCAATACCGCGGGCGTTCCCCGTAGAGCGCGTCCCGACGGCACTTTCCCCAGCCGCGAGGAGTTGTTGAGCGTCAACCTCAAAGTAACCAGCGAGGTTGCTGAAGGTATCATGAGGAACTGCCCTGACGCCACCATCATTTCGATAGCTAATCCGCTCGACGCGATCGTCTATACCTTGTATAAGCGACTCAATTGTCCGAGGAACAAGTTGATGGGAATGGCCGGCCAGCTCGACTCCGGCCGCTATCGTTACTTCATCGCGGATGCCGCGAAGATTTCGGTGGAAAACGTCAGCGCGCTGGTTCTCGGTGGGCACGGAGACACCATGGTACCCGTGCGCAGCTCCTGTCAAATCGCCGGTATTCCGGTTTCCAAGTTTCTAGATGACGCGACCCTAAGAGCGATTGAGGACCGAACGCGAAAAGCGGGAGGTGAGATCGTCGGACTTCTCGGGTTTGGTTCTGCCTTTGTATCGCCCGCGTGGGCGGCTCTAGAGATGGCCGAGGCATTAATTCACGATAAGCGTAAGATAGTACCCGTGTGCGCCAAACTCGACGGAGAGTACGGCGTCAACGGCTTGTTTGTCGGCGTGCCGGCGATTCTCGGAAAAAACGGCGTGGAAGAGATCGTTCAACTCGATCTGACCGACGCGGAAAAGGAAGCATTCGCCAACTCGGTAGACGATGTTCGTAAGACCTGCGATGAAGTCGATAGGATGATGAAGAACCCTTGAGGCGTTTTACCGTTTTTTGCAACGTTAAGATCTAGAGATCGTCTCATAAACAGTAAGCGTTCAGGGGCCAAACAAGTCGGCGGACAATTCGCCTGTAAAACCGAGCGCGCCCGCGGGGCCGGCACAAGGGTTCCGCCCGCCGTATTTAGCCCGTTACAAGCTCTCGTCCCAGGTTCTCCGCTGGTTGTTTTCAGTGCATAACCGACTGACGAACTGTTTTGCGAACTGTTCGCTATACGGTTCGAGAACGATATCGAGCGGCTTATTTACGGAAAATCCGCTGTTTTTAGCCTCGATGGCGACGGTACGCCTCTTGCATAAAAAGGGGGGGAAACTGATTGCCATTTATCGGGAGAGCATCTATGGCTAGAACTGTACAGACGTCGAACGACGACTCCGCGTCTCGCACGCCGCGGGTGCCGGTAAAGAGCAGCGCTCTACACTATTTTTTACAACGAATCGAAAACGACATCACGAATTTCAGAGATATCGTCGCTAGAGTTGGAGAGATCGTTGCATTCAGCGAGCTTCGTAAATTGGTCGCCGCAGTTTCCGCCGAATGTCGCGACTCAAAGGAGAATATGCTCGCGGTACACCATTGGTTCGATGAACGCCTTAATCCAATCCTGCACGAATCCGAGCTGTGCAAATACTGCTACGATAAACCCAGGGGATACTCTGGTGATTTCGGCGCTATAGAGCTGATCTGGAAGGGACATACAGCCCCCTATGCCAAGCGCTACGTCGGCACGACTATAAGGGGTCAACTGATCAACGCCTACTCGTTGGGAACCGAGAATTGTCGCGCGAATATCGACCGCATCATTCGTTTTCGAAAAATACTCTGTGGTTTCAGCGGCCAAAGCATCGCTTCCATCGGCTGTGGGTCAGCCATTGAGCTTTGCGAGGCGTATCGCGTGGGCGGCAAGCCGGGCGTGGATGTTCATCTCTTCGACCAGGATGAAAGCGCGTTAGACGCGGCTCAATCGCAGTTGGTGTTTTTTCCGCTTCATGTACACTGTTATGGCGGTAACGTGATACGAAATCTTATATCGAGAAAACAACAGCGATTCGACCTTATCTATTCCTCCGGCGTGTTCAACTACCTCGAACTAGCCAGCGCGAGAAAGATCGCGGAGGTGTTGTGGAACCAACTCAATGCGGGCGGCAGCTTGATCATCTGTAACGCTCATCCCGACAATCCTACGCGCGTATGGATGGAATGCGTCAGCCATTGGTACTTGATATATAAAACCGAGGACCAGATGAGCTCGCTCGCCCGGGGTCTTGTCGATAGTGAATACGTCAAGCTCGAAAAGGACGCGTACGGTGTATATCAGTATCTAGTCATTCGCAAGCAGAAGGAAAATTAACCTCAACGTAGCAAAAAACGTCGGGCGCGAACGCGAAAAAAGCGACGAGACAAACGCGCATCGAGCTTTATTTACCTTAACGTTGCAAAAACTCCGTCGGCGTAAACCGCTTTCGCTCGCGAAAAAGCGCACGAACTAAGCGCGTGCTCACTTTTTT
>JAFGIB010000032.1 GCA_016929805.1 Deltaproteobacteria bacterium | reverse complement strand
TTCGCGCTGTTCGCGTGCACATGGTCGTGTTACGCGAGATCCGTGCCGTCGCGACCCGCGTGTGATTTCGCTATCTTACAACGACAAAATGGCGGCACCGGCGCCGAGATGCCGGCGGCCGCCAGTTTCGGTTCTCTCGCAACCAGACCGTCTCCCACTTTCACTCCCGGACGATCGAGCATCCCCGCGGCGCCGATCCGCTCGCTTTGCTGAGAAGCACAATGCCACGTTGGACTATCGCAGCCGAACCGTGACGCGATCGGGCCGGCGGACGTTGTCCAGGTAAACGTAAAAGGCGCGCGATTTTTTCTTTTCCAGGCTCTCTAATACCTTTTTGAGGCGGTGTAGCTTGCCCAGAAAAGGCGGCTTACCTAGACGTATCTCGGTTGAATCCGAGCCGACGTATAGCGCGACGTTGCGACCGGGCTCGAGGTGTATTTCGGCGAGCCTTTCTCGACGCATCAGTCCCGCGCGCGCGTAGTCCTCGAGCAACCCGACTAAATCGGCGATGAGCGAAGCCCGGAAGTCTCGGTCCGAGGCGAATTCGTCGCTGTCAACGCCCGTTATAATAGGAAGGTCAAATGGGTCTCCCTCCGCCAAAGGCTTGAAAACAGTGCCGTCGTCAGCCACCAGGTAGAGATCGCCGATGGACAACAACGCCACCGCCCGCCGCTCGCTGATGCTGACCCGATAGCTTCCCGGCAAGCGACGCACGACCGACGCGGTCGCGATCCAGGGATGCTTCAATAGATTGCGTCGCGCGCTCTCGGCGCTGACTTCGAAGATATTCTTTCCCTTCGCCAGACCCGCCTGCCTCAACACCTCGTCGCGGCCGAGTCGCGACGCGCCTTCCAGCTTAATAACTTTAGTAGCAAAGGATTTCGAGGTCCGAACGTGCCGTTCGATCAACCGGCCGCCGGCAACCGCACCGGCCACGAGCACCGCTAGAAGCGCGATACGGGCGAGCGCCCCGCCGATGCGGTGCAAGCGATCGGCGTCGCGCGCAAATCGAGCGCGCAGCGCCTCCAAGGAAAAAACCGATTTGCGCCGCGATGCCGGCCTCGGAAACTTACGATTCTGCTTTCGCCGAATCTCTCGTTTTCTTTCGATAACTTCGCTGCTCTGTCTCTTATTGGTCTTAAGCATCTTCTCCCGCCGAAGACTGAAGCGCCCGCAGGAACTCGGGCGCGGTTTGAGTAATGCTGCCCGCGCCGATAGTTATCACGACATCGCCGGGCTGAACGCGTTTCAAAAGCTCCGCCGCGACTTGCGACCGCTCGGGAACATAAGTAACGTCGCGATGCCCCTGCTCGCGCATCGCGCGGGCGAGACGCTCGGAGTTTGCGCCCTCGATGGGCTTCTCACCCGCGGCATAAACGTCGGTGATCACCACCACCTCCGCGCGGTTGAAAGCGCACGCCAACTGTTCGAACAGGTGATGGGTGCGGCTGAAGCGGTGCGGTTGAAAGGCGACAACCAGGCGGCGCGCATAAGCGCGTTGCGCCGCCTCCAGGGTCGCCTGAATCTCCGCCGGATGGTGGCCGTAGTCATCGACCACGATGATGCCGCGATGCTCGCCGATGACGCTGAAACGGCGCTGCACGCCCTCGAAGGTCCTGAGCGCCCGGTTCGCGATCTCCAGCTCAATACCGAGCTCGTCCGCCACGGCGATCGCGGCCAGCGAATTATTAACATTATGAATGCCGGGCATATTGACCCGATAGCCGCCGACCGATACTCCGCGGCGGATGAGCTCAAACCGGGTCGACAACCCCTCGACTTCCGGATTCCGAGCGCGATAGTCGCACAGCTCCGTCAAGCCGTAAGTCACGGTCCGTTTTTCGATGCGGGGCAAAATCTCCTGTACCCGCGGGTGGTCGATACAAGCCACGACCAGCCCGTAAAAAGGCACCCGGTTGGCGAATGCGACAAAAGAGTCCTTGATCGCATCGATATTCCTAAAATAGTCCAAATGCTCGGGATCGATATTGGTGATGACCGCTATCACCGGTGTTAGACAAAGAAACGAGCCGTCGGACTCGTCCGCTTCCGCGACCAACAGGCTTCCTCGCCCTCGCGTCGCGTTGCTTCCCAATAGGTTGAGCTTGCCGCCGATGATGACGGTCGGGTCGAGATCGGCGGCGCGCAGGATGGTCGCGACCAGCGAGGTCGTCGTGGTCTTACCGTGGGAACCGGAAATCGCGATGCCGTCCTTCAAACGCATCAGCTCGGCGAGCATCTCCGCTCGGCCGATTACCGGAATCGCGCGCCCGCGGGCCTCGACGAGCTCGGGATTGTTTCGATCGATCGCCGAGGAGAATACCACGACGTGCGCGTCGCGAACATTCTCGGCGCGGTGCTCGACTTGAATCCGCACGCCCATGGCGGCAAGCCGCCGCGTGATCTCGCTCTGCCTGAGATCTGAGCCGCTGATCTGAAAGCCGTGCGCCAATAAGACCTCGGCTATGCCGCTCATCCCGATACCGCCGATCCCGACAAAATGGATCTTCTGAATTCGCCCTCGAAACACGCTTCTGACCTCTATAAAATCTATGCGCCGGCCTCCTGTTTCGCTTCACCCGGCGGCGTCAACCGAATAATTTACGGTCTGAAGTCGCAACTGGCAGCGCCTGACCTTCGGCCTGCGGTGAGCGGCAACGCGGTTCCGTTGCGCCGTACCCGGCGGTGGCGAATCCGAATCGCAATCGGGCGCTTCCTCAGCGGCGGGCGCATCCGCCTCGGTCGCATTGGCCTCCGGATGTCCCAACCAGGCGCACAGATCATCCACCACCGACGCCGCGGCCTCGGGCCGCCCTTTTAACCGCGCGCGCTCCGCCATCGCGTAGCGTCGATCGCGATCGTCGAGCAAGCGATTCAGTTGCTCGGCGAATCCCTCGATCGTGAGCCTCTCTTCGCGCATGACGATGGCGGCGCCCGCGCGCTCCAAAGCCACGGCGTTCTTCCCTTGGTGATCGTCGGAATGATGGGGATAGGGAATTAAAATCGAAGGACGCCCGATGGCGCACATCTCCGCCAGCGTGGTGGCGCCCGAACGGGCGATCACCAGGCAGGCGGCGCTGTAGGCCCGAGCCATATCATCGATAAAGGGTTTTACCTCCGCCTCGATCCCCGCGTCGCAATAGCTCCGCTTGACCGCGTCGAGCATGCCGCTTCCGGTTTGGTGTAAAACCGCTATGCCGCGCTCGGCGAAACCCGCCCTGGCGAACGCCCGGGGAATGATCTGATTGAGCGTTCGCGCGCCTTGCGAGCCGGCGGTTACCAGCACGTATCGCGCGCGCGCTTCCAGCCCCGCGGGATCGACCGCCGCGATCCGCGCGGCCTCGACAAAAGCCCTGCGAACCGGATTGCCGCATACCAGAGATCTCCGCAGCCCGAAGTGCGCGGCGGTTTCCGGGTAGCTGAGATAGGCGCGGCCGACGGTCGGCGCCAGCAGCCGGTTGGTCAAGCCCAATTGGGCGTTTTGCTCCAAAAGCGCCGTGGGGATGCGCAGTACCGAGGCCGCGAGCAAAATTGGACCCGCGGCGTATCCCCCGAGACCCAAGACCACATCGGGCTTATGTTTGCGCAAAATCGCGATCGCTTGAATCAGCGAACGGGGCAACACCGAAAGGTTGTTGACAAGTTGCTGCGGCGTTCGTCCCAACAGCGGCCTGACCTGAATAAAGACGAGCTTTTCTCCCATTTGCGGCAAAAGCCGCGCCTCGATCCCGTTCTCGGTGCCCACGAATACCACCTGCACATCGGACAATCTACGACGCAACTCCTCGACCACGGCGATACCGGGAAATAGGTGCCCGCCGGTGCCGCCTCCCGCAACCATCAGCTTTTTGATCATCATATTTCCCCTCCCTGTATGCGCAACCGCCGGCCCGACCACGAATTTGCTGAAACCGGCTTGGCGAGCCGTTCGGCCCGCGCTCTCTCTCGGGATACATTTAATAAAATCCCAACCGCCACCGAGTCCATTAAAAGCGCGGAGCCTCCATAACTGATAAAAGGCAAAACCAACCCCTTGGTGGGTAAGAGGCCGACCGAAACCGCCAGATTGGTCAACGCCTGCATACCGATCAACAAGGTAATCCCCACGGCTAGATAGGTGCCGTAATCGTCCGGCGCGCGCACGGCGGCACGGATTCCGCGATAAATGAGCATCACAAAAGCCAAGATCAACAGCGCCAACCCGATAAATCCAAGCTCTTCTCCAATGATAGAACCGATAAAATCGGTGTGCGCCTCGGGAAGAAAAAAGAGTTTCTGGCGGCTATCCCCGATGCCGACGCCCGTCAGTCCTCCGGATCCGTACCCCATCAGAGATTCGGAGATTTGATACCCCGCGCCGTACCTATATTTAAAGGGAAAAAGGAAGGCCAAGATGCGCAGCTTGCGGTACTCCGAAGCGGTGATCAGCCAGTAGGCGATCGGCGAGACCAGCGCTAGCGAGCCCAGGATGTAGCGCAACTTCGCTCCGGCGGTGAAGAGCAGAATAAACGTGAGCATGCCCACGATCACCGCGCTGCCGAAGTCCGGCTGCCAGAGATAAAGCGCCATCATTAGCGCGGTAACCAGGATATGCGGCAAAAAACCAATCGAAAAGCTTTTGATTCGCTCGGCCTTTTTGGAGAGCGAGAAAGCCAGCCAGCAGATCAAGGCGAGCTTCGCGATCTCGGACGGTTGCACGCTGACGATGCCCAAATCAAGCCAGCGCGCCGCGCCGCCGAAGGTTCTCCCGAGGGGGGTTACGGTGAGAAATACCAGGGCCAAAGAGCCGATTAAAAACCAACGGGTAAAGGGTCGCAGGCGATGATAGTCCAAACGCGCGAAAAGGATGATGAGCGGCAGAGCGATGGCGGCGAAGATCGCTTGCCGGATCAGAAAATGCTGACCGTCTTTGAATTTTTGATAGGCGTATACCGCGCTCGAACTGTACACCATGACCACGCCGAAAGCGATCAAAGCGACCACCGTGCCCATGATCAAGGCGTCGGCGGGACCAACGGCCCGAGGCCAAGAGGGCTCGGCGCGGAAGCCGGAAAAGAGCGACTTCCAATCGAATCTCGGCCACGCGCGCCGCTTGTCCTGACCGTCCAAGCGCGATAGGCGAAAGTTCGCCTTCGGCTTTTTTTCCGCCCGCCCGACGGCCCAATTCAACAGCCGATACTTGTGTAACACGCGTATCAAACCCGATATCATGTTGAACCCTCCGAAAGCGCGCGTACCGCGCGTTGAAAAAGCTCCCCGCGCTGCGCGTAAGAGCGAAACATGTCAAAGCTCGAACACGCGGGCGCGAGCAAAACGACGTCGCCGGGGCGCGCCAGGCGGCTGGCCGCCTGAACCGCGCTCTCCATGGTCGGGGCCTGCTCGATCTCGATCGCGCATCCGTTCAGGGCGGCTCGGATCAAGGAAGCCGCTTGACCGATCAATACCACGGCCCGACCGCAGTGCTCCAAGCGCGCGCGCAAGGGAGCGTAGCTCCCGCCTTTGTCGATACCGCCGGCGATCAGCACGACCTTTCCCCGGCGGCGGCAAAGCCCGTCGAGCGCCGCAACCGTCGCTCCGACGTTGGTCGCCTTGGAGTCGTCGTAGTAGGCTACCCCGCCGAGCTCCCTTATTTTTTGCATTCGATGCGGAAGCCCGTCGAAGCTGGCCAATACCTCTTGAATTTGCTTCGTCGGCACCCCCACCAAACGCGCGAGCAGCGCCGCGGCGCACACGTTCCAGAGGTTGTGCTCGCCGTTCAGTTTTAACTCATCTATTGGAAACGATAACCCCGAGGTCTGATCGACGATGCGGTCGTCGATGACGCGAACCGCCCCGCTATCGCCGCCGAAGCTGAAGCGCCGCGCCGCGGAGCCGCTCACCAGCGCCTGACACAGGCGATCGCCGGCCGGTACGACCGACGCGTCCTCGGGCTGCTGGCGCTCGAAGATACGCCCCTTGACGGCCGCGTATTCGTCGAACGAGCGGTAACGGTCCAGGTGATCGTCGGTCACGTTGAGCAGCGCGGCGACCTGCACGCGCAAGCGCTCAAGTCTTTCCAATTGAAAGCTGGAAATTTCCACCACCGCGATTCCGCTCGGGCCGGCCGCTTCGCTGCCGACGATTTCGGCGAGCGGTCGTCCGAGGTTACCGCCGATAAAAGTCGGCCTTCCGCTGTTTTCACACATCAGCCCGACCAGGCTGGTCACCGTGCTTTTACCGTTCGTGCCGGTGATACCGACTATGGTCGCCTGGACAAAGCGCGACGACAGCTCGAGCTCGCTGATGATCGGCACGCCGCGCGCTTCGGCCGCTCGCAAAGCCTCAATCCGCGGTACGCCGGGCGATAACACGATCGCGTCCACCGAGGTAAACAGCGCGGGATCGTGCCCGCCGAGCGCGAGCTCCGCCCCCTCGCGGCGCGCCAGCTCGGCGGTCTCTCCCAAGGCCGCCTCATCGCGCTGGTCATTGGCGATGACGACCGCGCCCTTTCGACAAAGCAAACGCAGCGCCGCCAATCCGCTGGTACCCAACCCGACAACCAATATCCGCGCGTCCGTGAGATTCACCGTTACCTCAACTTCAAGGTCGCCAAGCTGGCGATCGCGAGCATGATGGAGATGATCCAAAAGCGAACGATAATCTTGGGCTCGGCCCATCCGGCTTTTTCAAAGTGGTGGTGGATCGGCGCCATCAAGAAGATTCGTTTTCCCGTGAGCTTGAAGCTGGAAACCTGACCGATAACGCTGACCGCCTCGATAAAGAAGATGCCGCCCAATAGAATTGAGAGCAGCTCGTTTTTGGTCAGAATAGCGAGCGCGCCCAGCCCGCCGCCGAGCGCCAGTGAGCCGACGTCGCCCATGAAGACCTGAGCGGGATAGGTGTTGAACCAAAGGAAGCCGACGCCGGCCCCCAACAGCGCGCCGCAAAAAATCGCCAGCTCCCCGGCGCTGTGAATCGAGGGGATGTCGAGGTAGCGGGCGATGTCGTAACCGAACATCGTGAGACCCGCGAGATAGGCGAGTATCATGTAGGTCGCGGCGTTGATCATCACCGGTCCGATCGCCAGCCCGTCCAGCCCGTCGGTCAAATTGACCGCGTTGGAGGTCCCGGCGATGACGAGCGAAGCGAACGCGATATAGAGCCACGCGGGCAGCGAGATGGGATGCTTTTCAAAGGCTAGAAACGGAATCGACAGCCGGTCGCGAATCGCGCACCAGTCCGTGGGCAGCCCCGTCGTACCGTAGAAAAGGTAGCCACAAACGACGAAAGCGATCGCGAACTGCAAAAGCAGCTTGTATCGAGGCGACAACCCTTTCGCGTTTCGCCGGTTTATCTTGGCGACGTCGTCGATATACCCGATAGCCCCGTAAAGCACGGTCACGGAGGTCGCGATCCAGATCATCGCGTTGTTGGGATCCGCCCACAACACGGTCGATCCCAACATCGCGACCAGAACCAAGGCGCCCCCCATGGTCGGCGTGCCGGCCTTGGACAAGTGGCTTTCAGGACCGTCGTCGCGGACCACCTGCCCGATCTGCTTGGACTGTAGCCGGCGGATGAACCACGGGTAGAGGCCGAAGGTCAACAGCATGGCGGTCATGGTCGCCGCCAGTACCCGAAAGGGGATGTAACGCAGTACGTTGACGAAGGACAATGACTGATAGATATGCAGGGGATACAAAAAATGATAGATCACGTCACGTCTCCCTGTCGTTTTGTCAACCCGTTCAGCACCCTTTCCATCTCCATAAAGCGTGAGCCCTTGATCAGAACCACGTCCCCTTTTTCGATCAGCGCGCGCGCGATCGGGATAGCATCCCGCGGATCGACCACGTGGTGAATCTCCGGTTTCTTATCCGCGGCGCCGTCCCGAGAGGCCCGAAGCGCCGCGTCACGAGCGGCCGCCATTTCCTCTCCGCACAAGATCAGCGCCGCGTAACCCAGGCCGACCGCCTCGCGCCCGATCCTCTCGTGTTCGCTTTGAGAGTGGTCGCCGAGCTCGGCCATATCGCCGAGTATCGCCAGCGCGCGCGTGTCTCTTTTTTCGGCCAGCTCGCGACCGGTTCCGAGAGAGGCCAGGGCCGATTCGGGATTTGAATTGTAGGTGTCATCGAGCAGCAACGACTGGCGCGGGCCGAACACGGGCTTGAGCCTGCCGCTGAGCGGCTTGACCTGTCTAAAAGCCGAGCACGCGGCGGATAACCCTTGAGGGCCTTTTATCGCCAGTAGCACCGCGAGCGCGGCCGCCGCGTCCAATGCCGCGGCCTTACCTAAAAGCGGCAGCTCCGCGTCGAGAATCCGATCGAGTTGCGCGATCTCGTAACGACAACGCGTGGGAAGCTCCGGCTCGACGATGCGCGAGACCAGCCGCACATCGGCCTGCTTCCCGGAGCCGAAGGAAATGCGCCGCTCCGCCGAGATCTCGGCCAACAAGGGACGCAGCGGCTCGGAATCGATGTTATAGATCGCCGTGCCGGAAGCGGAAAGCGCCTTTAAGAGCGATGCCTTTTCCTCGGCCACGCGCGCAATCGTTCCGAAACCGAGCGTGTGCGCCAGCGCGACAGAGGTCACAACGCCGACTTGAGGCCGCGTGATTTCGGCCAACCGAGCGATCTCTCCCGGCGCGCTCGATCCGAGCTCGAGAACCGCGACGTCGTACTCGCGGTCCAGCGTAAAGAGGGTCATCGGTAGTCCCACGAGATTGTTTAGATTGCCCACGGTGGACAGCACCCGGTCTTCTGTCGCCGCGAGGGCCTTTACCGCCAGCTCCTTGGTCGTTGTCTTTCCTACCGAGCCGGTTATCGCCACCACGATGCCGCTGAACCTGTTGCGATAGGTTTGCGCCAGGTCTCCGAGAGCGCGCGTGGTGTCGTTGACCTCCACCACCGGGACGGAACAGCGAAGAAGGCTGGCTCGTTGGGCGAGCACGCAGCTTGCACCGCGCTGCAGCGCTTGCTCGACAAAATCGTGGCCGTCCAAGCGCTCGCCTCGAATCGCGACAAACAGGCAACCGGAGGTGACCGCGCGCGAATCGGTCGCGATACCCGTTATAATCTCGTCCGATTTGCCGCCTTTCAGCTCACCCCCACAAACGCGGGCGATTTCGCTAAGGCTGAACTCGGCTCGATTGCTGGGAATAGGGGTCGCCATATCACCTGTTCGCGAAAAGCGCATCGATGGCGCGGCGCGCTTCGATACGGTCATCAAAAGGGTTGCGATTTGCACCGACGATTTGCACCGTCTCGTGGCCTTTTCCGGCTATTAAAACGCTGTCTTTCGGCCGCGCGGCCGCGATCGCCAGATCGATAGCCGAACGCCGGTCCTCGCGCACGAGATAACCCCGGCGGCAATCGACGAGACAGGAGGCGTCGACCGGCGGCATCCGCTCCCGCAGCACGCCTTGCTCTATCTGCCGGATAATCGTCTCCGGCGGCTCGCTGCGCGGGTTGTCGCTGGTTAGGATAACTATATCGGCGCCTCTGGCCCCGACCTCTCCCATCAAGGGCCGTTTTCCCGTATCCCTATCTCCGCCGCAACCGAAAACGACCAACAGACGTCCCTCGGTGAGCGGCCGCAACACCGCCAGTACGCGAGCGAGCGCGTCGGGCGTATGGGCGTAGTCGACCAGAACGAGCACCCCCGCGGGATGATCGATGCGCTCCAGTCTTCCGGGCGCGCCCTTGGCTCTGGAAATCGCGCTCGCGACTTTATCACGGTCGATCTCAAGCGCTACTGCACAGCCGAGCGCGACTAATAGATTTTCTAGATTGTGATCGCCCACCAGGGGGCTTTTGACCTCGATTTTCCCTATCGGCGTGGTCACGATCGCGCCGATGCCGTCTCGGCCCGAGTGCCACTCGAGCGCTCGGATGTGCGCCTCGGCATCAGCGCTCTTGGAACAGAGCAACAGCTCGCCCGAGAGCTCTCGCGCCAAGCGCGAACCGAACGGGTCGTCGATATTTACCACCTTGAGTTTCGGGCTCAGCGCCTCAAAAAGGCGTCTCTTGGCCTTTTCGTAGGTAGCGAGATCACCGTGAAAATCCAGATGGTCTTGCGTCAAGTTGGTAAACGCCGCGACCTTGAAGTGAACCCCGTCGGCGCGATGCATCGCGAGCGCGTGGCTTGAGACCTCCAGCACCAGGTGCGTGGCGCCGGCCTCGACCGCGTCGCGAATCGTGCGCATGAGATCATCGGCCATGGGCGTCGTGTGGGTCGCGGGACGCACGCCTTGAGGTCCGCGAAAGTTGACCGTACCGACCACCGCCGGCCGCGCGCCGGCGCTTTCGAGCATCGCTTCCACCAAATAGCAGGTCGTGGTCTTGCCGTTCGTGCCGGTCACCCCAACGACATCGAGATGAGCGCTCGGATCGCCGTATAACGACGTGGCGATCCGCGAGAGCGCCAGCAGCGGGTTGTGGGAGATCAAAACCGGCAGCGGGGCCTCGAAGGCACGTTCGGAAAGAATCGCGACGGCTCCGCGCTCAAAGGCGTCGATCACGAAATTCATGCCGTCTCGATGCTCGCCGGGAAGCGCGACGAACAGATCGCCCGGCTCGACGCGACGCGAGTCATGCTTGATTCCGTTTATCGATAGGTTCGCGTCACCGCGTATCTCGCAGACCAAACCGTCGACCAAAAGCGAAGAGAGGCTTAGCGCTTGTCGCATCAATCGCTCTCCTTTACCACCCGCGTCACCAGCCGGGAAGCCGCGGTTGCGAGCTCGGCAAAACGCTTTTCCCGCCGATCAGCCGCGGCACCTGCCGCCGTCGCCTTGGTCGGTTCGCGCTCGGGCGAAACCCGCGTTCTACCGCCGGCTCGCTGCTTGGAAATCGGCGTTCTCGAAGCGCCGCCGGTTCCAGGGGGATGGTGGCGCGCGTTCACCTGCGCGCCGGCGGTATCTTTTATCGAGGTCGCCACTGAGCTTTCCAAAGGGTTATCGGCGACGTCGCTCGGCTCTCTCTCATAGACGGGCGGTTTGAGTTGCACCTGTACAGTGCCGCCACGAGCGAGGCTTTCGCCGCCGGCGGGCTTCTGGTAGGCGACCAGCCCGCTTCCTTTTAGCCGTATAGCAAGATCAAGCTCGCGAATCTCGCCCAACGCGGCGCGCGCGTTCTTGCCGATCAGATTGGGAACAATCACCCGCTCCTCGCTCGCGGACGCCGCTCTCTCGGATCGGTTACCGGGGCCGGCCGATTCGGCCGAACGACCATCGCCGGATTCAACCCGGGCGGCCTCGGCCGATTGTCGCGCTTGCTCGCGGCGCCGCCGGACATATTCGGCGAGCGCGTTCGCCGAGCTATCCGGAGGAACGCCGAGATGCCTGAGCGTCGCTCGCCCCAAGCGCCGGAAAAGCGGCGCCGCGACCGTGCCGCCTTGATGCGCGATAATCGGCTCGTCGATCACCACCGCGATGACCACGCGCGGGTGTTGCAAGGGAACGAAGCCGATGAAAGAGGCTATCCACTGATCCTTGGCGTACCCGCCGTTGATATAGTCCGCCTTCTGCGCGGTACCGGTTTTGCCGGCGACGAGATAGTCATCGATCGCCGCCTCTTCAGCGGTTCCTTCCTTCTCGGTCACGCCGGTCAACATATCGCCTATAAGCTCGGCGTCCCACGCGGGAACCGCTTGCCGCCGAATCTGCGGCAAGCTCTCCTCGACGGTTTGTCCGCGCGCGTCGGCAATGCGCTTAACCAAAATCGGCTTCATCAGTCGACCGCGATTCGCGATCGCGCCCATCGCCAGAGCCAACTGAACCGTATTGACGCTCAACCCTTGGCCGAAAGAAATCGTCGCGGCGTCCATCTCATACCACCGTTTATAGTGAGGTAAAATACCGCTCGTCTCTCCCGGAAGCTCGATGTCCGAGGGTTGGCCGAAACCAAAGCGCCGCAGGGTGCGAAACAACGAGGCGCGTCCCATCGACAACCCGATCTTAGCCGCGCCGATATTGCTGGAATAGGTGAGAATCTGGGCCGGCGTCAGCATCTCCCATTTGCGCGTGTCGTGAATCCAATTCTCGGCCACCTGAATCACACCTTTTTCGCAGTCGATGAGTTGGTCGGGCCGAATCGCGCCTTTGGCCAGCGCGCCCGCCACGGTAAAAATCTTGGTGGTCGAGCCGGGCTCGAATCGATCGGTCACGGCGCGATTGCGGCGATGCAACTGCGGATAGTCTTCGAAATGGTTGGGATTAAAGATCGGGTAATTCGCCATTGCCAGGATTTCGCCGCTGAGCGGATCCAACACCACGACCGATCCGGCGCGCGCCTCGAAGGTCCGGATCGTGAGCTCCAGCTCTCGTTCGGCCGCGCGTTGTATGCTCTTATCGATGGTTAGATAAAGGTCGTCGCCCTGAGCCGCGCGCTGATCCAAAAGCTGTTCCGAAAAGACCACCCTGCCGCGACGATCCCGAATCGCCGGAACCGAATCGAAAGAGCCGTGCAATCTATCTTCATACGCGAACTCCAGCCCTTCGATGCCGACGCCGTCGATATTGACGAAACCCAACACATGCGCCGCCAACTCGCGATTGGGATAGAAGCGACGCGCTTCCTGCAGCACCTCGACGCCTGGTATTTCCAGCAAACAGACCTGCTTTACCTGGTGCGGCGTGACCTGCCGTTTGATCCAAACGAAATGCTTATCATACGCCAGCCGCTTCGCGATGACCTTCTCGTCGACCTTCAGCACCGAGGCGAGCCGCCTCGCCGCCTCGGCCGGGCTCCATTTCGCCTGCCGCAGCTTCAGCGGATTCGCCCAAACGCTGTCGACGTCGACGCTAACCGCCATTTCGGCTCCGTTTCGGTCGTAGATCGAGCCTCGCTTTGGAGCCAAACGAATATTGCGCAAATACTGCTTCTCCGCCATTTTTCGCAACTCCTCGGAGTCGCGGACCTGCAGATCCCAGGCGCGATACACCACCGCGCCGGCTCCGGCAAAGAGCAGCAGGGCCAGTAACGCGATACGCAAGCGTATCCAGGCGATGCGACGCGGCGGTAGGTTATTCACTTTATTCTCCCCGGAGGCTCAGCCGAACTCCCCCCGCCGACCGAAATGATCTGTATCGGCTCCGCCTCGTCCATGCTCAACGCCCCGCGCGCGACGGTTTCGATCCGGTCCGCTTGCCGCAGCGTCGCCGCTTCCAACGACAGCAGGCGCTTGGATTCGATCAGCTCGCGTTGAACTTCGCGAGCGTCGCCCACGTTATAACCGAGGCGAATGGTCTCAAAGCGAAGCGTTAGATGCGCGATAAAGGAGGCCGCGGTGGCCAGAACGGCGGCGGTCCAAAGCGCGAGAAAGCGAACTCTCATAAGCGCGCCTCCGTCGCGTCCGCGCGAGCGACGCGGCGTGCCGCGCGCAGCTTTGCGCTGCGCGCTCGCGGGTTTTCCCGCTTTTCCCGCTCGCACGCCGTCAGCGGCTTACGCTGTAAGAGCGCCAGCCTTCGGTCGTGAAGAAAAGCCTGTTTGACCATGCGATCCTCCAAGGAATGAAATGATATGATCACCGCGACCCCGCCGTCAGCGAGAAGCTCTGGTAATAAATCGATTAAAGCTTGAAGCTGATCGAGCTCGCGATTGACGGCGATCCGCAAGGCTTGAAAAGTCCGCGTCGCGGGATCGATTCGACCGCGTCTGTGAGGGCCGAGCACCCGCACCACGGCTCGGCGCAGATCGGTTGTATGCGTGAGCCGCCCCTGCTGAAGCGCTCGCTTGATCGAACGCGCAATCGCGCGAGAATGACGTTCCTGCGCGAATCGATACAGAATACCGGCAAGCTCGGCTTCATCGAGACGCGCGATTAGATCCGCCGCCGTCTCGCCTTGCGATCGATCCATTCGCATGTCCAACGGACCGGGCTCGGCAAAGGAAAAGCCGCGCTGAGCATCCTCGAGCTGCGGCGAGCTCAGGCCGAGATCAGCTATGACGCCGTCGAAAAACTCTGCACCGACGCGCTCGGCGGCGCGCGTTAAATCGGCGAATTCGCCCTGTAACACGGTGACGCGGTCGCCGTAAGCGGCGAGCCGCTTTCGCACGGCCTCGACGGCCTCCGCATCTCGATCCATTGCTAACAACCGGCCGCTCGGCGCGCTCGCCTCGAGTATCGCCTCCGAGTGGCCGCCATAACCCGCGGTCGCATCGGCGTATATGCCGTCAGGTTGCGGAGCGATCGCATCGATGGTTTCCCTGAGCAAAACGGGCTGATGTCGGTCGTCCATGATCACAGCCCCAATTGCGCGAGATGGCTAGCGATCTCGCGCCGCGCTTCTTCGTTTTTAAGAACGTCGTTACACAGTTTATTAAAGCGGGTTTTAGACCATATCTCCAGGTTGCGTCCCATCCCCGCCCAGATCAGCTCTTGCTTGAGCCCGGCGTGGCGACGCAGGTTCGCCGGAATAAGCAGCCGGCCGAGCTTGTCGACCTCGCACTCTACCGCGCCCGAGACGTAGACCCTACGCAACATGGCGACTCTTTCGTCGAACTGCGACAAGGCGGAAAGGCGCTCCTCGAATCGCTCCCATTCCTGAACCGGATAGGCGACGAGGCACGGACTAAGCCCGGTCGTAACCACCAGGTGGGCTTCACCCTTGGCGGCTAAAACCTCCCGAAAACGTGACGGCAGGGAGGTTCTTCCCTTACCATCTATCGCGTGCTCATAGCGTCCGCGAAACACGGCTTTCTACCTCTAGGAACGTTTTGGCACTCTTTTCCACGCCTTACCACTGAATTCCAAAACTAAGGTCATCCGAGAGGCGCTGTCAACTTCTTTTAAATAAAGAGGCGACGTTTCTTCCGAGTTGCTTTTCAGCGACCTTTAACCATACCTGATTTGAGCTGGCTATATGTTCATGTATGACTCAAAGGAATTCGATTGGCGGCTGATTACGAGCTATTCTTTTGAGATGCAGACAAGCCGCGACGACCTCGCGCAAATCGAGCAAACATGGTCGGAGCTCTCTTCGGATTGGGAAAGCGATCAGGCGCATAAACGTTTTATCGCTCTTTGCTTGTCGCTCGGACGACTCGATCTCGCGGGTGGGCACTATCGCGAGATCGGCGAAGCGGACCCGACGAAACGCGCGGAAGCCGAACGGCGAATCGCGGCTATCATCGCCGCCGGCACTGAAATTCTCTATTCACAAAGGAGCGAAAAACCTCGCGGGCAACCGCGCCTTTTTCTAATCGCTCTGGGTGTAAGTCTCTCCATGATCGGCTATTCGTTGTGGTTGCTGTATCGACAGTGGTTCTTATAACCACGAGCTCGTCCGAGCCGCGCGGTGTAGGCGGCGAGGTGCGTAGGCATACAACAGCGCCTTAGGACTCTCCGCAAAATAGGCGATCCGGTTGCGAGCGCGTGGGCGGGTGCGCTAGCGGCCTTCGTCCTCGGAAAAATCCTCGAAGTAGCGCTGCTATTGCCGCGGTTTTTCCTCCGGGCGCGATCGCGATCGCATCCCGCCGACGCGCCCGGTCTCATATCGTTTATTTTGCGGAGAGTTCTTGCGCCGATTCTTAATAACCTAAATTGTCACCCTCAATACGACGATATGATAAAAGAGTAAGTTGGCGCGGAGGCTAGCTCGTGCAACTCGATTTTCAGGCCAGGGAGTTATCCATCAAACTCATCTACTACGGTCCCGCTTTAAGCGGAAAGACCACGAATTTGCAGGCGATTCACAAACTCCTGGCCCCGGAACGGCGCAGCCGTCTAATGACGCTCGAAACCCGGGACGATCGAACCCTGTTTTTTGATCTACTGCCTATCAACCTCAACACCCGATGCGGAATCCAAGTTCGAATCAAGCTGTTCACCGTACCCGGTCAAGTGATCCACGTCTCTACCCGGCGTTTGGTGCTTCAAGGAGCGGACGGCGTCGCCTTCATCGCCGATTCGCAAATGAGCGAGGCGCGATCGAATCAAGAATCCTTCATGGACCTAAGGAGAAATCTGCAAGAAAACGGCTTTGACTGCGCCAAAATGCCCATCGTCATCCAATACAACAAACGCGATTTGCCCAATATTCGAGGCGAAGAAGAGATTAGAAAAATGCAGGTAAAGGGACTCGAGCCGATCTATTTGGCAACCGCGACGCGCGGCGTGGGCGTAACCGAAACCTTTTTGGGCTTGGTTAGCGCGGCGTGGAACAAGCTGGAGCAAGATCACCGCTTGACGGATCGCTTTTCGATTGAAGCAAAAGATATCATCGACGATTTAGTCGCGCGCTTCGGAATACAGCCCATGCGAGTAGGTACTCGATGAGCAATACATATTTATCGCTTATTCGCCCTTTTGAACCGACAACCGCCGCCGGGCTCAATACGGCCGCATCATTCGCGCGATTGTCGGCTAAAGGAAACTATCGAATAAACTCGACGAAGGATGGAATAAATAGAGTAAATACGCGTATGCCCGCCGCCCGGCTGAGGCGACAATCGCTTCGAGGTGTTAGCCATGGCGGAGGGTAATGTCAAGCGCATCGAGCTGATGCTCAGCGAGGTGACCAAGCTCGAAGAGTTGATCGATCGGAGCTCGCTGAGCGAGGTCTGCCGCTCGTTTTTTGATCTATTCGGCTTATCGATTCGCGTCTATGCCAAAAGTGGGGCGCTGTTAACCGACGTTCACGAGGAACGCAGCGTCTGCCGGTATCTCAACCAAACACCGCGGGGTCGCGCCGCGTGCGTCCACACCGTGGCGGAAATACAAAAGATAAATCCAAGCGACAAAACGCTGGTGCACCGCTGCTTTACCGGAGCGATCTACCACGTCGTTCCGATCTGGTACTCGGACCGGCAGCTCGGCCGGATCATCCTGGGACCGTTCTTGCCGGCGGAGATTAGCGAGATGCCGGAATCGTTGCTCGAGCTGATCCCCGAGGATGCTCGAGAACAGGTCGGAAACGCGCTGGCGGAAATGCCGCGAGTACGCGAGGCGACCTTGGTGCGGATCGCGGCTCATTTCCGCAATATCCTCGATCTCATCCTATTTGCCGGACACCGATCCCAGTTGATGAGCGATATGCATCTCGCGAGTGTTCGCGAAAGCTATAAGGAACTGGCGGAGCGAAATGCCTCGCTGCAAGAGGCCTATGATCGACTTAAGGAGCTGGACCAGCTCAAATCCGATTTCCTCGCCACCGTCAGCCACGAGCTCAGAACCCCGCTGACCTCGATCATCGGCTATTCGGAAATGCTCGTCTCCGGTATCGGAGGAGATCTCAACGAGCAACAGCGCGGATTCGCCTCGACCATACATAGCAAAGGCGAGCTGTTATTAGCGCTAATTACCAATTTACTCGACTTAAACAAGCTCGAGCACGAAAAGATATCGCTCAATCTGCGTACCGTGGATCCCCAAGCGATAGTGGCGGAAATCGTCGAAACCATACTGCCCGACGCCGCTAAAAAGGGAATCCGGGTCGAGCCCGACTGCCCCGATGGTTTACACTATTTAAACGCCGATCCCGTGCGTCTCAAGCAGATCCTAATCAATCTCGCCGGCAACGCGGTCAAGTTCACCCCTGATAACGGTGTGGTGCGGATCTCGGCCAGCTCCGTCACCTTATCTCCGAACGAATCGAGCTTCGACGGAATCGGCGTGGCGGTCATGGCGGCGACCGAGCGCGCGATCGAATTCGCAATCCGCGATACCGGCATCGGCATTGCGAGAGATGATCTTGAAAACATTTTCGACGCGTTTTTCCAGGTCGACAGCGGCTCGACACGCGAATATTCGGGAATCGGTCTCGGGCTTTCGATCGCCAAGAAACTCGCGGAAGCGCACGGCGGCGCGATTCGCGTTGAGAGCGAGCCCAACGTCGGCTCGACGTTCTACCTTCTTCTTCCGGAGCGGCCGCCGCAAACGGTTTAGTCCATGACCGACGAGTTCGCGCGCATCGCCGAAATTAAACGACGCCTGTCGGGTGGCGGCGACCAGGTTCGAATCGGCATAGGCGACGACGCCGCGGTGCTCGCGCCGAGCGACGCGTCGCAGGTATTGAGCGTCGACGTGCAAGTGGAAGAGGTCCACTTTCGTCGCGAGTTCATCGAAATGAATGATCTCGGGTACCGTTCGCTCGTAGTCGCGCTCAGCGATCTTGCCGCGATGGGCGCCGAGCCGCGCGCGGCGTTGATCTCATTGATTCTTCCGAATGCGCTGTCAGACGATCAGCTCTTCGCTCTGACGGACGGAATCTCTGAAGCCGCAACGCGCTATCGCTCTCCGGTCGTGGGCGGAAATCTCTCTCGCGGATCACAACTGTCGATCACAACCACGGTGGTCGGGCGAGTCGAGGAGCGAGTGCTCACCCGCCGCGGCGCGCGACCGGGAGACCGGGTCTATTTGACCGCCGCAATCGGTCGCGCGGCGCTCGGTCTCGAATACCTACAAAAAGAAAGGGCGGCGCAGGCTGTTGAGTTTGTACAACGTTGGAGACGTCCGAAAGCGCGTATTGCCGAGGGTCGCGCTTTACTCGGTTTAGCCAGCGCGGCGATCGATATTTCGGACGGGCTCTTGCAGGACCTCGGCCATCTCTGTCAAGCCTCACGGGTAAACGCCGAAATCGAGCTCGAGGCGCTTCCCGTGGATCCGCGATTTCGGCTGCTGGCCGAGGCGCTCGCTCTCGATCCGATCGCGCTCATGCTTACGGCCGGCGAGGATTACGAATTGGTGTTTACCGCCCCTGCGGATGTTCCGATCCCCGAGACTTATATCCGCATCGGTCGAGTCTATGAGGGAGCAGGGCTGGTCGAGCTTCGCGATCGCGAGGGGCGATACCTGAGCTTCGACGCCTCCGGTTATCGCCATTGGTAAGAACCAGACGCGGCGCACCCTGCAGCGGGATAACAATACATGCGCGTTTGTTTCCTCCTCGCTTAAGCTATACTTGATTCCCCCGAAACGATATCGGCCGGTAGGGCGTCGCGAGATTAGAGCAAAGGTTGCGTAACAATGGATCCAAAAAAAATACGAGAGCTCTTAGAAAACGTAGCAAAGGGTCGAACCTCGGTTGAAGCGGCTTTAAGCAAGCTCAGAGATCTGCCTTTCGCCGACCTTGGATTCGCCGCGGTCGATCACCATCGAGCGATGCGCCTGGGGTTGCCCGAGGTCGTGTTCGCTCCGGGAAAATCGATCGAACAGTTAATAGCTATCGTACGAGAAATCGACAGCCACGATCAACCGGCGCTAGCCACCCGCATTACGCGAGAACAGGCGACGGCGCTTAAGGCCGCCATACCCGAAGTCGAATACGACCCCACGGCTTCGACCGCGGTACTGACGCGCGCGCCTATTCCCCCGAGGGGACGCGGAACGATATGCATCGTGACGGCCGGGACCAGCGACATTCCGGTGGCCTCGGAAGCGGCGGTGACGGCCGCGGTTTTCGGAAACGCGGTATCTAAACTATTCGATGTAGGAGTCGCCGGGATGCACCGCCTGCTTGGACGTAAGGCCTTGCTGGATGAAGCGGCGGTGATCATCGTGGTTGCCGGAATGGAAGGCGCGCTGGCGAGCGTGATCGGGGGGCTGGTCGACAAACCGGTGATCGCGGTCCCGACGTCGATTGGATACGGCGCCAGTTTTGGGGGTATCGCCGCGCTACTCGGCATGCTCAATAGCTGCGCGTCAGGCGTGACCGTGGTGAATATCGACAATGGATTCGGCGCCGCCTATGCCGCGACGTTAATCAACCGGTGCGATGAGAAATGACAGATTCAGGAAAGAACAAACGCGATCACGGGCACGCGCACGGCGAGCATGGCCACTCGCACGGCACGGTAGAGCGATGCCGACCGCTAGAGCGCGGTTGCGGCCGGAACAAGTTGCTCTTTTTAGACGCCTTCAGCGGGATTTCCGGAGACATGACGGTCGCGGCGCTGATCGATCTCGGAGTTCCTCGGGAGGTGGTCACCCGCGCGGTCGACCCGTTGCCGATGAGTGGTTATCGGATCGAATTCGGCGCCTCGACACGCTCGGCAATTCGGGCGACGCGATTTGATGTGCTCATCGATAGCCCCCAACCGTCGCGCGATTGGCGAGCTATTAGAAATATGCTTTCGCAAGCCGAGCATTTACCGCAGGGAGCGCGACATCTCGCGTTGCGGGCCTTCGGCCTTCTGGCTCAAGCCGAATCCGAGGTACACGGAGTCGAGATCGAAAAGGTCCATTTTCATGAGGTCGGCGCGGTTGATTCAATCGTCGACATCGTCGCGGCGGCGGTCTGTTTCGACTATATCGGGGCGGCCGTCGTCTGTTCGCCTCTACCCATAGGTCGAGGAATGATAGCCTGCGAGCACGGAGCCCTACCCTCCCCCGCGCCGGCGACCCTTTTATGCCTGCGCGCGATACCGACCTTCGACGCCGGCATCGACGCCGAGCTGGTCACCCCCACGGGCGCGTGCTTGGTCGCGGCGACCGCGACCGCATTCAGCCGCTGGCCGTCGCTTGCCAGCGAAAAGGTCGGTTGGGGCGCTGGAAGCCGCGAGCTCGTAGACCGTCCGAATCTCTTGCGCGTGGTCCTCGGCAGCGAAAGCGAAACACGGCCGAAAGGCGTACAGACCGCCGAGGGAAGCCACATTCTCCTCGAGGCCAATGTCGACGATATGAGCGGAGAAATCATCGCTTACGCTTTACAATCCCTATTAGAGGCCGGCGCCTCGGACGCCTGGACCACGCCGATTGGGATGAAGAAAGGACGCCCGGCGCTGATGATCTCGGCTCTAGCGCCGCGCGCCGAGGCCGACCGGATCGCGCGTGTTATGTTATCCGAAACCACCACGCTGGGCGTTCGACTACGGGCCGTCGGTCGCATCGAACGCAAGCGAATCACGGTAGAGGTACAAACCCAATACGGCAACATCGCGATTAAGATAGGGAAAAATGCGGGATTGCCGGATAATATCGCGCCCGAGTATGAGGATTGCCGAAAAGCGGCTGAAACCCATGGCGTTCCGCTTAAGCTGGTCTACGCCCAAGCGATTGCGGCATATTTGAAAAAAGCATAACGTTGCGATAACGGTCTAGCGAGGGCGAAGAGAGCGCGTTAATTCCGGCGGCGTAAACCGTTTCGCGCGAGAAAAACAGCGCGAACCAAGCCGGCGCTCGCTTTATCGCTTTTTTCGCGTTTCCGCTCGACGTTTTATCGACGTTAAGGAGTATTTGAATCCGCGGCCTTTCGTCCTACAATTTGTTTACAATGGATCAAAATTATATCTACCATCTTCCCTCCGAGGGCGAGGTCGTCCTGATGTTGCGGGACGCTTGTATTCAAAGTACGGCAAAACGGGCGTTACGACTGATCACTGACGGCCTGATAACCGATCGGTTCGCGGGCGCCCGCTACGAAACAGCGGTAGAAATATTAAAACAATTTCTGGAAAGCAACGACTTCGGCCGCCTGCGAGCGCGCCACCCCGAGCTTCGCGGTGAGTTCGAGCAACCGGTTCGAGTTTACTTCGCCGCGGACAAAACCGTCCATTGGCAACTAGTTCAAAAAGAATGAGTCGAAAGATAAAGCCCCCGAAATCGAAAACCGAGCCTTCATTCGTAGGAATCTCGACGGAAGCGATTCTGGAAAGCATCTCGGACGGCGTTTTCACCGTCAATGACGAGTGGATAATTACCTCGTTTAATCGGGCCGCCGAGCGTATCACGGGCATCGCGCGCGAGGATGCGATCGGAAGGCGTTGCTCCGAGGTCTTTCGCGCGAGCATGTGCGAGACCGCTTGCGCTTTGAGGCACACCATCGAAACAGGAGCCCCGATCGTCAATCGCATGGCTTTTATCGTCGATAGCTCGGGTAAACGCATTCCGATAAGCGTCTCGACCGCGCTTTTGCGCGATGAAAAGGCGAGGATAGTCGGGGGAGCCGAAACCTTTCGCGATCTAACCCTAATCGAGGAGCTACGCAGGGAGTTGAGAGGGCGTTTTCGCATCGGCGACATGGTGAGTCGCAGCCCGGCGATGCGACGTATTTTCGATATACTTCCTCAAATCGCCGAGAGTGAAGCCACGATTCTTATACAAGGAGAAACCGGCACGGGCAAAGAGCTGATGGCGCGCGCGCTTCATGGAGCGAGTAAACGGCGCGCGGGACCTTTTATCGCGGTTAATTGCGGCGCGCTTCCCGACACGCTGCTCGAATCAGAGCTTTTCGGCTATAAAGCGGGCGCGTTCACCGGCGCGATTCGAGACAAACCCGGCAGGTTCACCATGGCCAACGGGGGTACGGTTTTTCTAGATGAAATAAGTGAAGTTACCCCAGCGCTGCAAGTTCGGCTGTTACGCGTGCTGCAGGAACGCGTTTTTGAGCCGCTCGGCGCAACCAAGACGCAAGAAACCAACGCGCGAGTAATTGTCGCGACCAACCGAGACCTTGCGGATCTGGTAAAAAAAGGCGGTTTTCGCCAAGACCTTTTTTACCGTATTAACGTGATGAAAATCGAGTTACCGGCGCTACGAAATCGACAAGAAGATATTCCCCTATTGATCGAGCACTTCATTTCCTTGTTTAACGCGACCACGGGTAAAAGCATTTTGGGAGTAAGCCCCGACGTCCAGGCCATTCTTCTCGCTCATGACTATCCGGGCAATGTAAGAGAGCTACACCACATCATCGAACGCGCGTTTATTTTGTGCACCGAGGATCGGATCGAGCTGAACCATCTGCCCCCGGAAATCGTACCGCTTTCGACCAAACCGGGGCGTAAGCGCAGAAAAATAGTCGACTCGGTGCGGGCGATCGAAGGGCAAGCGATCAAAGATGCGCTTGAGCGCAATCACTACAATCGAGTCGCGGCGGCCCGGGATTTGGGTATTCATAAAAGCACGCTCTTTCGAAAAGCGAAAACCCTAGGACTGGTGCTGCCGGATCAGGACGGCCGTTCGAAAAGAAACCGGTGACACAGCCTTTGTCCCGTTTCGACGGCCAATGCGTTGTGCCTATTGATGGCAGGAATCCAGGTACCTTCTCAAAAAGTCGTGGCGAGCAGATGAAGATAGCTGAAAGCAGCCCAACTTGCCCGTGCCCATGCCCTTGCCTGTTTTTTTTACCGGGAGAACTAACCTTACGTGGTGCAATCGTGTTGAAGTCAATACTTTTCTCATTTACGAGTTACTCGAGCACGGGCAGGGGCAGGGGCCATAGGCGTTAACGATAAATAACAGCGAAAAACCTCGTAGCGCGGGGGCTTGTCCCCCGCTAAACCGTAACCCAACCACGAATTGTCGTGCGGAAAAACCATCATTCGGCGAATAAAATGCTTGCGATAATACCGTACGTCCGTTGTCGTCTGATCAGCGCGGGACAAGCCCGCGCGCTACGGCGTTTTCATGTT
>JAFGIB010000352.1 GCA_016929805.1 Deltaproteobacteria bacterium | reverse complement strand
TATTCCTTCGTCGGTTCGAAATCCATATCTGACCTTTCTATCCTCGCGAATTCAAAGGCATTTCAAACCGTTCGGTGCTCTAGCAGCACTATTTCGATGAGCGAGCCGCAGATTGGGCCGTCCCGCCCGAAAGACGAGCGGAGGAACTTATTAAACACGCTCTTAGACGCTGACCGCCAAACGATTCAACCAATAGTTGGTAGATTCCAACGGTTTGCAGGTAGCGGCAGAATAGCAACAAGCCTCCTCTACCCGTTAGGGTATTGTCTATCGCTTCGACCTTGCTACTTATTTGAGAAGGAGTAAATTGCTTCACTGTAAAACCTCACTTGTTGAGTGGCTTTGTTCTAAATAAGATGCGCCTTGTATATAAGGCTATATTGCCGCTTTTCAAGTGGGGTTTTTGACTTTTCTATAACTTTTTATCGCTCAGATTAGGTAATTTAAACCGACTTGAGCGCTGACCTCAAATTCAAGTCGAGATCTTGCCGACGGTGAAATCCTCGCTCGGTGATCAATCGCAGGTTCGCGCTCACTCTGTCGAGGTCGAGTCCCGGGTTATATAGAATCAATAATCTAACATCGAGCTGATCTTGAGGTCGCGTCTCGACCATCGAGAGTATCTTCATGGCGAGCAATTCCTCGGTTCGGGCTATCGGAAAGTCGCCAACCCCCTCAAGGGTCACTTCTTCAGCCCGTTAGATGATCTCCGCCTCTATGCCGGTGTTAGCGAACATGAGATCGACCTTGACTCCCTCGGGTGAGATCAGTTTAATCGTCGCGAGTCGCTTCTTCGCTTCTTGCTCGACACTGGTTATCGTTCGGTAGCCTCGGTTTTGAAGCGTATAGACCAATGCCTCGGCCTCGCCGTCGTCGGTCACCGATACCGCCAGATCGATATCGCGGGTGAACCGAACCTCTGAGCGCACCGAAACCGCAATCCCTCCGATCACGGCGAAACGCTTGCCCGCGGCGTACAGGTCATTTTTTATCGCAATCAGGGCTCGTTCGATCCGGGCGCCTTTAGACATCGGAGGTCAACCATTGTTCGATATATCGATCGATCTCCGCCTCCGACGCGTCAGGCCGCGACTTTTTCAGCGCCGCGCGCTTCAAGCGAACACCGGTTTCAAATATCTCGAGCGCTTGCGCCAGTTTCTCTCCCGGCGATTCCTTTCGACTGATTTCGATATCACTTAGAAGCAGCGCGTCCATTGCGTGTAATAAAACATAACCTCATCGGCCCGGTTCGTCTAATAAGAAGGTCGGTACGTTACGTTTTTACCCTTTTCCGACCACTGCCTTCAAAACGGTGAAAAAGCGAAGCCGTGCTCGTTTTTTACCGAACGTCCAGACGAACCCAACGGGTACAAAATTTATAGGCGGTTTCCAATAACTTGCGCGTGGGCTGGTCAGCGTGCGACAAGATGGACACTTCTCCGTCACGAGTTCGCAAAATAGCGATACCCGAGGCGACAGTCGTACCCCTGTCTTTCCAGCTCAACGCGATCGGGCCCTCGACGGCGACCGGAGTCAGGTCCCCATCCTGAAACTGAAACAGCACCGTCTGGGCCAAGGCGTAATACTCGTGCTTGGTATGGTCACCGCTGTTTTTGGAAAACAAAGCGATGTGGCCGTCGGCTTCAAGGGCCCTGGTATCGATCATAATAGCTGTATCACATTCGTATCGCTTGCCACCTGCGGCGACGGCGATCTGTTGGTTTTGCATCGTGCACGCCTCGCGTCTAGCTAAAAGCCTCGTACTAATTGAAACTATTGACTTCTCCCGAAGATTTCTTTTTCGTATTCGATTTCCATTTGTTTTGGGTCACGATCCCAGTCAACTTCGTTAATTCGTTCCAACGCGGTCTGAAAAACAGAATCAGGAACGACACTGTTTGTCAACGAACGTTGCCGCCGCGCGCGTTCTATCCATGTCGTTGTTATGCAGCGTCTCTTTCTTTTACTACTAAATCGACTTCGCGGTCGAGGACGCACAATAGTGAGACCAGCTGATCAATGGTCTTTCTCCAATTTATGGGGTCCAGAAGCCTATACAGTTGGGGCACCGAAGTGTTCAGTCTTCGTGCCACTTATTCGACTTGACTCACAGTTCGGAATCGAAACGAGAATAGCGTCTCTTCTTCATATAGGCGAGGGCCATAGATAGTCGCGAAGCGCCCGCTTCTGCCGGGCGATTATCCCGGCGATTCCTATGTCCTGAAAGCAGGCCGTAATTTGGCAGGCGCGTATATTATCTTTTGAAATTATTTCGTCGAAAGTCATCGAATCTAGATCTCCGGGATACGCGAATCCGGAGCATATATAGACCTTTTTATCGGCTCCGATAGTATAAAAGGATGTTTATTCCAAATCCGACGGTTTACCGTGTTCGTCTTCCATTGAACAATAACCTTCGAGGGATTCGGCTACCGATAGTCGCGGAGCATATTCTTTCAGCTTTGCTATAGCACGTCCGGCAAACGATACTTCATCTCGCACGGAAATAGTTACACCTACCATTGAATTCAATACATCCAGAAACCTTTCGGTCGGTTTATCTATTCTATAATTATTATTCCGGTCGACAAACGTTACTAGCACCTTTGTGTCAATACGGCTTTTTGATAGAGCACGAATCGCGTTTACCTTAACGTTGCAAACAATCCGTCGGCGTAAAGCGCTTCGCTCGCGAAAAATAGCGCGAACTAAAGGCATGCTCACTTTTTTTGGACCTCACTTAGGGTGCACTAAGCTGCGGTCCAATAAAAGTTCCGCGCGCCCTTATTTCATCGCTTTTTTCGCGTTTCCGCTCGACGTTTTTTGCAACGTTAAGGTTAAGGCACCTGGCAGAAATAAATTTTCCAAGAACGGTCGCGTCCACGGAGTTCGATCGCGAGCGCGCCCGCAGGAAAAACCGCAGGAATATTAGAGATATTCCGAGGATTTTTCCGAGGACGAAAGCCGCGAACGGACCCGTGGCGAGACCGCAGTTGGCAAGTTTATTTCTGCCAGGTGCCTAAGTCACTCATGACTTCCCGTTTTTCGATGTCCGTCCGGCAATCCGCGTGCACTGGTTGTCGGGGCACTACGCTTTCGGATAATCCTAAACACGACTCTTCTCAGCAATCCGCGCGGCAAACCCTTCCGTTGCAAGTAAAACGCTGTCGATGATCGTCCGTTTTTGATTGCTTTTCCCTGCATTCCTGTAGGTAAAGATGTCAGTCGCTATATGTAAAAATCATGTATTGGATCCTATTGTAAGCCACCCTATATGTATTGCAACGCCACATAATGTTTTGACAAGACCATACGCGTTGAATATATTTGGTTTGCGGTCGGTGTGCCATGCGCACTGAAAAGGGAATCCGGTGCGAATCCGGAGCTGCCCCGCAGCGGTGAGTGGAAACGAACATCGCCACGTAGCACTGGCTGTTTTTGCTGGGAAGCGGCGGTAAGTAGGCCCGGGCCATAAGCTCCCGATTGTCCACGAGTCCGAAGACCTGCCGCCGCCGTTGTTACGCTACGGTAACCGCCAAGACTTCGCGGGAAGGACGGGCAGAGATGGTTTCAATACAGCACTTATTACTACTCGCAGTCGATACTGATAGTGCTTTTTCGGATGCGAAGCTCGGTTGTTTCGCGGCCGAGTCGCGTCACTTGGGAAGTATGGAATGCTCACCCCAACTGTGAGCAATGCTTAGGAAACGGGTATGCAAGACTTACAAAATCGGGTCGAATACGAAGCGGAAACCGCTGGATTCGAAGGATTCAATTCCATTGCTAAACGCGATGGTCGTCAGGTCGCCTTTAACGCCGCGAAAATCACCGATGCCATTGCCGCCGCCGGGCGGGCTGTCGATGAATACGATAAGAATGTGGCCCGACGCTTGACCGTGCGGGTGCTGACCCTGGCCCACGAGCTGTTTCCGGATGCGGCGCCAACGGTCGAAGGCATTCAGGACATCGTGGAGGAAGTACTACTCTCTTCTCCCTATAAAAAGGCGGCTAAAGCGTATCTGTTGTACCGCGAACAGCACGCCCGGATGCGCGAGATTAAAACCGCCGCCGACATCGCCTTGGTCGACCAATACCTCGGGCAAAGTGATTGGCTGATCAAGGAAAACAGCAATATGGCCTACTCGTTGCAAGGGTTGAACAACTACATATCCTCGGAAATCAGCAAAGCGTATTGGCTGAATCACATCTATCCACCGGCGGTTCGCAAGGCGCACATAGACGGTGATTTTCATATTCACGACTTGAATCTTTTAGCGGTTTATTGTGTTGGTTGGGACTTAAAAGACTTATTGATGGAAGGTTTTTGCGGCGCCACCGGCAAGGTGCAAAGCGCGCCACCGAATCATCTGCAAAGCGCCTTGGGCCAGATCGTCAACTTCTTTTACACGCTGCAAGGAGAAGCCGCGGGCGCACAGGCATTGAGCAATTTCGATACGTTGCTCGCTCCTTTCGTACGCAACGATCACCTCGACTTCTATCAGGTCAAACAAGCGCTTCGTGGATTCGTTTTTAATCTCAACGTCCCGACCCGAGTCGGCTTTCAGACCCCGTTTACCAATTTGACCCTGGACCTAAAGGTCCCAAGCGCCCTGGCCCATGAAGCGGTGGTCATCGGCGGTTCATTGCAGCAACAGACCTACGCTGACTACCAACACGAAATGAACATGATCAACCGGGCTTTGTTCGAGGTACTGAGCGAAGGCGACGCCCTGGGTCGCGTGTTCACCTTCCCGATTCCCACGGTGAATGTCACCAAAGATTTCGATTGGGATGACCCGGATCTTCAATCGGTTTGGACGGCTACGGCGCGCTACGGCATTCCCTACTTCGCGAATTTCGTCAACTCCGATCTATCACCAGACGACGCGCGCAGCATGTGTTGTCGACTGCGCCTGGACACGCGCGAGCTGTTACACCGCGGCGGCGGCCTTTTCGGTTCCAACCCCCTGACCGGCTCCATCGGCGTCGTCACCCTCAACCTGCCCCGCGCCGCCTATCTGTCCAGCGACAAGCGTGAGTTTTTCCTGCGTCTCGACGTGTTGACGGATCTCGCTCGCGACAGCCTGGAAATGAAACGCAAAGTATTGGAACGAATGACCGATAATGATCTGTATCCCTACAGCCGCTTTTACCTGCGCAACATCAAACAACGATTTGATGCCTACTGGCACAACCATTTCTCGACGATCGGCGTTGTCGGCATGCACGAAGCCTGCCGGCGCTTGCTCGGCAAGGGCATCGGCGACGAATCGGGCCGCAAGCTGGCGCTTCAAACCCTAGAATACCTACGCCACCGGCTGCAGAAGTATCAATCCGAGACCGGGCATTTTTACAATCTCGAAGCAACGCCGGCGGAAGGCGCCGCGCACCGGTTAGCACGGATCGACCGGCAGTCTCTGGGCGATCGCTTTGCCGCCTGCTGCGATTCCACAACCTATACCAATAGCACCCAGTTACCCGTCGATCATACAGACGATATATTCGAAGCCTTGGACCTACAGGACGAGTTGCAATCCCTTTATACCGGCGGCACGGTAATGCACGTTTATTGCGGCGAAGCCCAAATGAATCCGGAAAGCGTAAAAAAATTTATTCGAATGGTTTGTCAAAACTACCGCCTGCCCTATCTTACCCTTTCACCCACTTTCAGCATTTGTCCGGATCACGGATATCTGGCGGGTGAACAACCAACCTGTCCGATATGCGCGCGCGAGACTGAGGTCTACTCCCGAGTGGTCGGCTATTTACGTCCTATCAAGCAATGGAACGAGGGAAAGCAAGACGAGTTTCGTCGGCGGACCCGCTTCGCGATGGGTGAGTTACTAAAATGATTTTTGGCGGCCTCCAAAAAACTTCTCTCAGCGATTTTCCGGGTAAAATCGCCGCGGTGGTGTTTACCCGCGGATGCAATTTTCGCTGCCCCTATTGTCACAATCCGGATCTCATTTCGGGTATAGGACCCACTATCGCCACGGAATTCGTAATCGATTTGCTAAAGAAACGTCGAGGTCAGCTCGATGCCTTGGTCATCAGTGGCGGCGAACCCACCCTGCACGATGATTTGCCGTCTTTTGTCACAGAGGTGAAAGCGCTTGGTTACGCCATTAAATTAGATACCAACGGCAGCCGACCGGAGATGTTGCATAGGTTACTGGACGCACGGTTGATCGAATACGTCGCCATGGATATCAAAGCGCCGTACCTCAAATACCCGATCGTTACCGGTCGAACGGATATCGCCGATAAGATCCGCCGCAGCGTTGAGCTGATTCGAGCCGCGGAAATCGAGTATGAATTTCGTACAACAACGGTCAAACCACTTTTAACGGACAGTGACATTCAAACCATCGGGCGGCAAATCGCCGGCGACGGAACTTATATTCTCCAGACGTACCGGGACCATCGGGTTCTCGACGCAAATGCGCTGCGTGATGCGTATCCCTTTTCAAACGAAGAATTGCAGTTGTTGAGCCAAAGCATCAGCGAATCATCGATTGTTTGTCGCGCTCGCTGCGATTAGCGCGGAAAAGGGGAAAAGGGACAATGGCACCAAAAAATCGCTCGAATCAATTCTAGCGGGCGAAGGCTGTTAAAGACTCTCCGCGCTGTAAATTTGTGTTATTTTTGCATTTCGCCCGCGTTATTTGGGTCTTAGAGCGTGTTTAATAAGGTCCGACCGAGTATTTCGGAGCGCGACGGTCCAAGATGCAAGGAGCCGCGACGAAGGACTAGCAGCG
>JAFGIB010000351.1 GCA_016929805.1 Deltaproteobacteria bacterium | reverse complement strand
GAATACAAAGAAGAACAGACGTGTGACGACGAAATCGACAACGACGGCGACGGCGACACGGATTGCGAGGACGCCGATTGCGACAATACCGATGATTGCGAATACGAAGAAGAACAGACGTGTAACGACGAGATCGACAACGACGGCGACGGCAAAACCGACTGCGCGGACGCCGATTGCGACGGCGACACGAGCAACGACGGACACGAATGTGAACACGCGAGCGAGCAGAGTTGTGGCGACGGCTTTGATAACGACCGCGACGGCGATCCCGATTGCGATGACGTCGACGATTGCGCGTCCAGCCAAGAGTGCACCGCGCATAACTGTTGCGAAACCAGAGATACCCCCGGATGTAGTAATTCGGAGATAAGCACATGTGTATGCGAATCCCGTCCCCAATGCTGTGAATCGGAATGGGATTGGCGTTGCGTACTGCGGGCGAGTATTTCTTGCGACGCCGGTTGCTATGGATCTCCCGACGGCGGAATTCAGTGGCCGGACGGCGGCATACAACTGCCCGAGGGCGGTTTTATTCCGTGGCGCGACGGCGGATTTGAATGGCCTGAAGGCGGCTTTCTGCCGTTTATCGACGGCGGCATACAACTGCCCGAGGGCGGTTTTATTCCGTGGCGCGACGGCGGATTTGAATGGCCTGAAGGCGGCTTTCCCTTCCTAAATGCACCTTAACGTTGCACGGAATCCGTCGGCGTAAAGCGCTTAGCTCGCGACAAAAAAGCGCGAATTAAGGGGGGGCTTGCGCGGGTGCGAACAGCGAAATAACGCGGTTGAACGCCAATAAAAAGCCGTTTGGCTTTTATCTCCCTTTGGCGTATGCACGTCATCGGATTTGTATTAAATGAATATCGAGCGGCTTGATGACTCTCGATCTCGGCAACGAAAAACGATTTTTCGCATGGCGCGTCTGACGGTTTGCATCGCGGTGATGATGTTCAGACCTCCTGATCCCTAAAAATCAATAACACTTATAAAACTTAGCATTTTCAAACCGTTATAGCGTTGGTTCACGGAGCTGACCTGGTTTTTGGTGGGAAAGTGACTTGAACCCCCAAGTCGAAAATTCCCGGGGAAAAATCCGGTATTTTTCCGCTAACCTATCGAAAACAAAGGAATTAATTAATGTTGACCGGAAAATGTCCTGGTACCATCCGGCTTTTATCCCTCCTTAAATTCCCAAGAATCAGGAGGTCTGATGTTGCTGGCGCCTCAACCCGTCGAGGCTCAACCGCTCGATTCCGCGCCGAAGTCAGAACCGACCGTAAATGCCGAGGCCGAGCCAAAGAGTCCGCCGCCGGCCCAGCCCGAGATCAGCCCGCCGAGGTCGCGTCAACAGCCGTCTGCTAGATAGCATCGACTGGTCTTGAGCACACGAGTCGATTACTTCAACAACCCGAACGAATTCGCCTTCGGCCCGCGGCTTTCACCTCACTATTCGCTAACGTCCGAGGTTACGATCAAAGCCGGGGTCGGGCTTTTTACCCAACCGCCGGAAGGACAGGAGACGGTCGAAGATCTCGGCAATCCGGACCTGAAGCGGAACCGAGCGCTGCACCTGAGCGCGGGTCGCGACTATCAAGTTATCGAGGAGGTCAGGGATTTCAAAAAAAGTACCAACTAAAAAGCCACCCCTCTACTGATTTCGGCCGGTCGGGTTCCGTCACCCGGCTGGGTTCCGACAGGGGGGCGGAGAGCGATTGCGCCATGCAATCTCGCCGGTCGCGACCGAAATCCGATTGAGCGCCGAAATATGAGATAGATCTTTCTCCTGGCAGATATCATTTCCGCGGTCGTATAGCGGTTCTTCCCTCAAGTAAAAAGTCGGCACGAAAAATGCTCGTTTTCACGCGAGTGAATCTTACTCGAGTGAAAAGACGATTCCTAATAAACGCGATATAAGTAAACGGTCCGCTTTTGTCGAAATGATTTCGACGTGTGTTCGGAAGAATACGAAATGAGCTAAACGCCGCACACGACGCGGTGACTCGATCAGTCCAGTATTGGTTATAAGATAATTGTTTTTGAAAGGAGAGTATCAATGAACCTAGTACTAGGAAGTACGGTTGCGGCAATGAGTTTTACATCAATTCTAATTTCAGCGGTTGTAGCTACGAGTACTGCCAGCTTAGCTCACGCACAGAATTGGAGTGTTTCGAAAGCATCGAAGAATGCCGGAGTTCTTAACAGCGATAATAGTACCACTTGGTGCCAGACGACCGCGATAAGCTACGATAAGTCGGGGTATGCTTGGGTCGGCGGTGCGCTTATGAAAGCTGCTTCTAATGGTCTTCAGACCCAATATTTCGTTGATAGCGCCGTCGATCAGCGGGTTCGGCTACAATGTTGCGAGAAGTCGGATTGTTCCGGTACACATCGCGTCACGGTTAGAAGCCCTTACTCTAGCGATGCGAGTTTTGATACATCAACAGTAAGCTGCGCTGACAAAAAACAAAATAAGAACGGATATAAATACGGTAAATATCCCGGCTGCCAGATCCAGTCAAAATCAACGCTACCTTTTGTTTATAATGGTTCAATATGCGGTAATGGTCTTAAATCTCCGTTTCTTAAGGATGAAGAGATTGTTGGCCAGTTAACGGGTTATGAAGCACTGCTGGAAAAGCAAGATGAACCCGGTAAATTATATCCTTTATTGAACGAAACGGATAACGATAACGGTCAGGTAGATGGTGCGGATATCGCCGCCACTTTCTTTGCCGGCGGTGCACAATTTTTTGTTTTCGGAGACACGGAAGGCCCTATTAGGGGAAAGCAGTGGCGCAGCAACTCTTTAGCGGTTAGCGGCGACTTTAACCCCGCCGACGGAATCACATTTTACGGCTGGGCATGGAATCCTAATTCACCTGGCATGGCGAAAGAGGTATTTCCCTCCGTCCATTACGATGGTATATGCCAGACGAAAGCGCCGTATTCGGAAATATCGAAGCTTCCGGGAGCCGGATTCGGCTACGGCGCAAACCCGAAATACTATGTCGTCTGGTTTACCTCGGCTAACTGCGTCGACTATCCTGGAATAGTTTATCCCAAAAACGTTTACGGCCCCGCGTATGGCGGAGCGAACTACTCGGCCTTCGCCTATTCGAATAATGGAAGTGACTGGATGATTAATACACCAGCTTGGACTCCGACGAATGGTGATTTTTTTCCCGGAGCGATAGTTCTTGATCGCTACAATATGTTTATCTATCTATTTGGAGTATCGTGGTATGGGAGCGGCGTACGGCTTGCCCGAGTGAGTTTTGATCGCTGGGTTGGCCCGGGTACCCTATTTGAATACTATTACGACACCTCGCCGTATTGGCGTACCGACAATGGCGACGGCGAAGTCGCAAAGAAAGCGACTAAGATCATCGATAATCCCGGTGTGCGCGCGGAAATCTCCGTGGTCTGGAATTCCTACGCCGGTGTTTGGATGTTAATGGGCCTCGGCCTTGGTGCAGACACGGACGGGTTTGCACTATGGACGTCGAAAGAGATAACCGGTAAGTGGAAATTCATTGATAATCAAGAACATATATTTTGGGGAGCTGCGTGGTATGCGCCCATGATGTCGGAATCATATTTAGTGAACGCGGGTCAAGACATCTACTACAATGTCTCAACCGACTATGATAGCTACTATAATCCGTTCCTTTGGAAAGCTAAAACCGTCCGTAATGTCCTTAGTAATTGCGATTCCTCTGATAACTAGGATTTGCTGGAAGAGAAGATCGATTAGTTAAGCTTTCACGCACAAGATAATACTCGTTGCTAAAATATTGTGGGTCGTAGTATGTGGTTATCTAACGCGACCACTCTTCTTTTACCGAATATACTCGCTAGTATTGAAGTCATATCAGATTCAGTTGAAGACGAGAGAAATATGGGTAATGCAAATGACGAAGGAGCACCGTAATCGGTCCTACACCGCTGGTATCCACCCCTTACGTTCACTCTTTACGGCCTCACAATAAGATTATACATACTTGGAACTTACTAGGAATTTAAAGCACCTATCGGCCCGCGAATCCGATCTCGTGCTGTACAAAAATAGGATTGACAAGTAAGTCTAATAGTATCAGCGACTTAACGAGCGGTGCTGTTACTGCTCAAAAACCGGTGATACGACATTCTGGGAGCGAGGCCGTCCCGGCCTCGAAACGATAATAAAAGCAAAGAAATGAGGGCGAGACGCCGTCGCTCCCAGTTCCGCACTACTTTTCGCCACCAGTTTTTGAGAAGTTACGCGGCATTCTGTCGAGTTAAACATGTGCCAAATGGAAAAGGCGAATACTGGGAACGAGAAAACCACGCTCTCTGGCCGTGAACCGCTCTTCTCATCGCCGCCGGCTTTTAACTCCGGGACTATGGTTTTCCCTTCCTCAATAGCGCCAATTAGCTAGATGGGTCGCTCGAAGGAGGCACGCGACAAGACCGTATTACGATTGTGGGATCGGCCGGGTCAGAAACCTTTTCATCGCCTTTTTGCCGATCTCGCGCGGTGCTTGCTCTTCACCGACGGCTCCGCCTTTTCGGATCGAAAGCGAGCGGCGAGCTAACTTGAACAAAAAGAAAACGATATAGATGCGGCGCGCGACGGTAGCTGTCGGTTCAACGACGATAGAAATAATTTAAAGTCCGACTCTGCGCTTTCGCCGTCGGTACGGAACAGATTACTGATCTGTGGGCGCGAACAGCGAAAAACCGCGGTTGAACGCCAATAAAAAGCCGTTTGGCTTTTATCTTCCTTTGGCGTATGCACTTCATCTGATTTGTATTAAATGAATATCTAGCGGTTTGATGACTCTCGATCTCAGCGAAGAGAAACGATTTTCCGCATGGCACGTCTGACGGTTTGCATCGCGGTGATGATGTTGCTGGCGCCTCAACCCGTCGAGGCTCAACCGATCGATCCCGCGCCCAAGTCAGAACCGGCTGTAAATGCCGAGTCCGAGCCAAAGGGTCCGCCGCCGGCCCAGCCCGAGATCACCCCGCCGAGGTTGCTCGAGTTCGTGGAGGCGACCTATCCGAAATCGGCGCGCGAAGCCGGGCTCGAGGCCAAGGTCGAGCTTGAAATCACCATCGGGCCGGATGGGCTCGTCAGCGATGTGAAGGTCATAAGCCCCGCGGGAAACGGTTTTGACGAGGAGGCGCTCGAGGCGGCAAAACGGTTTCGATTTGAGCCGGCAAAACGCGGCGATACACCGGTCGCGTCTCGGATTCGCTATGGCTATATCTTTGAGATGCGCGAGGTCGCCCCCTTGCAGACGGAGCAAGAGGCGCAAGCGCCGAGCCTCGGGTCGATGGAGGGCAAGGTCATCGATCGAGATGACGAGGAGCCGATCGAGAAAGTCGAGGTGATTATCTCGCTAAACGACGGCTCGGTTTCGCGCCGGACCTTAACCGATAACCAGGGAAACTTTCGCTTTGAACAGCTTCCCGAGGGTCGATATCAGGTCACGGCGATTGTTCAACAATACAGCGCGTTTTCAGCCGAGGAGCAAATCCGCTCCGATGAGGTCACCTCGGTCATCTACAGGCTCGAGCTCGCGACCGATCCTTACGCCTTCAGCGCCACCGCCCGCATCCCGCCCCCGCCCCGCGAGGTGACGCGGCGCACCATCAATCGCCAGCAGCTCACCCGCATCGCCGGAACCAAAGGCGACCCGATTCGCACGGTTGAGGTCTTGCCCGGAGTGGCGCGGCCCCCTTTTGGAAGCGGGCTTTTGATCGTGCGCGGAAGCCGCCCCGGCGATACCCAGCCGTTATTCGAGGGACTACCCGTTTCGCTTCTATACCACTTCGGCGGTTTGACGAGCTTTGTCAACAGCCGCCTTCTCGACAGCATCGACTTTTATCCGGGCAACTTTTCCGTTCGCTACGGCCGCAAACAGGGCGGCATCGTCGAGGTTCAAGCGGCGGAGCCCGAGTTCGAGCGTTTTCACGGGGTGGCCGACATCAATCTCGTGGACGCGTCGCTTTTTCTCGAGGTGCCGATCGTCAAGGATACCGGCGTGGTCGCGGCAATCCGTAGAAGCTATATCGACTTTGTGTTCGAAAGCCTGTTTTCAGACGACACCTTCAGCGTGATGGCCGCGCCCGTCTATTGGGACTATCAGGTCATGGCGAGCTCCCGCGTATCCTCTCGAGACAAGCTGCGACTGATGGCGTTCGGCGCGAGCGACCGGTTTGAGATCTTATTCGAGCAGCCTTCCGGAGAACAGCAGGAGGTGACGGGAGGCGTCGACTTCAGCAATCTCTCGCATCGCGTGCACGCCACCTGGAACCGCAGGGCCTCGGCCTCGCTCGATCAGGACATCGAGCTTGCAGCGGGAACCAGAGAGTTTCACTTTGGTTTCGGGCGGGAGATCGATGTGCTGTTTAAGCTCGTCGAGATCTACGGTCGCGCCGAGTGGCGTTACCGGCTCTCGCGCCGGGTCACGGTGATCGGCGGCTTGGATCTGCTTTCGGGGCCGGGCGAGTACAGTTTCTACGGGCCGCGACCCGACAGAAACCAGTCGGGTGGGCCCGACGGGCCGCTTGGCAACAATACCCTTGAGCTGAGCGACGACTTTCTCTATTTCTATCCCGCGGTTTACTTGGAGAGCAATCTCGATCTGTCGCCGGTGCGGCTCGTCTTGGGCACGCGGGTCGACTATTTCAACAACCTGCAAGAATTCGCCTTTGACCCGCGGCTTTCAGCCCACTATTCGCTCACGCCCGAGGTCACGCTCAAAGCCGGGGTCGGGCTTTTTACCCAACCGCCGGAAGGACAGGAGACGGTCGAGGAGATCGGCAATCCGAACTTGAAACCGAACAGGGCGCTTCACCTGAGCGCGGGCTGCGAGTATCAAGTTGTCGAGGAGGTCAGCCTGGGGCTGGAAGGCTATTTTAAGTATCTATTCGAGCAGGTGGTGCCGACCGCCTTTGGGCAAGAGCCCTACTTGGTCAACGACGGGATCGGCCGGGTTTACGGCGTCGAGCTGGCGGCGAAGGTGGAGCCCTCGGGCAGGTTTTTCGGTTATTTGTCCTATACGCTCTCGCGCAGCGAGCGGCGCGAGCGGGACGACAGTTGGGCGGTTTTCGACTTCGACCAACCGCATATTCTCACCGCCAGCGGCACTTACCGTCTGGGACGCGGTTGGGAGGCGGGCCTGACCTTCCGCCTGGTAAGCGGCAATCCCTATACCCCGATCGTCGGAAGCTCGTATTACTCAAACGAGGACCGCTATATCCCGATTTGGGGAGATCAGAACTCCAAGCGCTCAAGGCTCTTTCACCGGTTGGATCTCAGGGTCGAAAAGCTCTGGACCTTTGACGGTTGGAAGCTCGCCGTCTATCTCGATGTCCAAAACGCGTATAACGCGGCCAATCAAGAGGGATTGATCTACGACTACCGGTTTCGCAAAAGCCAGGTGTTGACCGGATTGCCGATCTTGCCGGTGCTCGGCGTGCGGGGTGAGATATGATTAGCAGGGTCTTTGCCGTTGTTGCGGCCGCCTTCTTCATCTGCATTTTCACGGCTTGCGACATCGATTTGCCCCGGGTCTCGGAGATCACCGATACCCGCGTGCTCGGTACTCGCATCGAGCTCCCCGAAGATCCGAGCCTGGTTTGGCCGATACCGGGCGAGTCGGCGAGGATCTCGTGGAAGGTGGTCTTTCCCGCGCTCGGAGCGAGCACCGATACGCTGGAATCGATGTTTATCGTCTGTACCCCCGCGCCGGTCAGCGTGACGACGCCGCTGTGTCTAGAATTTTTCTCGCTCATGGATAAGCGCAAAGGGGCGCAACAGGATCTATCTCAGCTCATCGGAGTCGAACGGCTTACCTGCGCCGATCTAGAGCAAGCCAAACGCGAGCGGCCCGAGTTGCTCGAAGCGCTTCCGATCGACTTTCTATGCGTGGAGGGCGAGCCGAGCTACGAAATCGAAATACCCGAAGACCCGGCGCAAGACGAGCTGCTAATCCTGGGAATCTTATGCGACAAGGGAAAAGCCTTTGTCGATATCACGCGCACGGCTTTTTTCGGATGCGAGTTGAAAAAGGGCGGGCAGGAGATACCCGTTGTCTTTTATGTACCGCTTCAAGACGAGGACGATCCCCCCAACCATCATCCGAGATTGGACAACGCGGAGTTTCGGATCAACGGTCGTGCTTGGCCTCAGGTGTTAGAAACCGACTTGCTTAAATATCTTTTGGACGGCGATTCGAATGACGAAAGGTTCGACTGTTTGCGAGCGGTCGACGAGAGAGCGGTGCTCGGAGTCGCCGCGGAAAACCAGGTTTTTTCCTTGTTGATAGAGTACGACAGCCTGGAAGAGTACCGAGTGAGAGGCGAGCGGCAGAGCGAGGAGCTAACCATCGCGCATTACGCCACTTCAGGGAAGCTCAATCGGGACAGCTCGATCATCAGAAGCGAATGGGAGGTTTTGGGTTTTGACCTCGAATGGGAACCGCCGGAAGAGATACCCAAAAACGGCTTGCTGACCCGCGTTTTTTTCACCGTGCGCGACGGGCGGGGCGGGTTTGACTCCGCAATGCGAGCGTTTTGTGTTACACGGTAACAGATGATCGACCGCATCAGCAACTGTCGCATTCTTGGCGAAATCGGCAGTGGTGGCATGGCTGTCATCTACAAAGCCGTTCAGGAGCCGCTCGAACGGCTGGTGGCGATCAAGGCGCTCAAGCCGTCGATCGCGCTTGACAGCCACTTCGCCGTACGCTTCGAGCGCGAGGCGCGCTTCATGGCGTCGCTACAGCACGAGAACATCATCCACGTGCACGATTTGATCAAGAACGGCTCCTCCATGTATATCATCATGGAGTATGTAAGGGGGATCGATTTGTATGACTTACTCGAACGCGCGAGCCATGTCCCTGCGGAAATCGCGGCGATCATCGGGTTACAGGTCGCGCGCGCCCTCGACTACGCCCATTTTCGCGGTTTGATTCACCGCGATATCAAGCCGGCGAATATTATCATTTCCTACCAAGGCGAAGTGAAGCTGATGGATTTTGGCATCGCCCGCGACGAATCGACCGGGAGAGATCTCACGGAAACCGGTACGGGAGTGGGCACGCCGAGCTACATGAGCCCGGAGCAGATTCTCGGAGACAACCTCGATTTTCGCAGCGACATCTTCTCTCTGGGAATCGTGCTTTACCAACTTGTGGCGGGCAGTAAACCCTTTGTCGAGGACGGAGCGCGTAGCGTCATGCAGAAAATTCGTCTCGACCGCTATACCGCGCCGCATCGGTTGGTATCGACCGTACCTAGAAGTCTCGAGCGCATCCTCGCGCGTTGCATGGAAAAGTCACCGGCAAACCGCTATCCCACCACCCAAGCCTTAATCGACGATCTAATGGAGTTTCTCACCGCCCGCGTTCCCATCAATCACAACGCCCGCCTGGTCATGTATCTGCGCGACCTCGGGGTCGTGGAGCGCGAGGAAGCCGAGCAGACGCTTATGAAAGGCGCGGCCCGAAGCGCGCGCAGCGCGAACCGGAACCACGGGCTGATGCAACGCGCGTGGTTGGTGAACGGGTCGCTCTTTTTAGCCATGGTATTGAGCGGCGGATATCTTCAGATTTCGAATGGCCGTTTTTCGCAAGAGAGCCTCGCCTACGCGGAGCAATTGGAGGCTGAACGACAGCCTTTTCGTAGAGGTTTTCTAAAGGTCGTGGTCGATCCTTGGGCGGATGTCTACATCGACGGGCAGCTCGCGGCGACAACCCCAACCGCCTCGCCGATCGCGTTAACGCCTGGAAAACACTATATCAATTTCAAAAACCCCTACTACATCGAAGAAAAAACCCACGTCGTCATCCGCCTAAATAAAACCGAAATCATCGAGGTTCGATTGCGGGAACAGGACCCCGCGGCCTCGCGAAGCACCAAGGCCTCGGCGCTATGATGTCGCGAAGCCTATTCGTTGTATCGTTGCCGGTCGTTTTCGTGCTTACCTGGCTCGTGCCGTGGCGGTCTGCCGCGGATAGCGCAATTGTTCACGTCGTTCGTCCCGGGGACACCTTGGCGTCGATCGCGGAGCGGTACTATGGAGATCCGCGGCGCGAAACCGTAATCGTGGCGGAAAACAGCCTTAGTAACGAAGGCGGCTTCGCTATCGTCACGGGACTTCGTCTCACGATCCCGACGGTTTCTTACCATCGGGTGCAAGAAGGAGAGACCTGGTCGGAGCTCGCGAAAAGGTTTTACGGCGACGCGCAGCGCACCTTTGTCTTGTTTAAGGCGAATTCCGCCGCGCCCGGCAGGCAGCCGGACCCCGGTGCGGAGCTACTCATTCCCTATCCGCTTCGGCACGTGGTTGGGCAAAACGAAACCCTCAACCACGTGGCGAGAATCTATTACGGGCAGAACGACAACGAGGCCGAGGGAGTCAAAATATTAAGGCGCTTTAATGCGATTAAACGCATTCGCCTGCAACGAGGCCAAATCGTGTTGGTGCCGTTGGCGGGATTGGTATTGTCGGAAAAAGGACGGGCGATAGTTAAGCAACAGAACGAAGATCGAAACCTCGGGGGCGATGTGAGGGATAAGCAAGCGCGCATCGAAGCGGCCTTACCCCATTTGCGCGCCCATATCTCCAGCGGGCTATACGCGGATGCCGTGGCCATGGGCAGTTACCTGCTCGGAAGCGGAGATCTCACCGGTAATCAAATCGTCACAATCCAAAGGATTCTGGCCGTCGCGTACGTCGCTTTGGACCGGTTTGATCTCGCGATTGAAGCCTTCAAATCGGTTCTCGAAAAGCAACCCGATTTGGAGCTCGACTCGATCCGTACCTCGCCAAAAGTCATGTACGCCTTGGCTCAAGCGAAAAATGAGATCAAACGGGAGCAAAAGGCTAAAACCCCAAGGAAAAGACGGCGCAGATAATCATCGTATACCTTCACGTTGCCAGGCGTGACGATCGGAAAAGGTTCCCGATATAAGCGGGAGGTTGAGGTATACAAAGAGGCGTCTCTGTCGATAGGTCGGCGCTAAGTCATGACGGTAGAGGGGATGAATCCTTCTGTTCGTTTCCTTTCAGAAGTCGTGACGTAACCACCGGGGAAAAGAGGCGGTCCTACTGGAGGCAATCCCGTGCGAACGAGAGGCGCGGGGTTCAACTCCTGCGGCTCAGAACCGTTAGTTAATAATTCGTAATCCTCGATTAGCTCCTCTACGGCCCTTTCTCGCGTGCGAGCGCGGCTCTGCGGAAAGAGCAACAGAAGCTAAAATCGGGCCCAGGCCATGCAAAAGCCGTCCGAGCCACCGTCGATATGCAATCAAAGGCGATAAAGACCGACCTCAAATCAGACCAACAAATCGCCGGTCGCTATCAAGTGCAAAGCCAAATAGGCCACGACGAAACGACCCGCCTTTTTCGCGCCTTTGATCCTTCGAACGAGCGATACGTGACGGTCAAAAAGCTCTATCTGGACGGCGGCGCGGACGAGCGGAAACAACGAGCATTTCGCTTTGAACATGAGTTCTACACCCTTATTGATCTCGTTCACCCCGCGATCATCTCGGTTTTCGACTACGGTGTCGACGGCGGGGCGCCTTTCTACACCTTGGAGTCCCTGAATGAAAAAAAGCTTCAGGAGTCAGCGCCGACGCCGTGGCGGCAGGTGTGCTCGTGGCTTTGCGAGCTATCGAGCGCGCTCTCGCTACTTCATGCGAAGCGCTTCATCCACTGCGATCTCACATTCAACGACATACGCTTCAGCGACGACGACCGGCTGAAGTTAATCAGCTTAGGGAAGATGGCGCTGCCCGGATCGCGCCGCCCTTTGTTTCGCGTTTCGCCCTTTACCGCTCCCGAGCTCTACCATATTCAGAATCTCGATGCGCGCGTCGATCTATACGCGCTCGGCGCGATCGCGTACTTGCTTTTAAGCGGACGCCATGCCTATCCGGCTCGGGACTACAGGGAGCTAAGAGACTTATGGCGCACGCATCCCAAGCCCCCATCGGCATTCGCAAGCGATATTCCCGAGGAGCTGGATCGGCTGGTTGGGTCGCTGCTCGCTCTCGATCCCATGAACCGGCCGTCGAGCGCGCAAGAGCTGGTCGAGCGCTTATCCAGACTCGCGGACCTGACAATCGAGACGCAGCGCGTTTTTCCTCCAAAACACCTGACAACCGCGGCTCTGGTCAGCAGAGAGGAGCCCTTGGTGCGCGTTCGGGCACAGATGATCAGCGCGCTTCGATCGCGTGGTGGCGTCTTGATGGTCCAAGGGGAGTCCGGGGTCGGGCTTTCGCGGTTTCTAGACGCCTGCGTATTGGAAGCGAAGATCGTGGGGGCGATCGTGGCGCGGGCCGACCTGCGCGACGCGCGAGGCGACTACGGCGTGATTCGAGAGCTCGCGTTACAGCTCTCGCGCTCGATACCCGAGTTGGCGATCTCGACCGCGCATCCCTATATCGCGGTGCTGAATGAAATCGTGCCCGAGCTACTCAAGGGCGACGGGCGGTTCGCGCCGGCTCCAACCGCTCGCTTTAACACGTTATTGCCGATGGCGACGACCGCGCCCCTGGCGCGTTCATCGCCGACGCGCGATCATAACGACCGATGCGACACAACGCGTCGATCCAATAACCCGAATTCGGCCTCCGTGAACGCGAGCAGCGACCCCGTCGCGCGCCGCGTACGGCTACAAAGCGCGCTACTCGACTGGTTTCTCGATATCACCTCAAGGATCATGGTGGTCATCGCGGTTGACGACTTTCGCCTCATCGACGAGCCCTCCGCGGCGCTTTTAGCCGTTCTCGGCGCCAACAGCGGTAAACAAAAGCTCGTTATCGCGGTTGCCTCTTCGAGTGGTGCAACCGCATCGTCGCCGCGCGCCGTGATGCTGGCCGAGCAGACAGGCTGCCGTATTGAATTGAAAAGGCTTTGCGAACAGGATGCCGTGAAGTTGCTGGCGTCGCTTTTCGGCGACACGCCCGATTGTCGGGAGTTGGCTTTTCGTTTACACAACATATCCAAAGGAAACACAAAACGGTTTTTGGATCTCGCGCAGTATCTGCTGGATCAAGGCGCGGTTTTTAGGCGCGATGCGCTCTGGTCGCTGGCGAACGATGCGGCTTCGGCCCTACTCGCGGACAGTCAAAAACTTGGGCCGCTCGAGCGCCTGGCTCAACTCGGCCCCGACGCCCGCGCGCTTATCGAGCTTATCGCGCTGATTGATAGCGATGAAATCACCTTGCTCGATTGTTTCGATCTATTCGAACCAAAAGAGCCCGGCCGGGCTTTTCTCGCCCTCAATGGGTTGATCGAAGCGCGTATGGTCGAGATCGATGAAACGCGTTGCCGCCTCGCCTCTAAGGATTGGAGCGCCCCTTTGTCCGATAGCCTATCCGCGGAGCGAAAAAACGCGATCTACCTCGCGCTCGCAAAACGACTCGAGGAGCGCAACGGGAGTAAACTCAGCATCGCCGACTTTCTATTTCGAGCTAAACAAGATGGTCGCGCGCTGGATTTCTTGCTGGCGTTCGCGCATGGAGCGCTCGCGCCGAGCCCGGTGTTCTGCGCGAGCCCGGCCGAAGTAAAGCGACACCGTCGGTGGTTATCCGAGGCCGTCAAACGCGGGGTGGCTCTTTGCGAACAGTCGGCCAGGCCTCGACGTGATCTCTATTTACTACAAAAATTCGCGTTCTGCTGCTTCCTTGATGATGAACCATTCGACTATTCCTACTACGCGATGCGGGCACTGGATGAACTTTCTCGAGCCTCCGGTTCGGACCTTTGCGATTCGCTCGCTGAGCCTCCGGTCGTACAGGAAAATGAGATGCAACGCGCGCTACTCACCGCGCAGCAACGCTACTATAACACCCCCGAAGCCGAGCGAATCGCGTTACCGATGAATGCGATAAAAGAGTTGACGATTCTCATCGCGCGGGCGGTCGCGTACGCCATCGGCACGTTGAATCTCGATTTGATAAAACTACTACCGCCGTTCAAGCCCTTTTATTCGCTTTCGCCGGCGCTGCGCGCGGGCGACCAAGCGATTAAAGCCATGGTCGCGCTGCTCGAGGGGCGTTACGACGAGTGCGTTCATATTTACAGCCGGTATCTGCAGCAGGCAACGCCCGAAGATTGCGTCGAATTCGAGCAATACGCGCGTTTTACCCGGATGAGCCTTATCGAAATTCTCGGCTTGTTCGGCGCTTCCGTCGGGCTGCCCGTCAGCCAAGCCCACCTCGACGAGCTGGAGAAAGAACCCCGTTTTCAGGCGAGCCACTGGAACGTTCGAATGCTTATCAATCTCTCTTTAGGCAACCAAAAGCCGGCGGAGCAGTGTCGCATGCAGGCGGAACAAGTGCGTATTCAGCTCGGTACCGCCGTGTCCATAGTGGGAGAAGGGCTTTGGCCCGAACTGTTGGCGTACGGGTCGCTGGACGATCCGGTCGGGGTCAAGCGCGCGATTGACGCTATCGCCGAGATGGCCAGGCGCTACCGAGGATGGGTACCGCTTCACTTCTTCGCCGGTGCGCTGTATCACAACATCCGCCGCGATTTCGCCGCGGCGGAGAGTGATTATCTAAAGGCACTCGATTTGACCCGTCCGGGTCACCACATCATTTGGCCGTTTGCGGCGGCCTTCTACGTTAAATCGCTGAGCGAACAGGAGCGCTATAGCGAGGCCAAGGAAGTGGGAAGGAGGCTGCTCGAACAGTCGGAAGAGGCGAAGCTTGGAACCTTGTCCCATACGATCAGAATAGCGCTCGCCTGGGCCGAGGCGCGATCCGGCGAGCTGGCGACCGCGATCGAGCGCTGCGATGCCGTCTTGCGAGATCATAAGAAAAAAAAGATCGCGGGGATTCGTCTCGGCAGGATATACGAATTGCGGGCACGTATCGCGGTCTTGGAAAAAGATGAGACCGCGTTTCAGACCTACGCCAACCTGTGCGCGCGGCAGTATAAGATCGAAGACAATCCGACGCTTAACGCGCGCTATGAAAAGCTTATCGAAAAAGCGCGCGCCGCGGCGTTTCGCTTTTCGGACTGCATGTTAAGCGCCGCGGAGATATCCGAGGAGGACACGCAGACCGACTGTTTTCCGAGCATCGGCTTGTTGGCGGATTGTCACAGCTCGCGAGAACGTTTTGAGCAGACGCTGTCGTTGTTGGTCGAGCAAAGCGGCGCCGCGGGCGGTTATCTCTACGCCGTACAAGATGAAGGCGCGACTCGGGTCTACGAAATCAGCGACCAGGCGCCGCCGCCGGGCCTGGACGACGTGGTGCGCCTCTCTCTGGCCTTCGAGCAAGATGAAAGCGACGACGATTCCGAAGACGCGTCGATAGCTAGGATAAATCCTTCGCAGATCGCGATTCAAGACGGGATTTGGACCGCGGAAAACGCCGACCGATACTATATTCTGATTCTGGGCCATCAGGTTCGCGATGGTTACGCGATCACCGCGGTCGCGGCGCTGCGGCTCCCGACGGGCAAAGCCATAAAAGTCCCTTGGGATATCGCGGCGTCCGTAAGCCGGACCCTGCTCGATTCGGGAGATGTATCTGTGATTTTCGCCGCTTAGAATGTTGCTTTTCTAAGCTGTACGTAGGCGAGAGCGCAGCTCGGCACGAGTAGAATCGAGATAAGCTGCGAGGTGGAAAACCCGAATGCCGCGCCGCGTTCCGGATCGTCCCGTATATATTCGAGAAAGAAACGCCACACGCCGTAGCCCAACGCCAACACCAGGATCACTTGGCCTCGAAAGAGGCGGCGCCTCCAGACTATCAGGCATATTATCAGCAACAACATTCCCGCCACCACCTCGTAAAGCTGCGTCGGATGTACCGGATACGCGTGGGTCGCATCCGGCGCCAGATTATAGAGATCAACGTGATGGATAAAGGCGGGCGAACCGCGAAGCCTGTCGCCGAATTGACTCCAACGTGGGAAGGTGCCGATTGCTTTAAGCCACTCAGGGGCATTGCGAGAAAGCCGGACGCCGAAGTCGCAACCGTAGAGATAACAGCCGACACGCGTACACGATAGCCCGAAGGCCAAGGCCGGCGCCGCAGCATCGGCAAAGGCTAAAAAAGGCCGTTTCTTCAGTCGCAAATAGCTCGCGGCGCCGAGCGCGCCTCCGAGAAAACCGCCGTAAGCGACCAAACCGCCTGAGCGAAGATCGAGCCATTGAATAGGCGAGCTAAACGACTCGAGGTTCGTTATGACATAGAGGATACGCGACCCGACGATCGCGCTCACCGCGGTGACGACATAGCAATTCGCGAGGATTTCTTGATGGAAGCTCTCTTTTTTCGTGCCGAAATGCCCAACGATTACAAGACCCATAAGCAGCGAGAGCGTCAGCATTACGCCGTAAGAATAGATATATTGGCCTCCCCAAGGGGTTGGGATTTCAAAAAGAACGGGGTGCATGGTAAGACACTTTTCCACGACGACTCGCCGGGTCAAGCCCGCGGCATCGCGACAGCGGGCCGATCGGCGTTACTCGACGACCGCGCCGAGCTCGCCTCGATGTAATCGTATCGTCAACCGATCGCCCTTTTCCGCGTCCGCCGCGCTGAGCAGCGCTTTACCCGTCTCTTTATGAAGCGCGATGGCGTAGCCGCGGGAAAGCACGTCGAGCGGGGAAAGCGCTTGAAGCCGCGACGCGAGCTCGGACAGCTCGGCTCTGCGTTTCGCCGAAATATGTCTTGAGAGAGAGATCAGTTGGCTCGTAAGCCCGACGAGCGCGGCGCGTTGTTGCGCCGCGACCAGGCGCGGGTCTTTTCGCGTCAGCCGCAGCGTGAGTTGCTGTAAATCCGCGCGACCGGCGACCAACCTCTTTTGCATCGATTGCGCGATTCGGTTCTGCAGCGACTGAAGCCTTTGCTGATAAGCGCTGAGCATCTCGCGTGGATCTCTTAACTTGCGGCTGAGCCGGTCCAACTGCAGCCGATGGCCCATCAAAACGACCTCCAGGTTGCGCTCCAGCGCGCGCCGCTGTTTCTCGAGCTCGTTGACGAGCAGATCTTTTTGCGGGACCGCTATCTCGGCGGCGTTGGAGGGCGTTGCCGCGCGGACGTCCGCGACCAAATCCGAAATCGTGATATCGATCTCGTGCCCGACCGCGCTCACGATCGGCACCCGACAGCTCGCTATCGCGCGCGCGACCTCCTCCTTGTTGAACGCGTTTAGGTCTTCAGCGCTGCCGCCTCCTCGACCGATGATAACGAGATCCAGGTCGGGCAATTTCTGGACCGCTTGCAACGCCGCGACAATGGATTGCGGTGCCTCGGTTCCTTGAACCAGACAAGGCGAGAGCACGATGCGAACCGGGCAGCGCGCCGTGGTTACGCGAATGATATCCTGAAGCGCGGCACCCGACACGCTGGTAACGACGCCGATCAAGCGCGGCAACAACGGCAAGGCGCGCTTTCGTTCTGGAGCGAGCAGCCCTTCGGCCTCGAGCTTTTTCCGAACCCGCTCGAACTCGAGCTGTAAATCCCCCAGACCGGCGGGTAGCGCGTTGCGCGCTATCAACTGATACGACCCGCGGGGCTCGAATAGCGACAGCGAGCCTCGCATCCGAACGCGGGCGCCGTCGACCAAATCCGCCTTTGCGCGATACAAATCGCCGCGAAACATCACGCCGCGTAGTTGCGCCGGCCTCTCCTCGTCGTTCAGCGTAAAGTAGCAGTGACCCGAAGCGGCCAGGGTAACATCGGACAACTCGCCCTCGATCCAGATGTTGTCCCAGCGCTCTTCGAGCATCAAACGCACGGCTCGGTTGATCTCCGCGACGCGGAATACCTTCTCGCTGTTGTGTCCGTTTGTAGCTTTATGGCGGGAATCGACGAGCATGGAGCCGAGCTGTTTGGTATAGCGTATCCGGTCGAAAATATTAATCGAGTTAGTTGAGATCTCGTCAGAATGCACGTCGTCGCCGGTTTAGGAGCGAATCTCGGTTCCCGCGAGGCGAACCTGCGCGCCGCTGTCGCGCTTTCGGCGAGAGAGGCCGAATGCCGAGTCGTGGCCTTGTCCTCGATCTACCAAACCGAGCCGGTCGGGCCGCCGCAGCCGAGATACCTAAACGCGGCGATGCGCATCGAGACCGGTTTACCGCTGGCGACGCTGCTCGATCGCTTTAAGGCGATAGAGCATAAGCTGGGAAGGGAGCCGAGCGAGCATTGGGGAGCGAGGATTATCGATCTCGATTTACTCTGGAGCGACAGCGTAAGAATGCAGACCCCGCAGCTTACCGTGCCTCACCCTTGGTTGGAAGAGCGCACATTTGCGTTGACCCCCCTGCTCGAGGTGGCGCCGGAGCTGGCTCCTCAATACGCCCGAAAACTTCAAGCCTTGGGCCCCGAGCCCGAGCGCGTGGCAACGCTCTATCGACAACCGAGATGGCGGGTAAGAGCTAGGCGTAACCGGTATCTACTCGAGATTCGGGCGCTTGATCGCTACGACGCGGTTTGCCACGGTTTGAGTCGACTCGCTCGGCGATATTGGCGACAGCGTAATAGCGCGGCGCTGAAAGTGCGCGAAGTACGAAAAGAGTGCAAAGAGGGCGACGAGTGCCGCGTCTTTATTCGCGAAGCTTTAGAGCAGGCTCGTTCGGGATTTCGATATGGTTGGCCGTTGGTTTCCAAACTAGATTCAGGCCGAGTTCGCGGTCGGCTCGTCGGTTATTCCGGACGGCCGCTACCCATCGAAATCGCTGATGTCGATCTCCAGGAAAGCGACAACGAAGCCGTAATTTTACTTTCGTGGCCTGTCGTGAAGTTCAATCAGGCGAAGTTTTTGTGATAGGATCTATTCTGATCGAATTATGGATAACACGTCGAAGGAAAAGCGAGCTCCCACCGCGTTGAAGGTTAAATATCGGAGCGAATCGATCGATGAATTTATCGAGCAAGCCGGCCTTAATATCAGCAGGGGCGGAATTTTCGTTAGGACGAAAAAGCCCATGGCTCCGAATACACCCCTGAAGTTCGAGTTCCAGCTCAGCGACTCGACTCCGGTGATCCGGGGGGTAGGCCGGGTGGCTTGGGTCAGGGAAAAAGACGAGGATAAGGAGAGGCCCGCGGGCATGGGGGTGAAATTCCTCAAGCTCGACGATTCGGGTCGAGCTCTTGTGGAGCGAATCGTAAACGAGCGCGGAGAAATCCGCTCGCGTTTCGATTTTCAAGAAGGCAAAAAACCGGCGATGTCGCAGCCGAGCTCGGCGAAGCCACCGTTGGTGCCGGCTCCAGCTCGCCAAAAAATACCGATAAAAATCAGCCGTTCCCCGGCTCGGGAAGAGGCGAAAAAACCGGCGAGCCACGTAGAGCACGTGGGCGAGTTTTTAGCCTCAGCGCTCAGCGAAAGCGGCGTCGAGCACAAGGTCACGAAAGAGAGTCAAGCAAAAGAGAGTCAAGCAAAAGAGAGTCACGCTGGAGAAAGAGCGCGAACAGAAAACAAATTCAACCGATCGCAATCGCTGGCGGATGAGCTATTCGGCGATATCGATATCCCGGCGGAGCGCTCGGCGCCGATTATCGATCCGGCGTCGCTAAGCAAGCCGCCGCGACCGGTCGAAAAGAAAGATGCTGGTATAGAGAGGTTCGACGCCTTTCTTGAGACGGACTCGGATGAATCCGAGCTTTCGGACAAGGCGAAGGATGAGAATGAGGATCGAGAAGAGCAAGATCTCGTTCCTCTATTTTCAGATAGATCTCCCCGTTTGTCAGGGCGAGCCGAAGCCCCGCGGCCGGAACAAGAAGTTTCAGCGCCTGACCGGGTCGTTGACGATAATAAGCTAGAGGAGACCGCTTCGCCGGGCACGCCTTCGGACGATTCGTCAGCCGGCTTACCCGAGCCTTCGCGAATCAGTCTCGGCCCCTATGATTCTGCTTCCCATCCCTCTGATCCACCGGGACTATCGCCGCCGCCGCTCGATGCGACCTTGCCCCTGTCGCTATCGCCGCCGCGACTGCAGCCCGGCTCGTCGAACCGGGTATTGGTTATCGGTTTGTCTGTCTGTGTATTCTTAGGCCTCGTCGGGGGAGGGGGCGCGTACCTCTTCATCAACAAGGACCGAATTTTTCATACCTCTATCCAATCGGAAACCGGTTCGCCTCAAAAGACCGCTGAAACAGAGCGATCAAAGGTTGATTTTGTAGTCCCCGTCAAACCATCCGAAGAGCAAAAGAAGTCCGCTGTAAGAGCCTCGTACGAGCAACCCGAGCCGAAAGCAACAGCGACAGAACCCGAGGAGAAGGAGGCGGCGGACGAAATGATAGAGGTCCAAATCACCTCCGTTCCCCGGGATGCCGAGATCTTGGTCGAAGACGAGCCCAAGGGCAGGACGCCGGCTAGAATCGAGCTACCGGTCGGCAAGCCCGTGACAATATCGGTCAAAGCCAGTGGATTTGTGCAGACCACCCGGGTTGTAACCGCGCAAAAGCGCGAGCCGCCGATTCGATTCAAGCTCGCGCCAAAAGAGTATATCTTGTCAGTAAAAACCTTCCCGCCCGGAGCGAAGGTAACGGTTCGAGGTCAGAGCGTGATTTCTCCGGAACCTCTTAATTTGGGGCACATCAACGGCATGATCTCCGTAACCCTAACCAAGGAAGGCCACCGTCCCGTGGTTCTACCGGTGAGACTCGACCAGTTTGAAGAGGTCGACAACGTCATGAGTAAGCAGCTTTTGGTGAAGCTGAATCCGCTTCCGGCTCGAAGCGAGGTCGTCAAGCTTAAACCCGAACCTCAAGCCGCTCCCGCGTCGACTGCAACTGAAAAAGCAACGCCCGAATCCGCACCCGCGGAGCCGGAATCAGCGAAGCCAATCGAGGAAAAGCCGATAGAATCCGCGCCGAAGACAGCACCCGCGCCAAAGCTCGAGGCGGTGCCCGAAGCCACGGAGCCGAAACCGCCTCCGGCTCAGGAGATAGAAGAGGTCAAGCCGAATCCGTATTGACCGATCCCTTTGCACGGATGTAACTGTTCAGGGGGGTACTGCTGTTTGGCTACGACGGCGGCCGATTCATCCCGGAAAACCGGCTTTCGTCCTCGCGCCGGCTCGTCAGGTACAGCAAGTACCATCCTCGCCGG
>JAFGIB010000350.1 GCA_016929805.1 Deltaproteobacteria bacterium | reverse complement strand
GTCAGGTACAGCAAGTACCATCCTCGCCGGCCCTTCGGGCGCGCTCGGTTTTACGGACGAATTGGCCGCCGACTTGTTTGACCCCTGAACGCTTACGCGGTTCGCGACTAACCCTGCTCTTTGTCAGGCTTCATCCGCGAGTGATGGATGAACTCAGCCAAGCGCTTTGCCACGTAATTGATAAGATTGATATCGTGGGCCGAAAATGCCGGCTGGTGTCGGCGGTTGATTAACTGAAGCATGCCGAGTAACTGATCGTTCAAGGTAATCGGTCGATAGATGATTGTGTTCGCGACCAGATTCGGCCGGCTATCGACTTCCGGGTCAAAATGGGCGCTCGCGTTTACGTCGGTGATAACCATGGGCAAGTCGTCGTTTTTCGCGGCTCTTCCGAACAATCCCGCGGTAAGCGGCACCGCCTCGCTTTTGCGTTGATCCGCTCCCGGTCCCGTCACCGCGACAAAACGGAGCTCATTGGTATTGATATCATAAAGACATGCGCTGGACGCTTCGCTCGGAACCTTTTCGTTTAGCAGTTTAATCACAAAATCTAAACCTTCAGCAGGCGTACTGAGAAATTGCAGCTCATGTACAACTTCGAAGGTTTCTTCAAGTGAGCTAAATCGTTCCCCTGACGGCGGATTTTCAGAAGATCCGTTCTGCTCGGGGAACTCGATTTGCGGATCACCGCGCCAATCTTTCCACTGTAAGATCGCTACCGGCGGCCTTTTCGGTTGTCCTTCCCAACGGTGATCGAACGCCGCGAGATTGACGAATTTACCCTTGGGCGCTTCCCGAAGGTCGTCCTGTAATATCGCGATTTGTTCACGTAACGCTTCTTCCACCTCTTTTAAGGCCAACCCTTGTGGGACGAGAAAGCTCCGTTCACGATAGGTGAGGGGATTTTCCGCGTTCGGCTCCTCGTTTCGCTTAAACAGTAATTCGATGCCGTACGTGCCTAGAACGAGAGCCGATCTTTCTGTAGCGGCCGCGTCGATTCCGTTCTGAATCATCGCCTGAGCTTGTTCGGGTATTGCTGCTTGTCCTTGAAGGTTACCGCTCGAGATCTCAGCTCGGCGCAGTTCTTGTTTCGCTATCGACTGGGCTTCGCTATCGGAGAGCTGCGGAGGTTGTCGACTGTCATTCGAAATTGAACCATTGGATAAGCTTTCTGGAATCCGTTCGGCGTGTGAGGACGAGCTTTCGGCCGATTCGCGTTCTTCGGTTTGAGAATCTGTTATCCGTTCTTGTCGGGCGGCGTCGCTAACTATCGCTCCGCCAACCCCTGCCGCTCCCTTGCCTATCGCAACGTTTTTAATCTGCTTTTTAACCTCAGGATCGAGGAGATACGATACGGTCTTTTGCATCACGGGTTTTGCATTCTGGGCCTTGCCGCCGAGCGCAGCAGGCCTTTTAGATACGGCGCTGGCGTCCGCGGGGCTGCCGTCGGCAGTATGAATGCGTGTCCGGCCTGCTTCGCGGCATTCCGGCTTTTTAGACAATTCGGCCTTCTTTTTCCTGCTTTCGGCGCGCGCGCGATCGCTCGTCGTTCCGGTCGATACCGACATGAGTGGTTGGTTTTCACCGGGCTTTTCGTAAGTCGGGGAAGGGGCTGCAGCCACCTCGGGTTCAGCGGCCGGAGCATCTAACGTTTTGGTATTGATAGGCGGTCGGTCGCTAACGCATTTTATTGAAATCCGTCTAACGGATTGGCTTTCTTGGGGCGAAACCGAAGGGGAGGTGGGTACAGGGGCGACGCTCGGTCTCGCGGAGGAATCGCTCTCTTTTGTTAGGGTAAATTTTTTCCTCGATGAAGGATCGAGAATAGTAACAATACCGCTGGGCAAGATCGTACAACTCGCGCCTTGGGGAATCTCTCCGACGTCCCCAAGGGTTTTTCGACCGATTCGCAACGCGTTTATCCAATTCGACGCTTCGACTGTAATCCTGTTTGTCACCGACGAGCTGCTGATTTCGGCGATTTCGATGCTCCATTTGTTCACAGCTACGACGATCCTTTCAACCATCGAAAATAAGAAAGTTAACCATTCACGCGCTATCTGCTTGTTGGTTACAAGGGCAGCCAATTCGTTCCGTACAACCGCTCACGTCGTCCCGCCGGTTTCGCCGCAAACCGCAAAGGCCGTTGTCGTCGGTCCAGCGGGCGCGCTCGATTTTACGATCCAAATTTAAGTCGCCTTGTATGCGACGTGAACGCTTACTAAATAAGTAACGACATTCTCGGTTCATTTCTAGGTGAAAACGTTAAAATTCCTATTTGAAACCATTCTCCTACATATATCGTATATCTTAATTAGATCGGCCGACAGACCGATATTGAGTGTGCGATTGTAGGTTTGTCTTCCTAAACACGCTTCTATTATTCTTGTGGCTCGACCTGACCGACTTCGTCGGACAAAAATGCAGCGTAAGTAATAACCTTTCGATAATTCAGAAGAAAATCGGTTAAGCTGCTTCGGTATAGAAAGTGGCATAGGAGCCTGAGGGCCCGCGGAGCGCTCGTGGCTTTCTTCCTCGTAAAAACCTTTCGAACTACCGTCGCCTCGAAGAGTTATCACAAGACGAAAGCCGATCTCGATTTGGACCTCGTGTCGCGCGTAGACGTTGGGACGAAAGAGACCTAACCAAGCTGTGAACGCGACTGTACTTACAAAACACGAGCGGGTGGTTGACGAGCGTATAGCATCTCGACGCATCCGCACGCCTACCGATGCGCACTGGTGAAAAAGTAGAAAATCAGAAGAATAGCGATTTTCGTATGAGGCGAATCTCCAGAGCGCGGCCCTCCCCGTGTTCGATTTACTGCCTGTCCGCCTGCGGCCGCGCTCCGCCCGCGTGTCCTCTGTTTATCAACTTATTTGTACCGCTGTGGGGAAAAAATGACGTTGATCCGACGATTTTAGTTCGTATGTTTCGATTATGAGTTGTCAGCCCGCTTTAGGGAACGATCACGCTGCGTTCGATCGATGGGTCATAGTTCGGGGTGCGCGTCAACATAATCTTAAGAATGTCGATATCCGTTTTCCGCGTGACAGATTGGTCGTGATTACGGGCCCGAGCGGCTCCGGAAAGTCGTCACTCGCCTTTGATACGATATTCGCGGAGGGTCAGAGGCGTTACGTCGAGTCGCTTAACGTTCATGCGCGGCAGTATATAAAACAGCTACCGAAGCCTGATGTCGATATTATCGAGGGTCTTTCGCCCGCCATTAGCGTTCACCAGCAACAGCTTATTCGAAATCCTCGATCAACCGTGGGCACGACGACGGAGATCTATGATTTTCTTCGTCTTTTATACGCGAAGATCGGCCGTCCTTTCTGCTACAAATGCGGTCGCGCCATATCCGCTTATTCGGTTCAGCAGATGGTAGACCGGATTCTCGACCTTGCTCCCAATACTGCGTTTACTATCAGAGCGCCTGTCGTTCGGGGCTTGGTCGGGGGATTCGAAAACGAGATCGAGAGATTGAGAAAGAGCGGCTTCGCACGCGTCGTAATCGACGGCTTACCGCTCGATCTTCAGGATAAGATCGTTCTTAACAAGGCGAAGTCGCACACCATCGATGTTTTGGTCGATCGGTTGTCGGTCAAAGAGGAAATTCGGCAGCGCTTGAACGAATCCATCGAGCTCGCCATAGGTTTGGCTAACGGGTTGGTTCGCGTCGTGCCTGTGGGTATAGAAGAATTCGTACTATCGGAGAAACTGACCTGTATCGCTTGTGGCGTTTCCTTACCCCCGATTACGCCGGGAAGTTTTTCGTTTAATAGCCCAACAGGAGCGTGTGAGGAATGCGGCGGGTTGGGTGAGACGGTCTCGTTTGATCCGGATCGAATTATACCGATACCTGAGCGAAGCATTCGGGAAGGGGCCGTTGCCGCGTGGGGAAAAGTCGATGGTGCATATTATAGAAGCATGATGGACAAACTCGCGGACGCCCTAGATGTCGATCTTGGCGTTCCGTGGAAACACCTCTCGCGGTCGATTCGCGAGCGGATTTTATATGGGACCGAGCTAGGAGGCGCGATTCAAAAAAAGCGGGACGGGCAAGCAGACAGCTTTCACGGCATCATCCCGGGCCTGGAAAGACGCCTTCGAGAGTATCAGAGAAGAAATTTAGCCGACCAGGGCACGTTTGATTTTATCGAGGAAGAACTGGACCGTTTTAGCGTACGCTCGATCTGTCGAAAATGCGGCGGCTCGCGCCTTAACCAACAGGCATTGAGCGTAAAATTGGGAGGCAAAAACATATGGGATCTCACCTCGCTCAGTCTTGAAGAGAGCGCTTTATTTTTACAGAAGCTACCGCTGTCAGAAAGAGAACGAGAAATCGGCGCACCGATATTAAGCGAGATATCCCAACGCCTAGGTTTTCTTTTGGATCTCGGCTTGGATTACCTCTGCTTGGACCGCTCGATGTCGACCTTGTCCACCGGTGAAGCAGAGCGTATCAGACTAGCAAATCAAATCGGTTCAAGCTTGGTAGGCGTGCTGTACGTTTTAGATGAACCTTCGATAGGACTCCATGCTCGCGATAACAAGCGATTGCTTGAGACGCTTCTCGCGCTTCGAGATCGCGGCAATACGGTGCTTATGGTCGAACACGACACCGATGCGATTCTCGCGGCTGATTACGTTATCGACATGGGACCCGCGGCTGGTCGCGACGGCGGCCGGCTTGTCGTTCAAGGAACACCCAATGAGATTATGAAGCATCCGGAATCGATTACGGGTCAATACCTTTCGCACGCTCGTGGTATTCGATTGAAGGACAACCGAAGGCCGATGACGAGGCGAGCGATCGTGGTTGAAGACGCGACGTCTCATAATCTCGCGTGCATCACCGCCCGATTTCCACTCGGATTGCTCATCTGTGTAACCGGAGTGAGCGGGAGCGGAAAATCGTCTTTGGTTATGGATACGCTGTTACGGGCCGCGCGTCAGCGACAGTATCGCGCTTGCGGGGATCCTGTTCGCGCGCGCGTGAGCGGGCTTGATCTCGTGGACAAGGTAGTCCATATCGATCAAGCGCCCATAGGCAGGACACCGCGGTCAAATCCGGCGACGTATACCGGCGTCTTTGCTCCGATTCGCGAGTTATACGCGGGGTTGAAAGAATCGCGCGCGCGTGGATATAACGCGGCGCGTTTTAGCTTTAACAACAAAGGAGGACGCTGCGAAGAGTGCCGAGGCGACGGAATACTGCGAGTCGAAATGCACTTTCTTCCCGATGTTTATATAAGGTGTAAGGCCTGTAAAGGGCAGCGCTACAATCGCGCAACGCTCGAAATCAGGTATCGAGGAAAGAACGTCGCTGAGATACTGTCGTTGACGATTCAAGAGGCCTACGAATTTTTGGCGGTATTTCCCAAAATCCGCGAGCAACTGTCCAGCCTAAGGAGAGTTGGTTTGGGTTATTTGGAGCTCGGGCAGAGCGCGACCACGCTGTCGGGCGGCGAGGCGCAACGATTGAAGTTATCAAGAGAGTTGGCGCGACGTTCGACCGGAAGGACATTATACATTTTGGACGAACCTACAACAGGACTTCATTTGTGTGATATAGAGGTCTTGATGGATGTGCTTTCGGAATTGGTAGACGCGGGCAACACCGTGGTGGTCGTCGAACATAATTTGCAAGTTATTAAGCTCGCAGACTACGTGATCGATCTAGGACCCGAAGGCGGCGCGCGCGGTGGGCGAATCGTTGCGACTGGAACGCCGGAAGAGATCGCGGCAACACCCGATTCGTTTACCGGGAACTATTTGAGAAAGGTCCTCAACCCGTGAATCAGCCGTAACAGGTTGCGCCGACGTCCCGGCGTACGAAGGTTCGCCCCTTCTAATTAGCGCTTCGTCAACCCTCCATCGAGCGTTGAAAGGCTTCGCCGACGGTAACGCAAGCTTCCCGCACTTCGATTCCACCGCCGACCAATAGCGCAACCGGAAGCAGCTCGACCTGAACGATCTGGTTTGCGTGGTCGTTAACAAATGCAGCCACCCGTTGCAGGGTATCGCCGAGCGACTCGAGATTCTCAAGACGCTGGGTTTTGGAACCGGAAAGAATTAGATCGCACCCCTTCAATCTTTCGACAGCGCGCGCCACGGTTGCCATCGGCGACGGTAGTACCGTAATAGTAGAATCCCGCGACGCTTTACCGTGCGGATCGGCGAATCCGATTTCTACCGATACCCGATTACGAGGCAGCGGCCGAGCACAAACGTGTAAGAGCGCCGCCGCCTCGTTCGATACTGCTACCGTGACCCCCAATAGTCGGCTTTCGGGTGAACGAGACCTGGCGAGGCCTGTCAGCAACCCGAATACCTCGCGAACCCTGGCCGCGTTATCGACCGCATCGACTACCAAATCCGGGTGGTCCCAAATTCGAAGGTCCGGTGATGCTAACGAAATTCGTACTGGAAAACCGATGCGACTCGCTTCGGCTGCGGATCTAGAGGCGCTCGAGCAGAGCTCTTCGACAGGCGTGGCAATTCCGTATGGTTGAAGAGCCGCCTTGCTGGCAGGGTCTGAGAGGGCACGCGGAGGGCCGAAAATCACGTCGAGCACGGCTTGCCGGTCAACTCCTTCGACCGACGAAATCACTTCAGACGTGGTGGAGTACACTGCGCGAAGGGCGGCGATCGCGACTGCTGCGTCGCGGGCTTCCCCCAAGAGAATTCGAGGAGATTTCGCATCTATTGACCACGCCAGCTGTCCTTCTTTTTCTCTTGTAAGCTGTCCGTTTCCCTTCGTTGCTTGGGTCAACGCCGGCCGAAGTCGCGCCCGATCTCCCGGTGGGAGTAAACGGACCGAAGCATTCCAAGGCGATAGCGCGTGCGCATCGAGAAGCGCGATCGCAGCCACGAGCGGGGGTATTTCCGAGACACCGATAATTCCCAAGTCACTTGCGACATCAAGCGTTTTTCGAGCGTTAGGCGCTCCCTCCAGCACCGCGATGACGATATCGAGTCTATTCGAGCGGGCGAGATATGAGATCTCTACTATCTGTTCGAGCGAGGGCGGTTGAACCAGCGCGATCGCAATAGGGTTATTTAGGGTGAGCTGATGTAGGGTATCGTTGAACCAACGGTCCGTTATCTTTGGCTCGACTGAGAGACCGATCGCCTGAGCTGCGTGAGCGCATTCAATAACCAATTCGCTATTCTCGGATAGGATTTGCCAAACCATCGATCAATTGTACTTCTATTGGGGTTTATAGCGAATTTGTCGTCAAAATCGAGACTTGTCTGGAGACAGGATTATCTATCCGAGTATCCGATCCATCAGTGAAACCGGATTGCAAAAGTCCGATAGAGAAAAAGATGCATATGTAAGGTGGACTGCTGGATATGATCACAAACTAATACCCCATCGAATCGAGGGTAACCGTTAAGGGGGGTCTTGCTGTTTGGCTACGACGACGGCCAATTCATCCCGTAAAAACCGGCTTTCGTCCTCGGGCCGGCTCGTCAGGTACAGCAAGTGCCATCCTCGCCGGCCCTGCTGGCGCGCTCGGTTTTACTGGCGAATTGGCCGCCGACTTGTTTGACCCCTGAACGCTTACAATCGAGGTATAGCCAAAGCGCGGTCTTGTGTTTCTTGACCTTGTTGGTGTTACAATGATACCAAATTGCGACTGGTGGTGTTGTAAGCTGACTAAAAAGAAGGACGGGGCTACCGTCCTGTAATGTAGTGTAGAAGGCTGCCTATACTCTTTCCTTAGGAGAAGCCGAGATGCGGCTGAAGATCATCGCAGGAAATCTCGCTGTCGTCGTGCTATTGGGCTTGATTGCCTATATCACAGTGCGTAACGGCCTACGTTCAGAGCTGGCTCAAAAAATCGATTCGAGTCTCGAGAACGAACAGGTTTTACTCGACCGTTCGTTTCAGCTCGCCGCGCTTACGTTTATGGAAAATACGACCGAGCGGGCGGGGTCCGCCCAGGTGCGCGACGTTTTCGCGGGCCTGGACCAGAACGTTCGAAGGACACGAGCATACGAGGCAGCGGAAGACGTTTTCAATTGGTTCGCCAACCTGGCGCGCGATCGGCGCAAGGCTCCGGATATTGTCGTAATCGTCGATGAGACGGGAACCACATTAGCGCGAAATGGAGCACGAAACGTCATGTATGGGAAGAACTTACTCTCGTCGCTACCCGCGTTAAAGCAGGTGCTGAGAAGCGGCTCGACCGAACACGACGTCTGGCTGGAAGAAAACGAAAACAAGGTTTTGCAGACGGCAATCGCTCCGATACGGGGAAGTTCTGGACTAATTCTCGGAGCGCTCATCGTCGGGTATGATTTGTCAAACGGCGTGGCAAAGAGCGAGGCACAAGTGCTCGGTCGCGATGTCGCGTTTGTGATTAAGGATCGGGTGTATAGCTCTTCGCTTGAAGGTGAAGCCGCTCGGGATCTTATGAGCTTTTTATTCGGCAGTAACAAAACCTCAACCGAGGGGATTTTGTCGGGCTCTGCCGAACGCAGCCAACTTTGGCTTTCTACCTTTGCAAGGGAACAGTATATCGGAATTACCGCGCGGCTACCCATGTCACGTTCGCTTTCGGTCGCTTACGTGGTGCTAGGTAATAGAACCGTACAAATGGCCCCCGCCTCTCGCGCTAACGTGATTATTTATATGTTGGTATTAGGATCGATACTGGTAATAGTATATGGTTTTATAATAGGAACAACGTTCTTGCGTCCGATAGAAATGATCGAAGAAGGCGTTCTCGCGGTGATCAACGGTCGCACGGATCTCCGTCTCGAAACCGGAAGCCCCGAATTAGGCGGCCTGGCTTACCGTATCAATCAACTGCTCAATGTTTTTACCGGTACCGAAGAAGAAACCGAGGATGCCAATGGTCGCGTCTCATTACCACCGGGTAATGGTTGGAAGGAGGCGGAATTTGCCGATTCTCCCGTCAAGCCGTCGAGCAACTCTGATTCTAGCCCAACCAGTGCAAGCGGTGACGAACCGATCGAGGACGCTGAACTCGCGAGCAAGCTAGACTCCGAGGACGAGCATGCTTACCGGGCACGCATATACAGCGAATACTTTCAAGCCAAACAAGCGCTGGGAGAAAACGTTTCGAACATCACTAATGAACGGTTTCATCAGAGGTTGGCCGGGAGAGCCGACGCGTTAACAAAACGATATGGCTGCAAAAGGGTGCGATTCGTCGTGCAAACGCAGAATAATCAAGTGACATTGCGTCCGGTGATAATACGCTAGCATCTGATGATGGATACTGCTAACCGTTCACGGGGATACCCCTTGGTATCGACGGCGGTCAAGTCGTTGCGTAATACCGATTGTGGTTATATCTCTACCGGATCTCCAATTATTCCCGATTGAAGCGATTCCGCTGAGTCGGCTGAGTATGGAATATATAAGAGAATCATCGAGTTATTTTTTAAGCTTAGAAATCATATCGTTGCAGTTCAATAGGGTATATGAATTGCTCGTGAACAGAATCGATCCAGATCAAAGCTTCTCATTTACCGGTCGGTAAACGCAATGGATTTTTTTGGACTCTTCGGCAAGAAAACGGGCGCCTCGCCGCTCGGGAAGCACGCCGGGCGCGTAGCGTCAAAACGCGTTCAAGCCGTAGATCGATGGGAATCTATTCAAACGCTTATCAAAGTTGGCACACCTGAAGCCGTCGAGGCGCTTTTACCCCGTTTCACCTTTTACGTGGAGCCTAGTATTACGGATGAAGAAGAAAAGGACGCGGCGTTTGCCGGAATCGTCGGGCTTGGAGAAGTGGCTTTGGCGCCCGTGATACTATTTTTACAAAAAGCCGAATCGATAAGTTGGCCGGTTAAGATGCTCGACAAACTCGCTCCTGCTGATTTCGTGATCAGCAAGCTATTAGAGCTATTGGAAGCGATGGATACGGAATATGAACGTGATCCGCAACGGAAAATTCAAATTCTTGCGACTTTTGAGGAACGAACTGACTCGCGGGTCATCGACGCGGTCACCCGTTTTCTAAAAGATGCAAATGAAACAGTGCGCTTCACCGCTGTGGGCGCTCTGTTTGCTCAAGAAGAGGTCGCGCGTTGTCGGCAAGAGTTGGTCGACTGTCTGTGTGACGAGGAGAGTCTTCGAATTCGAAATCGAATTTTACAAGGCTTTTGTGACCGCGATTGGGAGATTGGTGCGCGTAAGGAGGAGGTAATAAACAACCTTCCTGCAGGTTATTATCTCGACCCAAAGGGCTTTTTTCGCCGCTCAAAATCGAATTGAACCGCGCGGCGCGTCGTTCGATTTCAATTTTCGGTATGTGAGATCGTCGCGTCTAGCGGCAAGTAAAACGCGAACCCTAGGCTTACGAGATGGTTGAACTTGAATAGATGGTCATCGCTATCGATTTGGTCGTCCGGAAAGTCTCCACGCGGATCCCCGCTCTCGTCTGTTCCCGATGTGTTCCAGGCGAACGGAAGTCCTCGCCATTCGATGGTCATTGCCATGAACTCGGCGAAATAGAGCGATAAGCCGACTCCGAAAGTCGGAGCAATGGCTACTCGCGACGTTCGTTCTCGTTGAGATTGTCTGCAAACCTCAGTTAATTCGTCGCAAGTCGGTATTTTATTAACATCCGCTCGCTCCTCGACACCGACGATCGCGACGCCGGCGAAAACGAAAAAATCGGTATCGACGAACAATTCTTCAAAAATCCCAAGCTTTCCTCTTAATGGCGTAAAAACCGCTTGCGGCGCCGCGATCCATTGGATTTCGCCAATTTGATCATCGAAAAGCCTGCGATCCGGTAGACTGAGTATATTTCGATCGTTGCTCAACCCCTTGTCTTCTACCTCATCGGTGAGCCCAGTTGTAATGTGGATACCTGCGTATGCCCCCCACACGCCAACTCCTAAAAAGTCGAATATATTATAGTTGAGCTCACCGCCGAATAGAATCGCGCGGTCGAATTCATCCTGTAGCGTCATCGCAACAGCGGGTTTTACCTGAAAGCGTCCTTCGCGATAGACCCGAAGGTGCATGACCGCGGGCGCACCTGCCAGCGGACCGCTAATTTCGACGTCTTGCGCTTGAGTCGACGGCAATCCAAAAGACGCCATGCAACCGAGCATAAGCGCCACTGTGAGTACGAATCGTTTTATTATTCTCATCACTCTCGCGTCCATCATTCTACGGTTGTGGTCAGACTACTTGGGATAGCGGTAATCAAAGTCAAACGGTAAGAAAATAGTCATGCCGACGTGAGCCGCTACATTATGCGTAAGCGTCGCGTCTTCAGCGAGCCAGGTATCCGGATTAGTGCGTTCGTCATCAAGTGCGATGGCAAGGTTCTCGAGTCTCTCTAGATACATATAGTCTCTGAGCTCGAGAAAGGCGGTGAGATATCTCGTAATAAAAACTCTTATGCCGATTCCCACGTTGAAAGCAACGCGAAAGCCAAAGTCGAAGTTACGGTTCGGATCGACGACCGGATAGGGTCTGGTCCGCATTAAACCGACGCCTCCGACGAGATAGGAGTCCCATTGAAAAATATACTCATTAAACATTTGGAACTTCCCATAAATCGGTACGTAGGTGAAATTGAGGTGCGCGCCGAGTTGATATTCGGTAATCGGAACACCCAATCGCGTCGAACGTCCGACGTGAAAAGTGAGATCGGACTGGTTTTCAAATCCTTGATACCACAGGAAATTCGCGCCAACGGCTAGAACGTTTGTGACCCAGAAGTTCAGCGCTACCGCTGGAGCGTTATGGCTGATGTATTGGTCATTCATCGTTAGAGCAATTGAAGGCGCGAGCTCAAAACGGAGATAACGCAGAGCGTAAATACGCTGAACCGCGTATATCTCCTCCGTAACCAATTTATGATGCTCGCGTTCCGCGACAACAGTCTCTTCTTTTTCTTCCGCTCCGGCCAAATCAGAAAGGACATCTCCGCCGACCTCCGTTTTGGCGGAAGCCTTTGCTTTTCCTTCCTGTCCTTCTTTCGCGCCCGCTTGAGCTTCGGCAGACTCGGCCTCATCTATTTCGAAAGACATATCTTGCGCGAACGCCTCGTCGACGAAACTAAAAAAAGCGATAAGGCCGACCCCTAGTACGATCTGTTGCCTCTTCAAATTCCTTTTCTCCAGGTTATTTCTTGAACCCAGGCTCATCATGGCACCTATTTAGTTGCTGTTTTTATGACCTTTTTTTCTGAACGAAATCTGCGCAAATTAGGCTTTTTGTATCTGCAACAAGCTGAAATCACTAACGAAAATTCTACAAACCTGGCAACTCCGGCGGACTATATCACGGTAAATCACATATTAGCAACGTTAGGCAACTAACGTACGGTCGTTAGGCTTGCTAAAAAGCGCATCCACAAAGCTCTCAGCGTCAAATTCCTTTAGGTCTTCGATTCGTTCGCCTAGCCCGATGTATTGCACTGGAATTTGATGTTCGTCCACCACACCGAGTATCACGCCGCCTTTAGCTGTTCCATCAAGTTTTGTAAGAGCAATCGCTTTTACTTCTAGAGCTTCTCTAAATAAGCGAGCCTGCTGTATAGCATTCTGGCCGATGGTAGAGTCAAGAACGAGAAGCACTTCGTATGAATTCTTTCCATTCAAGGCCTTTATTATAGTCCTGTTGATCTTTTTTAGTTCTTCCATAAGCGGAACTTTTGTATGCAATCTTCCGGCGGTATCCGCGATAACGAGATCGAAACCTTCGTCGTTCGCTTTTTTTATCGCGTCGAATATCACAGAGCTCGGATCCGCATTCTCTTTTCCTTTTACTACCGGGCATCCGACTCTACGTCCCCAAACCTCAAGCTGCAAAACCGCGGCGGCGCGGAAGGTATCCCCGGCTGCGAGCAATACCCTTTTTCCTCGGCTCTGAAATCGGCTCGCCAGCTTTCCGATCGTCGTGGTTTTTCCAACTCCGTTCACGCCGACGACTAGAATCACCCCTGGTCGCGCGTTCAACGTCGAGACGGCCTTAACGGAGGAGAGCAGTTCTAACGCTTGATGCCGGATCGTGCTCCATACGCTCTCTTCATCCGGTAACTCGCCTTGTTGCATTTTGGACTTGAGCGATCCGATAAATTTTTCGGTAGTACGGACTCCGATGTCGGCAGTTATAAGCACTTCTTCGATTTCTTCGAGCAGGCTGGAATTGATAGCTTTTTTGCCCCGAAAGAGCTTGGCTAAGCGGGAGACAAACCCGCCGCGCGTAGGAGCGAGTCCATTTCTAATGGCGGCTAGTTCTTCTTGATAGATTTCCTCCGGAGTCTTTTCTGGGATTATCGAGGGTACCGGTTTGATCTCGTCTTTCGCGCCGACGAGATCAACGTCGCATTCCAATATCTGTTCCGTCTCCGGCGGCCCGGCTTCTTTCTCTTTTATCCTTGGTTTCTCAGCTTTTTCCTTCGCGCTTATTACCTTTTGAGGTGCCGCAGCGGTCGTCGGACCTCTTTTATTTTCAGCCAACGATTCGACAGAAGGTAATGCATCTTCTTTTTTCCTAGCACCGGGAAGCTTCTTACGTTGCGCTGCTATCCAAAGCAGTAGACCGACCACTATCACTGCAACTATTGCCGTTATTATATAGGCGTCGTTCATGTTTCTATTTTTGTGTGAATGGCGGGCATTTTTTTCGTTGCAGAAATAGCCGGGGAGGCGTGGTCTACTATAAAGACGGCGAGACCTAAACGTCAACGCCGATATGGCGTCGTGTCTCTAGTTTCGATTCGCGATATATCGCCTAGCGCAGATGACACTCGTGTTTCGATAGCTTCGACCTCTTGTTCTGAGGGGGGCGTGCGGCCGTACGAGGATCGCTCTACGCGTTCAAGAAGCGACCTTAACAGCGACGGCGTACGCAGTAATTTACTGGAGTTATCAATGGTTTCTCTTAAAGTCCAGATGTCCCACAACTGAGGTATCGGCAATAGCGCAAGAGCGACCTTTCGATACGATTGAAGAGCGAGTGTTCGCATGCTTAACAGCCGAATTTGTACATTCGTCCATTCCCCGCGGTGAGGTATTTCGAAATTCCTTTCCGTTTCAACGTATCCGTATGCTTTCGCTCGTATTTTCCACTTGCCGCGCGCCAATACGGGAGAAGAGAAAAAACCTTGCTTTGTCACCTCAAGCTTTATATCGCTTCCACTAAGCGGAAATAGCGATAACTCGACACCGGCAATGGCTTCTCGATTTTGCGCATCCCGCACTATTCCGGAAATAGATGTTTGCGCCGCCAGCGCGTAGCGCGCAGGCCGAGCGGTCATAATTCCCGGAGTATGATTCTCTTTTCGCGTGGCTTCGTATCTCGATCTCGAATTCCATTTATCGCGTTTGATCGCGAAAACAAGAAACGAGCACAGGCCCATCGGGATCAGCAGCCAAAGCGCATTTGGCGGTCTATCGGTAACGACGTGCCGTCTTACGGCGTCGGGATTTTGGTCCAAGAGCCCGTTCACGAAGCTTTTGACGCTAGATTTGCGCAGAACCATAGCGTTATCTGAAGTTATGGTCGCCTCGGCGCTTTCGTAGTACTTCTCGTCACGGAATCTCGCTCGAACGGTGTATTTTTCCTTTTCGAGGAAGATTTTGGCCGAAAAGGTTCCGTTAGAACCAGTGGTAAGCATCTTACGGGATGTCTGCTGGCCGGCAGAAGATACGAGAATTTCGATATTTCGATTCGGTACCGGAACTCCGAGGCTATCTTCCAGAGTTCCGCTGATTTCTATCGACTGAGGTGTTTTTTGCGCGGTCAATCGGATTCGCGTATTTGACTTAATTCGGATGACCGTTTGGGCGACTGATAAATTCGGGTTCGAAGCGCAATAAAAGAGTGCGGCACTTACGTAAAACAAAAAGGTAAAAATAGAAATAAAAGGAAAAAACATCAGCGTTTCAGATACGACCTCGCCAAGGGAGAATTCGAACCGCTCGACATAATGCGCGTTGCAATAAAAGCACTTAAATATTTGATATTATTATATTTTGTATTGATTACTCCGCTTATATTCTATGAGCATCGCAAGCCCTATCGTTCGCATTGGTATAAAATACGTTAAATATAAATTTTTATAGTATTATTTTAACTTGATTGCTAATTTGTGATGCTAGAGCGATTTCTAGTAGGTTTACAGTAATATTGCATTTTCTTTTGTACGCCGAGACCACAATCGATAAAGTGCCGATCAATAGCTCCGGTCGAATGCCGATTATTATAGAGAAGCGGATAGAAGCTGACGCCGTCGCACGAGAACAAAAGCCTTCTATTCAGCGTCACGAGAGAATTTTATGCGATTGATCGGAGCTTTATTTTGTTGCAAAAGTCACTCGAAGTTGTCTAACAAGTACGTTTTCGTGATTTTCTGTTTTCTTTCTCTTAGTCTTTTTGTCTCGTTTTTATTACCTTTCGCTCTCTTCGCTGACGCGAAAAGCGATTATTTAGTCCGATTGCTCGAAGGCTCATCACAGTTTCGCGTGAGAGCCCAAGCGGCAATCTCGCTCGGTCGAGTGAAGAATGAACCTTCCGTGCTAAAGGCGCTGCTTGCCGCGCTTAGCGATCAGCATCCCGCCGTTCGCGCCGCTTCCGCAACTTCTCTTGAACGTATAGGAGATCCGAGCGCTCTCAACGAACTGGAACAGCGTCGCGACGATCCGGAGCCAGCGGTAAGGTCAGCGGTCTCAAGAGCCATTGCCGTATTACAGAAAAGAGCGGAACGCGACAAAACCGATAACTCTACGACGGCGGCACCGACGAGGCCGTCCTTGGGTCCGCTTCGCTTTTATGTTGGTGTAGGTGTACCAGCAACTAAAAATAATACTATAAGCAAAGATCTTTTAGTGCGTGCGCAAAAATTTATCGTAGAGCAGGTGAGCGCTGTCGAAGGCGTGCTAGTCGCTCCGATAAACGAGAATCCACAGCGTGCAAAAGCGGTGATCGAAAAGCAGAAGTTGATGGGTTTTTTTCTCGATAGTTCGGTCGTTCAACTGGAAAAACAGCAAGGCGGAGGCACCCGCGCCGTGGTTTCTGTAATCGTTGGTACTTATCCGGGAAGAGATATGCGGTCGATTTTGCAAGGCTCCGCGACCGTTATGGGCGAGGGTCCGGGAACAGAGGTTCAGGCTATCGAAGGCGCGTTTCGAGGCGCTCTACGCAGGTTGTCTCAAGCGTTGGCTATTTCGGGTAACTAAATTTGAGTTGAATTGGAAGACGATGCTTGATGATTATTATGGTTAAAAAACAAGAGTCCTTTGTACGACGGGGGCAATAGATGACTGAAGACACGGAACTCACATATCGAAAAGTCGACCAGCCGCCCAGGAGACAGATACGCAACTTTCTCCTCGAGCCGAGATTTCAGATGAAATATGTCTCTATGGTCGTAGGCGTAACCGTGGTCGTGGCGGGAGTGTTGGGATATTTCGCTTATGAGTATTCGACGGGTCAGACCGCGTTGTTGCAGATGAATCAATTAGAATCGCAACAAGACTTAAGCCCGGATTTCGTGGCTTTTATTGAGGAAGAGGCGGTGAAAGCCGATCGGCGGGTGCTTGTAGCTATTCTCGGCGGTATTCTATGCCTTGTATTGGCGCTGGGAATCACGGGTATCGTCATCACACACAGGCTGGTCGGTCCGGCTTATCGGATTAGACAACTAATAGGAGAAGTCCGCGAAGGTCGTCTCAACATTAAAGGGGGGATTCGCAAGAATGATGAGCTCAAGGACATCTTCCTCGCCTTTGAAGAGATGGTTATGAGTCTTCGGTTTGAACGGGAAAAAGAGATAGAGCGTTTGGATTCCGCTATAACGAAAGCGAAAGATGCCGGATTGTCGGATGAAGCGATTCAAGGCTTTGTCGAGGTTCGCGATCGCATGCGAGACTCTTTACGATGACGAGGTCGTGAACCTCTGATCGACAACGAGCTTTTTAGCGGAATCGATCGAGAACGTTAAAATGCATTGTCGAAATAATCGATTCTACCTTGAGGGACATCGTAGACGACAGACGCGACGTCAAAGCGTATTTCAGTGGCGGACGGCTGCGTCGATATCAGCCATTGAATAGCGGCTCTACGTAACCGTTCGATTTTCGCGTGACCAATGGATTGAGCTGGGGTCATCCAGGAATCATCGGTACGCGATCGCACCTCGCAAAAGACGACCAAAGTACCTTTTCGAGCGATGATATCGATTTCGAGACGGCCGACGCGTTGATTACGAGCAATGATTTCAAAGCCCTTTTCCCTAATAAAGTCCGCGACCAAATCTTCCGCGCGACGGCCGAGATCGCTTTTTTGAAACGCGGACTTTTTGGGGACCATTAGAGCTCGGCAACGCAACCGCTTTCGCGGCGCGTAATCTAGTTCATAACTTTACCTTTACGCAGTAGCCGCCTCTCAGTCCATCTCCCGCGGAATCGAGAAGATCTTCCTCGGTGCACGTGAATCCGTCCGGACAAGAACAGGTCGCGAAACCTTTTTTCGGCGCTCGGCATCTGCACGTACAGTACACGCGGTCCTTAACCTGCCCCTCTATGACGGGATCATTGTTTGGGTTCCGCGGGTCGCCTTTAAACTTAAAAACGCCACACACCCTGGTCTCACACTGAACCGAGCTGGCTTCTATATATACTTCATCGTCATTAAACCCATCGTCCGGAATCGACTCCGGCATGCACGGGTCGCCAACTCCTTCGGCGCAGCTTACCAGTATTGCCGTTAAACCACCGGCGATTATGAAATAGAAAAAAACTCTGTAGTTCCGAACAAAATCTACAATATTTTCCATAATTTTCTTTTAACCCAAAATTACAAAAAAATGTATCGTTTGCCTGAAATAAAAAAGTAATGAGATCTTTATTAGGCGACTCAATAGGGTTTACGATATGAAACTTACTTCTGTATAAGACGGGGTGTCAAGACGTAGTATGCCCGGCTATAAATAACGAATAAATGTGTCACGTTGTACCACGCGTTTTTACCAGGCCTTTTTGCTTGACAATCTATTTAAGCGCTATCTATCATCGACCGACGTTGTGCTCTAACCTATCGAGATTGCAGCTTTTTTCACCAAAGACCTTTTTGCTCTCGGTTTCTTAGACAGCCCTTATATCTAGAATTCACCTACACAGATTGGCGATCGTTGACTCAATTATGGAGCGAATTGATGTGCAATAGCCGAACACGAAATGGTTTATTTATTTTATTAATACTGTTTGTTGTAGCCGCGCCGGTAGAGGCCCAAGACATGCAGTTTGGAATGCAAGAGGCTGGAGCGGCTCCAGTAGGCCCACCTGCGGAAGGCCCTCCTTCCGAGTCGTTGGCCATGGCATTGCGTTTATATACCCAAGAGCAACACCAAGAAGCCGCGGTGCAGTTTCAACGGGTGGTAGAAGGACAAACGCAAGATGCGCCGGCAAACGTTCAAAAAGCGCAGTTTTTTTTGGGTAAATCTCTCTTTCATCTCCATTATTATCAGTCGGCTCTCGCGGTTTTCGACGAGATATCGGAGATGGGGCGCAGCCATATCTTCTTCGACCAAACCCTTCAATGGTTGGCACAGCTTGCGGCGCAACTTCCCGAACCGGCGGGGATCATCGACAAGGTTGGTCGTTTCGGCGTCGAACAGCTCGAGCAGTTTAATACGGCTGATAACGCGGTGCTCTACAATCGCATGCTCTATTTAATGGGCAGGTCGAAATACAATCAGGGTGAGTTCGAACAGGCGATTAAGCTATTGAATCAAGTCTCGAAGGATTCGCAGTTCTTCGTACAAGCGAGATTCTTCGAGGGTATTTCGTATATTCGCTTGCGAAAAGCCAAACCCGCGTCAGCCGCGTTTCGGGACATTCTCAAAGCGATTGATTCGGACGAGGTGGAAGGAATCGAGGACGAGGAGCGCATGCGAGATCTGGCTTTGATCTCGTTGGCTCGCGTCTATTATACGGCGGCGAATCGGGTGAATGAGGGTGGCGAGCGAAAGGTGGACGGCAAGCTCCTAGGCGGCGCTGTCGAGGCCTGGAACGAAATCAGTCCTAAGAGCGAATACTGGCTCGATTCGTTGTTTGAAGCCTCTTGGGCCTTTTTCTTGGCGGACGAGTTCTCTCGCGCTCTAGGCAATATACATACCTTATATTCTCCCTATTTCACCGGCGCGTTCTACCCGGAAGCGATGGTTCTAAAGGCCGTCGTATTCTTTTCGAATTGCCAAATGGAGAACGCTTCCGCAGTGGTGCAACAGTTTCACGAACGGTACGATCCGGTGAAGCAAAAGTTGGAAGAGATTTTGCAGAAATATAAAGACAACGCGCAGTTTTTCGAGTTTCTAAAGCAAGTTAGAGAAGGTAGAGCGAATCTTCCGATCGAAATTCAAGGCGTAGTCGAATCCGCATTATCCGACCGAACGGTATTGGCGAATCTCGAATATGTCGCTCTGCTTGAGCAACAGGAAAAAGAGCTGAGCAAAGGGCCGGCTCAGTTTAGAGGCTCTTCCCTAGGAGGCAGGATCCTGCAGGATATTCTAGTCGCTAAGTCCTTTGCGATCGATCAGACAGGCGATATCGCAAAAGCGCGTTATGACCGCTTGATTCGAGATATGCAGGATTTATCAAACCAGATCGATACGGTGGAGATAGAAATCTTGAACCATATGCGTGGGCAACTGTCCGCTGAGTTACAACAACAGCAATCTCTCGCGGGACAGTCAACAGGAGGACGTGTGGAAGTAGACTCAGAGCACGTCGTGTGGCCGTTCAAAGGCGAATACTGGCGCGACGAGCTCGGATATTATCGTCAGGAAGTCACGTTTATGTGCGGAAGGTAAGGATATGAATCGACTATATATTACCGTTCTAGTTTCGACGTTATTAGCCGCTCAAACCCTGTCATCGACGGCGGCGGCTCGCGGACCGAATGAGGACGATCCGGCGAGCGCTCGGGCGTCCGAGGGAATGTGCGTTCCGCCGGATACGCCGCAACGCGTTAATGAATGTCCGAGCAACGCGCCGAAAGCACAGAAGACCAAGGGTCAGACCCCGCAATCTCGCCTTAGACAAGCGAAGCGCAAGGTTGAGCAAAAGAAAGAAACAGGGCCTAAAGGACCCGCGATACAAATCGATGTTGCGACTCTGCGCAACCGCGCGACTATCCAAGCCCGCGCGAAGAAGCTGCTCGATCAAGAGGTTACAATAACCAAGCGGTTGATACAAAACACGCGGGTGAATGATTCACGTCGGCCGGATTTTTTATTGCGTTTAGCAGAGCTTTATTTCGAGATGATAACGCAACAAAACGCGCAGGTCCGTAAATGGGATGAGCCGATTTACGAGGCGTGCACGAAAAGAAAGAATGCCGGCGATTGCCGAGCTGCTCGCGATCGACAAAAGAAAGAAGAGGCTGAACTCAACCGAATCCGAGAGGCCAACATTAAGCAATTAGCGATTCTCGTACGGGATCATCCTGATTTCCGTAGAATGGACGAAGTGCTGTTTTCTCTCGGCTTTTCCTTGGAGGAAATGAAACAGTACGATCGAGCGCGACAGGTATATCACCGCTTGATCAAAGGATATCCCCAGAGTAAGTACATCCCCAACGCGTATCTGTCGTTTGCCGAGTACTACTTTCAACAGGGAGATATGCAGGCGGCGATACGCTTCTATAAGAAAGTAACCGAGATTCCGCCGGAGACTAACCGGGTTTATGGTTACGCGCTTTATAAGCAAGCCTGGTGTTATTACAACTTGGAAGACTTTAGAGGGTCGCTTCAAGCATTTGTAGAGACCATTGAGTTCGGGGAAAAGTATCCCAAGTCTCATAACATAGATAACCTGATAAAACAGTCGCGTAGAGAGATGATCATGCCCTACGCCCAGGTCGGCAACCCAGAACGTGCGTTAGAGTTCTTTTCTCGATATGCCAAGACCCCGGAACAAGCTTACGAGATGCTCGAACACCTCGCGGAGCTCTACTTCGACACCGGTCAATGGGATGGCACGATTGCTGTTTATCATAAATTAATGGCGGAAAAATCCGAGGACGATAAGATCTGTTATTGGCAAACCCGAGTTACGAACGCGATAATTTCCTCGAAGCCGAAGCCGCGACAGGTGGTGGAAATCGAACGTATGCTTGATCTGTGGGAGGTTTTCGAGAAGAGCAACCGCGCGATAGAAACTCGCAAGGCGTGTAAGCAAGCCGCGGCCTCGGTATTGATAGATTTAGCAACCGCGTGGCACCGTGAAGCGATCGGCACCGATACCCAACCGGGTACAAACGATCGGAACACGATGGAGCTATCGGCTAAGTTGTATAATCTCATCTTACAGAAGTTCCCTGATATGGAGAAGATGGAGTTCCCGGAGATCGACAAGCGCGATTGGCCTACCGAGTATAAGGTAAGCTACTACTACGCTGAGTTGCTGTGGAAAATGGAGGATTGGACTAAGTGCGGTCCGGCGTTCGATAAGGTCGTGGAGCTTGATCCGCAAGGCCAATACACCGCAGATGCGGCCTATGCGGCTGTGCTTTGTTACAATAAGTCCTATCAACTAACCTATCAGCAAGACGAGACCTCAACCAGAACGGATCGCGAAAGCAAAAAGAAGAAAGGAAAGAAGGAGAAGGAAGAGGAGGACTTGATCGCGAAGTTCAAATCGCGCGATTTTACCCCGTTGGAACAAGGGATGTTGAACGCGTTTCAGCGCTATGTGTGTTTTGTTCCGGACAGCGAAGATCTCGCGCAGATCAAATACCGCCGCGCGCGTATTTATTACGAATCGAATCACTTCGAAGAAGCCGCCGTGTTGTTCAAAGATATTGCGTTTAACCATCCGCAGAGCGACCTCGCCGTGTACGCGGCGAACCTATACCTAGATTCTCTAAACGTTCTCGGCACCTATAGCGAACCGAAACGGCCGGCTTGTTTCGACGACATGAACGAATCGATCGAACCGCTTTTTGTGATTTACTGCAAAACGGAAGAGCAAAAGGAAGCCCACGGCGAATTATGCGATGTGGTAGAGCAATTGCGCTGCGACCTTCTTCGAAAAAAAGCTGAAACACTTCAAGAAACCGAAGCCTATAAAAAGGCGGCGAGCGTTTACGTAACCATTTTCCGCAAGTATCAAGAATGCGGAAAGCTCGATGAAGTGTTATATAACGCCGCGATCAACTTCGAGGCCGCGCGGTTGCTAGGACGCGCGATCAAGGTGCGTAAAGTTCTCATCGACCGATTCAAGGAGAGCGAATGGGCGAAGCGCGCCATCTACCTCATAGGCGCGAATTTTCACGCCCTAGCTTTATACGATCAAGCGGCGGAATACTACGAGCAGTTTGCCAACCGTTTTCCGGGAGAAGACGGAAAGAACTGTTCGGAAAAAGACAAGAAAGCGGGTACCTGCGCGATAGCGCACGAGGCGCTACAAAACGCGACCTTTTTCCGATTAGGGCTGGGAAACGAGGAAAAAGCCGCCCAGAACGCGAAGGATTTCGAAAAGTACTACAAAACGAGATTTCCTCGAGAAAGTTCGCAGGTCAAATTTTCGGTAGGCTCGATTTACGAACGCCAAAAGAACTGGAATAAAGTTATCGAACATTATAAGGGTTTCCTCGCTTCCTACCGACGCTCCGCGCTGCCTAACGAGATCATACAGGCGAACGTAGCGATCGGTACTGCGTATCTCGCGATGAATGACAAGAACAAAGCGAGTCCTTTCTTTCGAGCGGCGCAGAAAACCTGGACGGCGGGCGCTGCCGAGCAAATCGCGAAATCAGGTATGGATGACGAAAAGAAGACGCGCGCGATAGCGGAGGCAAAAATCGCGACCGCTGAAGCGATCTTTTTTTACTCGGACGAACTTTTCGACCGGTTTAAAGTAATAAAATTTCCGACCTATCAGCCGAAAACAAAGCTATCTGATAGAGAAAAGAAGCTGTACACCGCGGCGGTCGTAGAAAAGCGAAAGAAGATGAAAGAGGAATTTGATAAGTGGATGGGGAGTGATTTCGTAAAATGGATGGAAGCGAAGGCTGCCGCTTTAGGCGAAGCGGAAAAATCTTACGGACAAATCGCTCAACTGGAAGTTCCGGAATGGGAGATCGCAGCGGCCTCTCGGGTGGGAGATATGTACCGATCTTTCGTAGATGATTTCCGTGATGCACCGGTTCCGCCGATGCTTGAAGGAGACGATGAGTTGGTCGACATTTATTATCAGGGGCTTGACGAAGCGTCAACACCGTGGGTCGAAAAAGCCAAAGGGGCGTACGAGTACTGCCTAATAACTGCTACCAAAGTACGATGGTTTAATCAATATATGACTCATTGTGAGGACGAGCTTTATAAACTCGACCCGCGGCAATACCCCCGCGCGGCGGAGCTTTATTCTAAACAGAGTTACGTTTATAGTGCCAACGCGGCACCTGGAGTCGTTGACCTGGTCATGGGCGAAGATGAGGACCTAGAGGGCGAGGAGTAATAATGGATAAGAACAAGCGAATGCGTATAGGTGTGCGACTTAAGTTGATTATCGGAGTGCGCGCCGGTTTATTATTAGCGTGCTTTGTTACAATGGCGCTCGGTAGTTCTCTAATTGAGGGATGTGGCGGAGCGTCCGCGGGCTCGGTAGAGTCGGCTGCGCCCGCGACGGCGAACGGCAAGGTTATCCGAACGGCGGGTGGAAAAACGGTGACCCAAGTCGCTCATGAACGCTGGCTCGAAGCCCTCAAGACGTTTAAGTCGTTTGAGAAGCAAGGTTGGACTAATGAGCGATGCGATAAAGCGGCGAGTATGTTTGAAGAGGCGATTGACGCGCAAAAGGGATTTACTGAAGCGATTTACATGGTTGGGCTTAGCCATCAACGCTGCGGACGCATACAGCAAGCGCTAGGTTTTTATAACCGCGCTTTGAGAGAAAATAGTAAGTTTTGTAAAGCACGGGTTGGCATCGGGGTCGATCATTTGAACAATAGTCGGGAATCGGCTGCAATGAGTGAATTCACCACGGCGATTCGTAATGATCCTCGATGTGCGGAAGCTTACGTTAATATAGCTATCATTCAGCGGCGAAAAGGCGACAACGCAGAGGCGCTGAACAACCTTCGTAGAGCACTGGCTATAGACGCTCAATATCTTCCTGCGTTCAACGAAATGGCGCTGCTATATACGAGTCAAGCTCACGAGGACGAGAAGAAGCTGGATTTAGCGGAGGTGGTGTGCAACCAGGCGCAGAAGATAGACGCGAGTTATGCACCGATTTATAATACCTGGGGACTAATTGATTTAAAACGAAACAAAATCATCGAGGCGGCGGCAAAGTTCAAAAAGGCTCTTACGCTCGATCCAAAGATGTTTGAAGCATATATGAATTTTGCGCAGATCACCTTAGGTTTCCGAGGGTATCAGGACGCGAAGTCAGCATATACCAAGGCTTTGGAGCTTCAGCCCAACAGCTTTGAAGCGCAAATAGGTTTGGCTATCGCGCTTCGCGGTTTGGAAGAGAAAGATCAAGCGCTCGCGGCGTACAAGAAGGCATCCCAGCTCGCCCCCAACCGACCCGAAACGTATTATAATTTGGGAGTGTTGTATCAAGATTTCATGAATGGTACGCCGGAAGAGATGAACAAGGCCGATGACTTCTACGACAAGTTTCTGGCGTTGGCGGGAGGAAGGGAAGTCTATGAAGCCGCGGTTGATGAGGTGACGCGTAAATGCGATCGCGAAAAATGTAAGGGCAAGGAAGGTAAGAAGAAAGAGCGGTGTCTGCGGAAATTTAAATGCGTCGCCGGTCGAAAACAGGTTATTACGGAATACGTGAGCGCGTTGCGCGAAATGGAGGTTATGGAGCGTGAACGCGCTACGATGGAAAGGGAACAGGCGAAACAAGAAGCAGAACGAAAGAAGCAAGAAGAGGAGATGAAAAAGCAGGAAGCTGCTGATAAGAGCAAAACGGATTCCACTAAAGCAGAGACGCCTGTAGAGGAGCCTGCGAAGGCAGAAAAGGCCGATAAGCCGAAGAAGAAGAAAGTATCGAGTCAGAAGAAGAGCGACGATAAGCTGCTTTGGGGCGAATAAGGTAAAAGATAGATAGATAATAAATAAAATCCATATTTTTCTAAAATTAGACTATCTAATAAGGAAAGTGTGAAACTAGCGTACAGAAATATCTGGAAAAAACAGAATATTTACTATAAATACATTGATACCTCATTAGAACTAAGATAATATGCAGCGGTAGATCGACGGGTAGCTGACGGAGTTTTAGAGATGAAAAAATTTTATATGGTCCTAGTTGTTGTGATTCTTGGAATTTCAGCCACTTCGGCCGCACAGGAAGACACGACGACCTACGATTTTGAGGATGATTTGGTACAGGGCGATTTGGTTCGACCGGATGGCGAGAATCTACTCGTACGACGACGAGGAGCGCGCGAGTCTCTAATTAAAATAAGAGAGCATTTCATTCCAGAGCTCCTCAAATCGGTCGAAGATTTATAGCGTTAGCTTAGATAGTTTTAATAAAAAGGATCTAACCGGAGTTCGGTTATTAGAGTGTCCCGATCAATCGAGCGGGTAGGTAAAGAGTTGATTTTTTAACAAAAGGTATAAGCGATGATCCCCATCACGTTTCATATTTTTAAGGGTGACCAAGTTGTTCGTGCTGAGACCATTACTGAAAATGTAATAAAAATTGGAAGGCTGGAATCCAGCCAACTTCGTATCGATGATGAGAACGTCTCGCGAATGCATTCGGTCATTGAGATCGCAGGGCCGGACGAGATACACATCATCGATCTCGGTTCGACTTCCGGCACCGTAGTGAACGGCCGGAAGGTTAATAAGATTAAACTACAAACCGGGGATGAGCTTGTTTTGGGTAATACTAGAATTATAGTAGAAATCGGTGCCGGCGATGATTATCAAGATGCCGCAGCGGTACCGATAATAGCTCAACCGGCAGAACAAAGGGAGCAGCCGGAATACGAACAACCAGCGCAATATTCGGAGCCGCGGCAACAGGCCCCGGGGTTCCGACAAGAGGTACCGGGATTTCAACCACCGGCCTCTGCTCCTAGACAGCAAGGGGCTTTTCAACCCGCCATGCCGTTTCCGAGCCCCTTTGCGTCGCCCGCGGGCGGCGGCGCCGCGTTTGCGAATCCTTTTGCAGCTCCGGCTCCTCAGATGTTTGGCGATTACGCCCAGGGCTCGCGAGCCGGATCAACCTTTCACGAGGAAAACGTGCAATACCAAATTGTCGCGAGCGGGCCGCCGATCAATCCGGCTGAGATAGATACGGCTGAACCGGCGGTTGAGGTCACCGTCTTATGGGGCGACACGAGCGTCCTGCACGTCGAGCACCTATCACCGCCTCGATCCTATTATGTGGGAGATGCGACTGATGCGAAAGGGAAACCGGCCACCGATTACTTAATCGGAAGCGAGAGTTTGGGAACGGAACGCTTACCGGTTGTTGTCGAGTTAGGAGCTGGCGTTGCCGTGGTTATTCCGAACGGCGCTTACGGAGATGTGACCGTCGGGCAGCAGCGCATGACGATTGAGGAATTGGCGGCGAACAATCAGCTTCATCCGTGTACCGAGCTTGCTGGCGCGTGGCAATTTCCGCTTCCCGCCGGGGCGACGGCTCGCATTGTTTATCGAAATTTTACCTTTATTGTCAAGCCGGGGTCGGCGGCAAGACGCGTTGGTATTGGCGGTAGACCGGAGTTCGATTGGGCGGGTCATATTTGGACTCTGTTATCAGCCGCCCTAATGCTGCTGATGCTGATTATGTTTTATTTTCTGCCTCCAAACGCGACATCGCTATCCCTTGAATTGCTCAGCGCGGACTCGAGATTAATAAAATATCTGATCGAGGCACCTGAATTGGTCGAAGAGGAAATGCCCGAATGGCTGCTTGAGGACGACAAGGAGAGCGGAAAAGGTAAGCGCCATAAGGATGAAGAAGGCCAAATGGGCGATAAGAATGCTAAGAAGACGAACAATAAATTTGGCATCGAGGGTCCAAAGGAAAACGAGGATCCT
>JAFGIB010000349.1 GCA_016929805.1 Deltaproteobacteria bacterium | reverse complement strand
CAAGTACCATCCTCGCCGGCACTGCGGGCGCGCTCGGTTTTACGGGCGAATTGGCCGCCGACTTGTTTGCCCCCCTGAACGCTTACAGTCTTTACAACGTTAAGGTAAACAACTTATAGGTTTCTAATTACAGAGAGGTTTCGAATTGGCTACGCGTGTCGGACCATCGAGCTCGGCAAAAAGGATTGAGCAGTTTTTCCATTTCGATTCACGAATACGCGCGCACAACTCCGCGAGATCGTCATCTACGTCTACTACAGAGCCTTCCATGGCTCGACCGGTAACCTCGTCAAAGCGACAATCATCAATCGCAACCCATCGTCCACGGAGACCATCGTTTTCGCAAATTTCTCGCCAAGTCATTTTATTCATCGAACCTCCGTTTCTATCGCTTCGATTCATTTCGGTATTCTTAGGAGATACCGTTGAGTGGCGCGTATTTGCTTTGGAACTAGCTGTTTTCGTTGCGAAATCGAAAGACATGTTTACTCCGTACTTGCAGTCTCAGTCGGCCTGTTGTCTACCAGACTCATTAACCGCTTTATCAAAAAACAGGATCAAATATGAAAAAAAGGTACTCTTTTTCCTTCCGATAGCTCTAATGAACGGGAAATTGTAAGTGATTCCAAGAACAGAGCAGGTAAGGTTAGGCGCATTTCGCCATCGGTCGTATATTCCCTCACAGAATCAGCAAGCGCAAGCGCAAGATAAAGATATCACAAACTTATCGACGATCGTATCAGGTTCATTGTAAAAGTACATTTTTAACGATCGTGTCGCCTACATGGCGATTTGTCGCTTAATGTATTCCTTCGCATATCGATTCGGTTTTTTTCTATCGATTCTTCATGTTTTAAACGGCGAATCCAAAACGTTACTTTAGGCGCCGAAAAAGAATGTCTAAAAGCGTGTTTTAATAAGGACCGAGCGAGTATTTCGGAGCGCGACGGAGCAAGATGCAAGGAACCGCGACGAAGCAGTAGCAGCGCTATTTCGAGGAGCGAGCGACGCTGCAGATTGGGCCGTTTCGCCCGAAAGACGAGCGGAGGAACTTATTAAACGCGCTCCAAGGTATAACGCCCTGACAAGCGGCGTTTTTTTTAGATAGGGTGCAACCTTTTTCTGAAGTTGACGATAAGAGGTTTGATCGCGGAACGATAGCCGAAAGCGGCGAGCTTGCTCGACGCCAAGCCGAACGACGAACGATACCCGAGAGGCGCAAAGGAGCAGCACGTGACTTATTTATAAAAAATACCAGATATTCTCGTACACGAGCACGATTTGATCTCGGCATTCCGTCTATCCACGGCGAAGAACGCGATCGCTACCCCATATTTGAATCGATATTTATTCATTCTATTGCTTGTATTCGGACAGACTTATGGAAAAGCTCAAACTCTATTATCGCGGACAGGCCCTGGGTGAATACGATCTCGGAACGCGTCCACTCGCGGTCGGACGCGATCAGCGTTGTGATATTGTGATTCACGATCCGCAGGTAGCGGAGCATCAACTGCTGATCGTCGCTCGTCGGGGAACAGTGGTCGCTTATGATTTGGCTCAAGACAAACGGTTACGGTCAAAAGAGCGTCATTTACCCCTGAGGCAGTCTTTGGCTCTCGGCAAAGATTACCTTCTGACCCGTGAACTCGTCGACCGAGATAAGACCCTTGAAAAGAAAGCGGCTGCGGTCGAGACATTAGCGGTCGGCCATGAAACCTCGAGAAAGCTTAATCTCGTGGTCAAACGCGACGGTGAGGTGCGGCGCTATTACATTGAGAACTCTCCGCTTCAAATCGGATCCGCTCAGGACAACGAGATCGTGATCGACGACAGCGCGGTTGACGCTCGTCACTGTCGGCTAGAGCCGAGCGAGTCCGGTCTTCTGGTCCGAGACCTCGGCAGTCAAAACGGGACCTTCGTGAATGGAGTGAGAGTGCTCTCCGCGCTGCTGTCCGAAGGCGGGCAGTTACGCATCGGCCGTACCGATATCCGTATCAGCGCTTGTAGCGATGAAGAGCAACAGGTGATCTCCGGAATGGTCGCGCGTTCGACCGCAATGCTCGACATTTTTAACGACGTTAGGCGAGTCTCCATGCTCTCTTGGCCAGTGTTGATTCTAGGCGAAAGCGGAACCGGCAAGGAGGGAATCGCACGGGCTCTACACCAAGCAGGGCCGCGAGCAAAAAAGAACTTCGTGGCGCTCAACGCGGGCGGATTGCCGCAAGATCTCGTGGAATCAGAGCTGTTTGGACATGAACGCGGAGCCTTTACCGGTGCGGCTTCGAAGCACAAAGGAGTTTTCGAGCAAGCCGATGGAGGAACGCTGTTCCTAGATGAAATAGGCGAGTTGCCGAGCGAAATGCAGGCACGGCTATTGCGGGTAATCGAAAGCAATGCCGTCCGCCGAATCGGCGGCGAATCCGAAATCAAGGTGGACGTACGGCTGGTTTGCGCGACGCATCGGGATCTACGCGCCATGGCAAACGCCGGCGGATTTCGCAAGGATCTCTATTATCGCCTGACGCGACTGATCATCGAAATTCCGCCGCTACGCTCTCGCCGGGAGGACGTATGCGTTTTAGCGAACCATTTTCTACGACAGATCATCGCAGAAGTTGGGTATCGCTCATTAACCGAAGACGCGATCTCACTTCTTACGGCTTACTCGTGGCCCGGTAACGCTCGCGAATTATGTAACGTCATATCAGCAGCTTGTGTCGCCGCGCCGTCGCGCCATATCGACGCGAAAGACATCGATGCCGCGATAAAACGCATTGGAGGACAAGCCGTGTCAAAGACGCTAACAGTTCAGGCCCTGCAACAAGCGGTCGCTGATCATAAAGGAAATCAATCCGCTGCCGCTCGAGCGTTGGGTATTGCCCGTTCAACCCTACGAGATCGCCTCAATTCGGCGATTGCGGTATGAGCGAGGGGCTCATAGCGGATCGCGTGGCGCGACGCCGCGACCTCGAAAGCGAGGCGAACCGAACGGCGATTGCACGGTCCTTGTGGCGAAGTCCGGAATCCGAGACACGCCGCGCTGCGAGCGAAGCGAAGGCAATCTTTACGATCCGCGCGACCACGGATTACTCAACGCCCAGCGTGCGAGCGATAAAGGAACGAAGGCGTCTCGCGCGAAGGTCAACCAAATCGCGCGCCACCGCGGTTATCCTGCGAAACCCCGTGGATTTAGATATACCGCCTCGTCTGGGTCGGCAGCGAATAGTAACGGTAGAAACCTTTAGTCCGGCCAGAAGCGCGCGAATGGGAAACTCAAAATTAAGGAAAAAACTATCCGGCGGCAACTCCTCAGGAATGAAAATGGAACGCTTGAACAAATAAGGTCCGTCGCTTCGCAGAGCAACACCGTGAATCAATAAGATCAAGGTCCGAACCCCCCAGGAGAGTATTTTCCGATCGAGCCCGTCCGCACGATGGTCGTAGACCGACAGGACAACGTCCGCACTTTCGGCCTCGGCCGCCTGGCACAGGGTAGCGATGGCCTCGGGTTCGATCTGTCCGTCCGCCGGCATGAAGGTGACCCATTGCGACTTCGCCGTGTTCACGCCGGTTTTTAAGGCGGCACCGATTCCGCGGTTTCGTTCATGGCGAACGAATTGGCAGCGGCGCTGTTCAAGAATGCGTTTCGCGATCGCACCGGTATCGTCGCTAGAACCGTCATCGACGAAAACGATTTCCGCATCTCCCCTGTTTTTCTCGAGCCACGCGTTCAGCTCATCAAGTACCGACCCGACGTTTTCGGCTTCGTTGTAGGCGAAGACTACGACGGAAAGAGAGGGCGTTTCACTCATTGTTTACGCGCTCGCTGAACTCGAGCCGGTACGCCGATCGCTATCGAATAAGACGGAATATCATCGACGACCACGGCCCCCGCGCCGATCTGCGCCCCGTATCCGATGGTTACACCGGGCAAAATGATCGCTCCGACACCGACATCGACGTCGTCCTCTATGGTAACCGGCGCAAACGCGATCGGAGAACAAAGCAGTGGGATATCTCGGCCCTGGTCTTTGTGCACCGAGGTGATGATTCTCACCCCTGGACCGATACCGACCCGACGCCCTATTGTAAGCCCACCAGCGCCGTGGATAAAACACTGTTGACCAATCCAGGTTTCGTCCCCTATAGACATCGTGTTTTTATAGTAACCCTTCAATATGGTCTGATGGCCGACGTAGACATTTTTTCCTAAATGGATATTTTCCGGATGAAAGACGAGAACCCCCGTTTCGAAAACGCACTGTTCCCCGCAAGCGGCAAAATCCTGAAGACGAAACACGCCGGTGCCGTGGCTTCGATGGGTCATCTGTTTGAGTATACCACACTGTTCATTTTCGCCGGTTGGCAAAGGAAAAGTCGGCCGGGAAGCGAAAGAAAGACCCAGTTGATATGAGCGAAGCTGAGCGGGTAGAGCAAGAGAAGCGTGAAAGCGCCCGAACGCGATTCAATAAGCGGCAAGCCGCGTGGTTGGTTTTACGTTTGGCGGTCGTGGCCGCAATTCTCTCCTACCTTTTCTCCGTGGTTCAATTGCGAGATCTATTGGAGGCCTTTAGCCGTATCTCCTTTTCAGCGGCCGTTTCTGCCATCGGTCTCGGTTATTCCGGACTGATGATCTGCTCAATAAGATGGTTCGTGCTCTTTACGGTTTACGGCGCAGAAAATCGCCCGCCCCTACCGCGGCTGTTTTTACTCAATCTGGTCGGTCTTTTCTTTAATTTCTTCGTACCCGGAAGCGTGGGGGGTGACGTGGTGCGGGGCGTCGCGACTCGAGATTCATTCAGACAAGGAGGAACGACCGGAGCGATCACCGTCGTTCTGGTAGAACGAGCGGCGGGGATGCTCGGCCTTTTGATCTTGGCGACCAGCGCCTTCAGCATCCATCCGTTACCCGGGGTCGGCGGCGGAGTCAGAATTTGGGCCTTGATAGGATTGCTGTTGGTTGTCGCCGTTGTCTTCGCAGTGGCGTTGGCGCGGCGTTACGGCGGACTCTTCCCCGGACCGATTCGGCGTATCGCGCTCTCTTTACCCGAAATCCGTTCGCCGCAATCGTTCATTTGGGCCTTGGCTTTATCGCTAATCAGTCACGCGATCGTAGCCCTGGCGGGACATGTTCTCGTTTCTTCGATGGCGCCAACGGTCGCGCTCGCCGATTCGATGGTGGTTATCCCCGTTGCGGTCGGCGCGGCCTTTTTCCCGCTCACCGTTGCCGGCATCGGCGCGCGAGAAGCGGCCTTTATCGTTTTATATGCAAAAGTCGGAGTCGCGGAAGCAGATGCGTTGGCCGCTTCGCTTTCGCTTCTATTCTGCCATATGGCCGTGGCCGCGTCGGGCGGTTTGGTTTACCTGTTTTATCCGCTCAATCAGCCGAAAAAACCGTAACGTGGCAAAAAAATCTTTCAATAAACGGATCGATCGCTACCGCGAACGAAATCGAAAGATCGTAAGCGTTCAGGGGTCAAACAAGTCGGCGGCCAATTCGCCTGTAAAACCGAGCGCGCCCGAAGGGCCGGCGAGGATGGTATTTGCT
>JAFGIB010000348.1 GCA_016929805.1 Deltaproteobacteria bacterium | reverse complement strand
CGAGCCGGCCCGAGGACGAAAGCCGGTTTTACGGGATGAATCGGCCGCCGTCGTAGCCAAACAGCAGTACCCCCCTGAACAGTTACGCAATAGATATTCGGTTACAGCGAAATCGCAGCGCCCGGATGTATCAATTGCTGATCGGCTGGCAGTTAATATCGAGATCGACGCCCCTTTTCTCTAAGACCTGAATCTTCCGACAGCTTTCCGGAGCACCGCGATCAACAAGATTCTCACCGAGCTTGACCACGGCGCCCGCGCCTAGGCGCGTATTTGCGACTAACGGCTCGATCTCCTTGATTTGATTCGCCGTAAGATCGACGAAAGTAAGATTTTCCAATGCGCCTAGCGGCTCGATGCGCTCGATTTGGTTGTTGCTGAGGCAAAGCTTCTGCAAGGCTTCAAGCCCGCTGATGGGCGTGATGTCAGCGAGTCGGTTGAACGAGAGGTCCAGCGACCTTAGCTGTTTTAACCCTTTTAGCGGAGCGATATCGCTGATTCGGTTGTCCCAAAGAGTCAACGCGGTCAACTCGCTCAAACCAGCGAGTGGTTTAATATCCGTAATATAGTTATTGTTGAGCTCAAGCACATTTAGGTTTCGCAGTTTTCCGAGCGCGCTGATGTTCGCGATTCTATTTTGCCCTAAGCACAATCGCCGCAGCCGCGTGAGCTTTCTGAGGGGACCAAGATCGGTAATTCGATTAGACCCGATTTGCAGCTCGGTCAGATTGTCGAGCGCTGAAAGGGGCCCGATGTCGCATATCTGGTTTGCCTGCAGGGTCAGGTTGAGATCCGGCAGCTTTCGCAGCGGCTCGAGTATTGTCAAATCCGCAAGCCGCCTGCCTTTCAACTCTATAAAACAAAGGTTTTTTATCTCCGCTATCTGGTTGAAGTCAAGCGGGTCCTCAAAGGAAAGAATCAGCTTTTCTAGTTTAGTTAATAGCCGTAACGCGGACAGATCGACCGAAGTTCTGACGCTGAGATCGAGTTGTCGTAAGCCGGCCAACTCTGAAATGGGTTCTAGATCAGCCGCGGATTCAAAGGCGATGACGAGCTTTTCCAGGTTCTTTTGCCCGCTCAGCAGCCCTAAATCGGTAAACGGATTCGCCGCCAAATCGAGCTCTTTCAGGTGTCGAAGCTTCTTCAGAGGGCTTGGGTCGCTGATCCGATTGTTGAAGAGATCAACCGATTCCAACTGTTCAAGGTTCGATAACGCGGTTAGATCGGAAATTCGATTAATACGCAAATCGAGGTTCTTGATATTTCGAAGCGCGGTCAGCGGACCGGCGTCTTCGATCTTGTTCGCGCCGAGGATCAGGTTTTCAAGTCGGACGAGAGTGCGCATCGGCGAGATATCGCGGATTTTATTGCCGTATAAATTCAAGGATGTGAGCCGGTCGATACAATGAAAATTCGTCAGATCGGAAATCTCAGCCCCGACGGCTATCAGCTCATTAATCTGGGCCAAGTCTCGGTATTCGAGATCGCCCGTGGGTTTGTCCAGCGCTTGTCGCACCGCGTCTTCTAGATTCTTGTCTCTAAATCGAATCGTTCCCCCGCATCCCTCGGGGATCGCCGAACCGATCGGGTCCGCGCTGGTTCTCGAGCCGGCTGAAACAACACGAGCCTCATTTTCTATTTTATCCGTTTTAGTAGAGGCCGTACCCGACGCGCAAGACCATACGAAAGGAAACAGACCTACGACGATGACTATTAATGGATAGGTATATTCGGCTTTCAAGCATTATCTCCTTTCTCGATCGCGGCGTTATCCTCCAACGCTATGCGCTTTCCCGATAGGCTACTCTACAAAACGCTAACGCGCGAGCTTATTACCGTTCCGTCAAAAAGCGTATATATCGAATCCGATAGCGCAAAGCGAGTCTCGCGAATGGTCAACGTATCTTTTTTTGCAATTGATTGGCGGCCGTGAGCAATGGATCCCAAACCGGGCCGAAAGGCGGTGCATAAGACAGGTCTGTCTGGCTGAACTGGTCAACCGTCATCTGACCATGCAGGGCGACGGCGACGGCGTTGATGCGATGCGCGACACCTTCTTCGCCGAGCATCTGAGCACCGAGCAAGCGCCCGGTTTTTTTGTCTCCCACCAGATGTACCCAGATCTGCGACGATCCGGGGTGCGCGTGGGCACGAGAACGAGTCTTAATGGTGACGCTTTGAGGAGTATAACCAAACCGCTGCGCCTCGTTTTCGCTCAGGCCGGTACGCGCGACCTCAAATTCGAACACCTTGAATACGGCTGTGCCAGCCACCCCGGCAAGCTCGTTTTTTCTTTCGATGATATTATCCGCCACCGCCCAGCCGGCGCGATTGGCTCTGAGGGCAAGGGGAATCCAGGTTTTATCGCCCGTGACAACGTGATAGGCGTCAGCGCAATCCCCGGCAGCGTACACGTGCTCATTTGATGTTAAAAGACCCCTGTCTACCGCGATTGAATCCTTTACGCTCGTCTCAATACCCGCAGAGACCGCAAGCTCGCTACAGGGTCGAATGCCGATTGCTACGAGAACCATATCCGCCTCGAGCACAAGATTTTCGCAGACGACGCGAAGCTTATCCTCCGCCGCATCGATTCCTTGTATTTGATACCCCGTGTAGATCTTTACCCCGTGAGACACCATCCCCGCTTGTATTGTTTGAGATAATTCGGACGCCATCCAAGGCAGGAAAACAGGGCCCGGTTTTACCATATCAATGTCAATCGAAAGGGCGCGAAAGGCCTCGCACATCTCAAGCGCGATATACCCCATACCGATGATAACGACGTTACGAACATTCCTTTCTTTAATATATGCTTTAATGCGTCTACCGTCTTCCAAACTTTTAAGAGCCATTACACCCGGACGCTTGAATCCCGGAAGCTCGGGCATAATTGGAGAACCTCCGGTTGCGATCAGAAGCTTATCGTATTCAAGAGCAAACATCTCATCTCGATCCGTACATCCGAATACCTTTCTCGTGCGAGGCTCAATCCTATCGACGCGATGTCCCGTTAACAGGTTTATTCCCTGCTGTTGTCTGAAGACCTGGGCTTGCCTCACTACCAAATCGTCAATTTCCCTCGCTCGATCCGCGATATTGTAAGGCATCCCGCATGCGCTGTATGAAACGTCGCGCGTTTTCTCTAGGACTGTTATTTCCATATCGGGATAATTTCTTCTGGCTCTGCTCGCCGCGCTCATGCCCGCTGCATCGCCTCCGATAATTAAAAACCTCATGGTTTCTCCTTTGGCTGGTCGTATTTAAGACCGGTACCGTATTTGGGGATATTGTAAACCTTAACATTAAAAAAAACGTCGAGCATAAACGCAAAAGGGCGGTGGATTAAGAGAGCGCGTTTTTTTGGACCGCGGCTTATCGCTATTTTTCGTAGCGAGGCCGAGAATAATGGGCGCTTAGGGCTTGCGCAAAAATAATTTTAAAAGTGAAGTTGTTTTTGCACGAGCCCTTAGCAAGGAACATCGGCGATTTTTTCGCGAGCAAGCTGTTTACGCCGACTGAGTCTATGCGCCTTTACGATCTAATTGCGCTAACGGCTGTCTGGCGGTCGCTTATGCTATTGACGCGATTTTTGAAGGTTACGCTTCACCGGCCGACCGGTTTAAAGAAACGCAGCGCTGTTCATACCGTGAAATGCGGCCGAAGGAGAAGAAATGGTTTTAGAGCGGCGCGGATGCTTTCGGGACTAAAGCCGATGCGTTTGCAAAAAAACTCCCTAAGAAAGTCTTGCAGTTGCATCGACAAGCTGTAAAATATCAGCATTACCTTGTGCATAGGTAATTCAATTTAGTCTATCAAGATGGCTGAAAGTATCGTCAACGCTCTACGTAATATATTTATATTATTAATTTCCACTTGCGGTGAATAAACGAGAAAGGAGGCAAACATCATGCCACGAGGAGACGGAACCGGACCAAAAGGACAAGGACCTGGAACAGGCAGAGGCATGGGAACAGGAGCTGGTGGCCAAGGGCGGCGAGGCGGTTCCGCAACGGGTCCGGGCGGTTACTGCGTATGTCCTAGCTGCGGCGAAAGAGTTGCTCATCAAGCGGGCAATCCCTGTTATGAGCAGAAATGCCCGAAATGTGGAAACACCATGACCAGGGAATAATAGCCGGCTAGAGCACCAGCTTGAAGACAGCATGATTTCGCGGTCTATCGAGGTCATCTGCGGTTTTACCCCTACTCGAAATAGCGCGGCAAGTGCTTCGTCGGGGTAAAATCCGCATCTGACTTCGCTATCCTCGCGAATTCAAAGATGTTTCAAGCCGTTCGGTCTCTCGTGCCGATTACGGGAGGTTTTATCTCTTCTGTCGCTACCATATTCGGATAAACGTAAATCGTCCGGCGAGCTGTTCGGCCTTCAAGTCGTAGCCGAGAAACAGTCCCAGGGTGTTGTTCTCTCCATAACCGACGTTCACCCGCCCGCCGAGCGGCAACGAAGCCAGCTCGTCGCCGGCCGCGTTATTGAATTCATATGTGATTTCCACTTGCGGCCCGATAGCGATAAAATCGAATGTCTTGACTAGTAGAAAGTTACGCGTGTAAAACGAATCGGTCGCTCCGTCGATAAATACCTCGTTGAAAAAGATTTGAATCCACGATTCAAAATAGAGCCACGACGAGTCAACGATGGTGAACAGTTGAGGGGCGATCAGTGACGCGACCTGAGGCTCGGTGGGTGCATCGTCATCGCCCTCGCCAAACTCGAACCCGATTCCCGCCATGGGCAAAAGCGAAACCGGGCCGATCGAAAAGGCGACGCCCAAATCGAGCTCGGCAAAGGTTCCGACGACGTAGATATCCGAGGCAAGCCCTATCCCCGAGCCCAAATCGTACGTCGCGGCCGCCCAAAGTTGAGTGCTGAGAATGTCGGTGTCGACGCGAAAGTAGCCGGATGGATTGCTTTTCTCTTCTTGCCTTGGTTGCGCGGTAGTCTCCTGAGATTCCTGGGCGCCAGCCGGCAAAGATGCCATCGCTATCAATAGAAAAAGTAAATAGATGGTTGCTTTCTGTTTCATGATGTTCTCCTTACGTTCGATAAGAGATGAATACCGGGGCAGCGTGTCAGATAGATCGCCCGGCCGGTCGAAATGGATTCAGCGCGCAATCGGTTCGCTCTATTACGATAAATCGCCGACAACGACCTTATTTATCGATATGCCGTCTTCGAGCCTCGAGACGTGCGGTTTGCAAACAACGTGCCGGCGCAGCGAGCTCTAACCAATTGACCGTGAGCAGCCAAAAAAGCGCTACGCCGTCAGCTGAATTGAAGAGATTTTTTTCTCGCATTCTATCGATCGTCGATCTACCCTTTTCGGCGGCACAAGAAAGTAGCTAATGAAGAGTTGCAGGATACATATTTGTATCTTCGGGAGGATTTGTGAGTCGGGCTTTGGATACTTGCTGAGCCGTCTTTTTTTGCATAGACTGCCTCTCGCGGTCATCAGGCAAACGGTAACTCGGCAATGTCGGCACACTCTTGGAGCCCCGCGTGGTATTCGAAATGACAGGGCTTTCGCCTCTTACGCGAATCCTGATGGTATTCGCGCGCTCGCCGAATCGTCCTGTTATGTCGAATAGCTTCGCGATCCGTCCGCGAAGCCGTGTTTTTTTGGGGCTAAAAAAACAAGCCGAGCGGTCGCGACAATCCAACTTTTTGAAACCGAGTAAGGCGGGAATATGAACAAAGCGGTGATTCCGGTTGCAGGATTGGGAACGCGTTTACTACCTGCGACCAAATCCCAACCCAAAGAGATGCTCCCGGTGGGACGCAAACCGATCGTCCAGTATATCGTCGAGGAATTAATCCGTATAGGCATCGAAGAAATACTTTTTATAACGGGCCCCGGTAAAACCTCGATTGAGAACCACTTCGGGGTCAATTACGAACTGGTTCAAACGCTGCGTGAAAAAGGCAAAGAAGAGCTGCTTGCCGAGCTCGAATTCGACCGCGTCCCCGCGCAATATTACTATACCCATCAGCGTCAGCTACTCGGTCTGGGCCACGCGGTATTGTGCTCGCGATCCTTCGCGGACGACGAACCGTTCGTCGTTGCGTTGGGCGATTCGATCATTGGACTGAACGCGCAAAGCGACATTGTTCGGCGCATGCAGCGGTGTTTCGTCGAGAAAGGTTGCGTGGCGGTCATCGCCTTTGAGCAGGTGTCGAACGAGAAAGTCCATCAATACGGAATTGCCCAACCGAAAAGCAACGGCGAATTCTTTGAGCTATCGGATATTGTCGAAAAGCCAACCCTGCAAGAAGCCCCAAGCAACCTGGCCGTGGCCGCGAGATACGTTTTCTCTCCCAAGATTTTCGCCGCCCTTGACCGCACTGAACCGGGAAAAGGGGGCGAAATACAGCTTACCGATGCTATCAGGTTGTTGATCAAAGAAGGTGGAAAAGTATGGGGAGTGCAGCTGGGCGTGAATGAGCGCCGCCACGACATCGGCAATTTCGGGTCGTACTTCCGGGCCTTTACCGAGTTCGCGTTGGCCGATGAAAAGTACGGCGAATCGCTGCGCGAATATATCGCGACGCTTAACAAGGGTTGAGCCGTGGAAATCGTTCGCGAGCGCATTCACGCCCGAGCCGGGCTGCTTGGCAACCCCTCCGATGGTTATCACGGCAAAACCATTTCGATCAGCGTGCGTAATTTCTGGTCTGAGGTGGTGTTGTACGAGTGGGACGATGTCGAAATAGTGCTAGCGCAGGACGACCGAGCACGGTTTCGTTCGATCCAGGACCTCGCCACGGACGTACGGATTCACGGTTACTACGGCGGCATCCGTCTCATCAAGGCGACCATCAAACGTTTTGTGGAGTACTGTGAAGCCCGGGGACTCGCTCTACACAAACGCAATTTCTCCGTCCGCTACGCGACAAACATCCCTCGCCAAGTGGGGTTGGCGGGCTCGAGCTCCATTATCATCGCCACCTTGCGCTGTCTATTGAACTACTACGAGATCGACATGCCGTTGGAAATCCAGCCGGGCTTCGCTCTGGCGGTCGAAACGGAGGAGTTGGGCATCGCGGCAGGTCTACAAGACCGCGTCATCCAGTGTTACCAGAACATCGTCTATATGGACTTCGGTCGCGACCGCGAGCGCCGCCTCAACGGTTTATTCCATTATACCTATGAGCCTCTGCGTCTGTCCCACCCGCTGCCGCTATACCTGGCTATTCACTCGGCGTTGAGCGAACCGACCGAGGTCTTTCACAATGATCTACGCGGGCGATTCAACCGCGGCGAGCAGAGCGTCATCGACGCCATGCGGCATTTCGCCGCTCTAGCCGCTGAAGGACGCGAGGCGCTGATAAAGGGCGATATCGCTCGGCTCAAAACGCTTATCGACGATAATTTCGACACGCGCCGCAGCATTTGCCGGCTCCCCGATTGGCAGGTACAGATGGTCGAAACAGCCCGCCGATGTGGCGCCAGCGCCAAGTTCGCTGGATCCGGCGGCGCGATCATCGGAACCTATGACGGCGAGGAGATGTACGAACGGCTGCGTTCCGAGCTAACCCGCATCGGCTCTCGGGTCATCAAGCCTCAGATATATCTCTACAACGGATAGCACGATATCGTATTTGTTTGTGAAACGTAGAATTTCTAGAGTGCCGATCGCGCTCAAGCTATCATGATTTCTCGGTCTATCGCGGGACGGGTTGCTGCTCGCGGCCACTTTCTCTATATACCTCAACGTTGCAAAAAACGTCGAGCGGAAACGCGAAAAAGGCGATGAAATAAGGGCGCGCGGAACTTTTTTTGGACCGCAGCTTAGTGCACCCTAAGTGAGGT
>JAFGIB010000347.1 GCA_016929805.1 Deltaproteobacteria bacterium | reverse complement strand
CGAGCCGGCCCGAGGACGAAAGCCGGTTTTACGGGATGAATTGGCCGTCGTCGTAGCCAAACAGCAAGACCCCCCTGAACGGTTACGCGCAAAACAAACGATCCGGTTGAGAGCGCGTGGGCGGGTGCGCTCGCGGTTTTCGTCCGTGGAAAAATCCTCGAAATAGCGTTGTTATTCCCGCGGTTCGAGATTACGAAGGGAAACCACGAGGCCACCTGCGAGCGAGGCGAGAGCGAGAGGCTCTCGGTTTCGGGCGTTCGGCAATCGCGCTATGATCTTTCGAGAATTTACTTTTCCCTTGTGGCCGGTTTCCGGCAGGCTGGATTCCGTCACTCGGCCGGAATTCGACAGCAAAGCGAATTCTTAGTCGCTTGGAGGTTGGTAAAAATTCGTCATTGCCAACCTTACGCTGCAAAAATCCCGTCGGCATGAATCGTTCCGCTTGCGAAAACCAGCGCGAATCAGGAGCATGCTCCCGTTTCTTGGGCCTAAGAGCGTATTTAAAAAGGTCCTCCGCTCGTCTTTCGGGCGGGACGGCCCAATCTGCGGCGTCACTCGCTCCTCGAAATAGCGCTGCTAGTCCTTCGTCGCGGCTCCTTGCATCTTGGACCGTCGCGCGCCGAAATACTCGGTCGGACCTTATTAAACACGCTCTAAGGTACAAACAGCTCGGGTCTCAAAAAGCTACACGTGCGGCTATCTTTTCGGCTTTTTTAGCGTTTCCCTCGACGTTTATTACAGCGTTAAGGTAAAGTCAGAGATGAAAAAGAGAGGTGATTATGAGTTTTTATAAGATAAACAAGGCCCGATCTTGGGGCGTACTATTTTTTATCGCGGCGTTTATCGGCATCGTCATATGCGCGATTGCTTGTGGAGACTCGGATGGCAATACGACCGCGGACGCGAATGTTCCACAGGCAGGTGCCGACGGTTCGGTTATACCCCAGGCCGGCTCATCCGGCTCGGGGCTGGTTACCGGCGGTTCGGGAGGCTCGACACAGCCCGAATCCGGCTCATCCGGCTCGGGGCTGGTTACCGGCGGTTCGGGAGGGTCCGTACCGATCGAGGCCGGCGTTCCTGACGGGGGGCCGGCAACCGGCGGTTCAGGAGGGTCGGAGCCCGTTGCCGGCTCGGGAGGATCGGAACCCGTTGCGGGCTCGGGAGGATCGGGACCTGTTGAATGTTGTACAGATGGAGATTGTATCTGCCGAGAGGACGATCCGCCCGGGTTGACCCCTGAAAACGGCCCTTACAACTTCGAAACCTTCACGTATCCCCGTGGCTCAAGTCATGGAGGCGCTACGGTTTACTATCCGACTGATGCGGATCCTCCCTACGCGGGTTTGGCCATGTGCCCGGGTTTTACCGCTACACAGTCCTCGATTGCGAACTGGGGTCCTTTTTTAGCCTCTCACGGTATCGTGTTCGCTACGTTGGATACGACTACGACCGGCGATCCGGTGACCGCGCGTGACGACGCTCTATTGGAAGTGATCGGCCAGTTGAAAGCGGAAAATAGTAAGAGTGATAGCCCGCTATTTGGCAAGATGAGCGACCGGTATGGCGTCTCTGGTTGGTCGATGGGAGGCGGCGGAACCTGGATTGCAGCCGCTACCGATGCCACGCTCAAAAGCGCCATGTCGTTAGCCGGACACAACGTAACGGCGGGCGGCGCCTCGATCGCTACCGGAACAACGGTTCCTTCAATGCAACTTTGCGGCGAAACCGATACCGCAATCTTAGGAGGCGGCGATCAGTCGCAAGGCGTCTACGACGTAATCCCGGATACGACGCCAAAAGTTTTGTACGAATTCTCCGGCACCGGGCATATGTCTTGGGGTGGACCTATGGCGGCCGGAGGCGGCACCTTGGGTAGTTATGCTCTGGCCTTCCAGAAGACTTTTCTTGAAGGTGACCAGCGTTGGAAGCCCTTTTTGATCACGGAACCCGACAACGCCTCGGAATGGAGAACCAACATTCAGTAAGCGGCCGGTTTCGCGGGATACAGAACGGGAAACGGAGACGGCTGTAAAAAGCTTGCAAATAGTAGAATACGTCGCGCTCACTCGAACGGATGTGACGCGATCGAGTGTCGACGAATAAAAGCACTCTTTCTGGCATCGAGCAGCAGAAGTCGGACCGCAACTTCGATAAAGCGATTGCGCGCCGAGCTTTGGTCAACCCCGTTGGTCTGTCTGCCGAGACTTTTTACCATCAGCATCCGTGGCTCGCGATAGCGCTTCGCTTGCTCTCGACCGGACTGGCGGCGCTGGCGTTTCGGCGAGTCACCATCGCGGGAACCAAAGCTTACCCTAACGTTGGAAAAAGAGTCGAGCCAACACGCGAAAAAAGCGATCAAACAGGGCGCGCGGAAGTTTTTTTGGACCGCAGTTTAGAGCACCCTAAGCGAGGTTTAAAAAATAGTTTGCACGCCCTGAGTTCGCGCCATTTCTTCGCGAGCGAAACGGTTTACGCGGACGGAGTTTTCGCAACGATAGGGTTAGCGCTGGTGCTCATCTTCTCGTCGCGCGAGCTCGATCAGCAACGCCGAGGTTGACATGGCTATTCTATCCTTACGCTCTACCTTCTGGACCCTAAACTCAAACTTTCCCGTGGTCCATCGCATTAAGCTGCATAACAACTCCAAGGGATTGACCGACCAATTCTCGCCGGCCAGCGCGTCGATAACCCGACCTTCGCTTATGTATAACCTGGCCGTCTGCGCCTTCTGTTCTAAGCGTATGACGCCTGACATCCGCTCCAATTCGAAAAAAGCCAGTAAACTCGATAATCGGATTTGCGCCAGATTTCCCTTGAGATGCTCGTGCGTGTTGACAGCCATTCCGGCGGACCAGATGGCTGTTTCGGACAGCAATTGGTCGACCGCTTCAGCTATGGTGTCCGCGCTAGAGTAGGCGACCTTTGATTCGGGCCTGACGAAGGTCACTTCTACTTGATAGCGTTCAGCCTCGGCCTGTTCCAACTTTCTACTACTTATCGCCTGGCCGACCAGACGCATCTTCTTCTTCGAGGCCGGAGCCTCGATTTCGACGTTGAGCTTTTCGCCCTCTTTGACGGGCCAGTCGGTTTCGATCAGCATTCCGTTTAGCCAAACGCTCGTAACCAGAGCGCTATGCGTGCCTGACGCCTGCCGATCGACCTGGGCGCGATATTGATAAGCGACTTCCAAATTACCTGCTTCTTTCTTCTGCAAGGTGGCGACGCGTTGAACAAAACGCTCGATATTCCGGCGCTGTTGCTCGTTCTCAAAGAGAAATTCCCAAGCCGCTCCGAATGCGACCCGTTCTTGCCATATATCGTCTATGGCAACGACACGAACCAATCTCGCCATCAGCGAAAGCGAATCGGACTTATCGATGGTGGCGATGCTTAATGTGTGAACGTCACCCGTTTTTCCCAACGCTTTGTCGATTTCAAAAAAGACCCCTGAGATGCTGATGTTACCTTGTCGAATTTCCGCTCGCTCTTCGAATAAGGGTACGCGGACCCAGAATTTGGACTTTATCCGCGCTCCTCGCCTACGTTCTCTTCCGCTCGGTTGATTCATAGAGGTAATCGTAAATCAGTGAACGGACGCGGTACCAGAGAACTGTTGCGGCCAACCTAAAAAAGTATACGACAATGTGTCATCCTTAGGGCTCGCGCAAAAATAATTTCACATTTTTAGCGCCCGGCTCGGGGTCAAATATTTGATCGACGACTGAGCGAAACCGCAACAATAGCAGCGCTCTGACGATTCTACACATCTCGATCGTAAATTTCAGGCGTCTGACGGGCGCCGGGGTTCAGGGTCCGTGCTCCGGTATGGGCTGAGCCGTTCGGTAGCGGATCCTTTTCAGGATGGGCCGAGTTGCGGACAACTGTGGCTGCAATTCTTATAGTCGCACTGACCCTCAACCCCGGCGCCCGTCGGTTCCCTCACGAACCGAAGAAAAACGAATGATATGTGATGAATCATCAGAATAGCGCTATTTCGAGGATTCCGCGATTGAGGAGATGAGACAGTTGGCCCCGAGATGGGATGCTGAAAGTGAAGTTGTTTTTGCGCGAGCCCTTAGGCTGGCTTGGGGATGCGGATTGTTATTGCGTCGTCGTCGCGAGGTTCTGATTATGCGCTTGGATCTCGCCCGTGAGGCGGCGAATCTCCAAAACCGGACTTCCTTCGACCCGGTACTTCTCTCGCAAGCGAACGATCTCGCTCTCTACGGCTTGGGCCAGTAGCTCGAAGCGCGTATCCCCGAGATGCTTCAGGGCGAGCTTACGTTCGATAAGCTGCTGAATCGTCTGCAGTTTCACGTATTCGTAAAGGTTTTCGAAAGTCGTACGGTGCTGTCTGCAACGAAGCCAATCATTGAGATAGTAACACCTGTCGAGCCAGATTTCCGCCTTTAGAATCGCGCGTTCGATGTTTGTCGAGGTCACCGGCGTGGTACGCTGATTATCGACCATATCCATTCCCTTGACCACCAAGGCGCGATCATAGAACCGCGTCCCCTGCGGGTCGAGGCGCTTACAGGCGTCGTCGGCTAACTCGACGATGTACACATGATAGGCTTGTAGCGTGAGCTCCGAGACGAAAGTATAGTTATAGTTCAAACGCGCGCGCTTGCGACAGCAATCGAGTTTCACGTCTTCCAGTAGTCGGTTGTAGAAGTAGTCTAGCAAGAAGGGAAACTCCTCGGCGAACTCGCGTTGCACCGCTTCGGGCAGGTCCCGTTGTAGGCGAAAGATCTCATCTCGAACTGGTGCGAGCGACTCGAGCTCAAAAGGCAGCGCGGCCTCGACGCGAGGTGCGACGTTTTCGAAGATGATGCTGTATCGATTGGTCAGCACTCGAACGTCGCGCGCTACTTCTTCGCCAAAACGGTTTCGTATCGCTTCGAGACCCACAGCGACATCCTCCAGAGTCCTACTGGATTCCTCGACGATGTCGTGCAGCAGACAAGCGAGTATATATTCTTCAGAAAATCCCAACAGGGTTGCACGAAGGGCGACGTCAACCGAGTGCGACAGCGACGGCTCCCCCGTAACTTTCCTAACCCGACCCGCGAGGCAACGCGCGACCAGGCGAAATGGATCGAGCATAGTCGGTGTCAGAGCAGTTGCCACCTCCTCGTCGCTCGCTCGCTCGCCGGAGGCGATTCGGGCGGATAACTGGCTTAGATCCGGGCGGCCGTTGAAGTGGTCCGTCAACGTATCGGTCATATACAACTCCTTGACTAAACCCTAGCTTTATAAAAAGCGCTGAGCGAAAACACGATAACCCGCCGAAAACATGACACGCGGAACCTCTTATTGACCACAGCCATGTCGGCCTCAAGCGAGCTCCAAAAAAAGCGAGCATGCGCTTAACTTGAGCGCTTTTCCTTAAGCGAAGCGGCTTACGCCGACCGATTTTTTTTCGCATTAAGGTGAAGGAAACGAACCGAAAGCACGCGAAATACAGCAGCGTGAATAACCGCGAAAAACCGCGGTCCAGTTCTCTCCCACCGGCACGATACCGCGTGACAAAACAGGGAGCCGACGGGGGATAAAAGTCCATTCTACATATATTTTAAGCCAACTAATCGTTAGATACACGTTAACTGATTATTGTCAAGCAAGAAAATGACGCGTCATGGACACATGTCATTTTAATCCAATAATATCAATAACATATAATGGCATATTTATGACAGGTCAATGTGTTGACAAAAAACGACGCGGTCATAAAATGCCTTCATGCCGAGGAAACGTCGCGAACCGACCGAGAGCCAGAGAAAGAAACATGCTTATAATTTAGTCGAGCAACGCGCTGAATTGTTTATAAACCGAATCGGCGACGAATTGGAGAGCGAGCGCAAGAGCCGCGGGGGCGTAATCCAGCTCGAAAACGCCATAGCAGAGGCCTGCGGCGGTTTTCCCTTTCTCGAACGGAGAAAGCTAACGCGTTTGATCGCGAAATCCCGCAGCGAAAAGTCGCTTATGTTGACTGCTCTAGAGATGGCGGCGCTCGACCTGTTTTGGAAAGAAAAGGGGGGGTTTACCGCGAGGCTACGACCGCAGACCTTAGCCGAATCGCTGAGCAGGACGAATCGCGTTATTATCTTCTTTCCGTCGCTGCCTTGGGATAAACAGGATGACCCCGAAAAGCTCGGTTTTGTTCCGGTTGCGGACGTTCGAGCGGCAACGATTCTACGGCAGGCTTTGCTCGGGCTCAATCCGAGCGTTCAGGTTCAAGTCGAAGAGGTCCCTTCGGGAAAAGAGGAGCAACCGATCACGAGCGCGGCCGACCTTTTACGCAACATTCCAGAAGCGCGTGGGGTAAGCGTTAACGTGGTTTCTATCGGTTCTCCTCGCACCAATCGGTTGTCGAAAACGCTACTCGATCGATTTTTTGGCTCTGCCGAAAAATGTCCTTTTGAGTTCTGTCTTGACGAGAGCGGCCGCCATCTATCGGTAACGACGAACGGAGAACGCCGGAACCTAGCCGATCACGCGGTAATCTGTGTCTGCCACACCAAGGGTCCGGAATCCGCTCTCGAGGTTGTGGTCGCCGGCGATCGATCTTTAAGCACCATCGGAGCTGCTCGCGAAATCGTGAATTTTAGAGATGATACGGTATTGGGAACCGTAGCTTGGGCTTTGGTCCAAATCACCAGCGATAGCACTCGGTCCAAGGTTGCGACGAGCCATATTTTATCGGGTTATCCCGTGATGCATCCGTTGTAGACCAGATAAAGACGCCTGCGGCGTTTGCAGCGCGTTGATGTTCCGGTTTATCTTCGGGGGTTACCCTAAGGCACCTCGCAGAAATAAATTTGCCAAGACCGGTCGCGTCCACGGAGTTCGATCGCGAGCGCGCCCGCAGGAAAAACCGCAGGAATATTAGAGAT
>JAFGIB010000346.1 GCA_016929805.1 Deltaproteobacteria bacterium | reverse complement strand
CGAGCCGGCCCGAGGACGAAAGCCGGTTTTACGGGATGAATTGGCCGTCGTCGTAGCCAAACAGCAAGACCCCCCTGAACGGTTACGGCGAAATCTATCGCGAGCGGGATTGCGGCGACATCCCAAATTTCTATTATTTGTAAAACTCGCGGAATTCAGCCTAAATTGATGTTGACTAAAGCCTAATTCTAACGCACTCAACCTGCGAAACGTACGGTCGGCGCGAAATTCGTGTCAGCAGGCTGACTGGCCGCCTTTTTCGGCTGTTTGATGGAAGAAGCAGCGGCAGGCTGCCGGTGCTGAGCCGATCGATCGTATTGCAACCAAATCGTGACGTAAGGATAGAAAATTATGTACAACATCGCTGTTATACCCGGCGACGGTACGGGTCCTGAGGTTGTGCGCGAGGGCCTGAAAGTGCTCGAGGCCGCGGCGCAAGCCGTGGGTTTTCGTTACCAAACGACCAGCTTTGACTTTGGTGGAGAGCGCTACATAAAAACCGGCGAGGTTCTACCCCCAAAGGCAATTGACGAGCTACGCGCGTTCGACGCTATCTATCTCGGGGCCATCGGCCACCCGGACGTCGAGCCGGGCATCTTAGAAAAGGGAATTTTGCTCACGCTGCGTTTTGAGCTTGACCAGTATATCAACCTGCGTCCTGTCAAGCTCTACCCTCACGTCGACTGTCCGCTCAAGGACAAGGGACCCAAAGAGATCGACTTTATGGTGGTGCGCGAAAACACCGAGGGGCTGTACGGTGGTATGGGCGGTTTCCAATACCATAACACGCCTCAAGAGGTTTCCACCCAGGTTCACCTGACGACGCGCTTCGGCGCCGAGCGCGCCATTCGCTACGCCTTCGAGCTTACCCGCAAGCGCAATCGCCGAAAACAGCTACACCTGGTGGCAAAGCGCAACGTGCTGACCTATGTTCACGACACCTGGTGGCGCGCGTTTAATCAGGTCGGCGACGCGCACTATCCCGACATTAAACGCGAGTATGCGCACGTCGACGCGACGTGTATGTGGTTCGTAAAGAACCCCGAATGGTTCGACGTGATCGTGGTCGAAAATATGTTTGGCGACATCATCACCGATCTAGGAGCCATGATTCAAGGCGGCATGGGAATTGCGGCAGGCGGCAACATCAATCCAGAAGGCGTATCCATGTTCGAGCCGATCGGTGGAAGCGCGCCGAAATATACAGGCCAAAACGTGATCTGTCCGTTGGCGGCGATAGGAGCGTTACAGCTCTTGGTAGCCGAGATCGGCGAAGAGCGCGCGGCGTCGCGCATCGAACAGGCGGTTATCAAAGCGCTCGAGAGCGGCAAGATCAAATCCCTGAGCGCCGGGAGAATGGGACTGACCACCGCCCAAGTCGGCGATTTAGTGGCCTCGTTGGTTTAGGGCCGATAGCCGCGAGTTGTTTGGGCCGGCGCGCGCGTTTGTTATTAGCTTTTATCGGCACTCTTTTATTAGGAATACAATTTGGATGAGGTTGTAGAGAACAAGAAGACAATGGGTTTTCGCGGCATCCTTTTGTTAGCAGTACGGTTGGATGAGGTTGAAAAGACCCATCTCTCTCTTTTTATATTCGCGGGCGCTGATCGTCGTTTTTTCGGCGTCGGCGAACAGTATCCGGACGACGAGGAGATAGAGCGTTGTTTAGCTATGTAGATAGAAATATCCAGGAGAGATTCGAGGATGACCGTCGGCTGTTTCATTTGGACAAGCAAGGCAACACGGTGAAAAACGGCGGCGAAGAGGTCCCGATTCTTTCCATACTCGGACCGATTCCTTTACCGATTGTAATAGGCGGCAAGGAGAGCAGAGTCGACTGGTATCCCTTCGTACGCCGCGTACAGCTCAAACAGGTTTTACAGGCGGCCGAAGAGGTGCCGGACGGCGGCGAGGAGGCGTTCCGCGATCTTTTGCAGACCAATATGTCGGTCAATTCGCTGCTCGCGTTTCCCGGCTTTCAAGAGCAGCAGCAACCCCTAATCAGGCTTCACTCTTGTTGCCTAACGGGCGATGTTTTCAACTCCATGCGCTGTGAATGCGGGCCGCAGCTTGACGCCGCCTTTGAGCGGATCCGCGATGAAAGGGGAGCGGTGATATATATGTCGAGCCACGAAGGACGCGGCATCGGCCTATGGGCGAAGGCGATCACTTATCTGCTTCAGGACGATGGGCTTGACACCTATCAAGCCAATGTTTCGCTCGGACTACCGGAGGATTCCCGCGACTTCAGCGACGCGGCGATTGTACTTCGGTACTTTCTCAAGGGACGTCCGATTCGGCTGCTTTCCAACAATCCTCTCAAGCAGAAACAGCTCGAACAGTACGGGCAAAAAGTCGCCGAGCTGGTAACCCTCGTCGCGGGCGTGGGCAAACACAATTTGCGCTATGTCCGCTCCAAGAGGAATAAAGGCCACAAGCTGCCGCCGCTCTGAAGCGACTAATTGAGTGACCAATCTCTTTTAGGCTTCTTCAGCTCCACCGCCTCGGGCGAAGAAAAAATGCGGTCCCAGTTTTCGCGATAGGCGCGACTCGATACCCGCGCGGGGCCGTTATTCGACTCGGGCTCTTGCTCGCTGTTTGAATACAATACCTCGACGTCGCAGATACGGGGAGCGTCTTGTCTCGGGTGAAGCCGCACCAGTTCGTGGTTATTCAGAGGTTGTCCCTCTTTGGCCGGGCGCACCTCCGCCGCCTCTACCTTTCCTCTGCGTAGCCGTAGAATTCTCGCGCCTTCTCCATCCTCGGTCGCGCTATGGATAAACGCCACATCCTCAGTAGTCGTATTTTCTTTTTCACCCATGACTTATACTAAATATTTAGAACAGCTTGGTTTGGAAGTCCAGCATCCGCTCTGTATTGCCGCGGCGCGATCGGCTCGTTTATCGGAACCGAACAGAATTTCGTAATGATATCGCCGAGATGCGAAATGCGTTCGGTGGCTTCTCAAAAAGTCGTGGCAAAACAACCTGGGAACGCGCCTATAGGTTCGCTCTTGGGTAGTATTGATATAACAACATGCCCCTGCCCGTGCCCTTGCCCCTGCCCAAGTAACTCAAAAATGAGAAACGCATTGATTTAAGCACGATTGCACCACGTAAGGAAAGTTCTCCCGGTAACAAAAAACGGGCGAGGGCATGGGCACGGGCAAGTTGAGCTGCTTTCAGGTATCTTCATCTACTCGCCGCGACTTTTCAAGAAGCTACAAGCGGCGGAATACGGCGCGGGTGATATGCCCGCGGTTTGTATTGTGGTTGACATCTGTCGGCCAGAGCTTTTATTCGAGCTAGCATGTACCCTAATTTTGCAAAAAACGTCGAGCGGAAACGCGAAAAAGCTATGAAATAAGGGCGCGCGGAACTTTTTTTTGGCCGCAGCTTAGCGCACCCTAAGTGAGGGCCAAAAAAAGTGAGCACGCCCTTTGTTCGCGCTATTTTTCGCGAGCGAAGCCGGGTAAAAGCAGCGACGAGTCCACGCTATAAGCGTAACGGCCGTCATCCCGCTGGTATTCGTACAAGCGTTGAGCGTTCGGCGGAATCGCGGGCGCGTCCAACGGCAGGGCGTAAAAGAGCGCTTCGGTCGGGTCTTGCTCTTCGAGTATCACGAGGCGACGCTTGGCGCAGCGAGCGCTTGACCAAGCAACCTTTACCAAACCTGGCCCCGGGCGATCAGAGGCGAAGAACGCGGCGCTAAGCTTCGGCGCGTTCAGCGGCAAATCCGACTTTGTCGCGAATTCTCCCGGAAGCTCTCTCCCCAGATCGTAGACCGCGACCGGCAGATTAAGCCTCGGGTCAGCGAGATCGAGACGATACATGATTTGGTTGTAGTCGTAACGCGGCGTATAGCCCCGGGTGCCGGCGCTGAAGCTATAGGAATAGGTCCCCTCGAAATAGACAAACCGTCCGTCTCTTTGATCGAAAAAGGGGTGCTGTCTTGGATTATAAAATGAATAATCGTCGTGAGTGACGATCTTTCGCGCGTAGACCCAGGGGCCCACGGGCGTATCGCCCTCGACGAACCAAAGCTCTCCGAGAAAGGAGCTTTCGCCGAAGACTTCCTGCGCGATCTTGATGAAGCGTCCGCGATAGCGGTTCCAACTCTTCGAGCAGTGCGAATGGTCTTGAACCGGGCGTCCGGTGTCCGGATCGCGCATATGTCCCTCGAGCGACTGCTCGGCGCCGACGCCCGCGGAATCGAGCGCGCTTTTATCGACCAAACCGGTCTGAGTCTTGAAATCGTAGCTGAGCTCGCCGCTCGGCTCGCGCAAAAATTTTGTGCTGCTTCCCGGAGCAACCGAAGTAGTCCGGGGGCACTTCGTAGTCGCGGTGCGAGACAAAGAAGTACACCGTCGTTTCCATCAAGCCGGGCTCATAGAAAGCAATCACCCCGTTGATATCTGTTATAAAAGAGATGTGATTGATAGTCTCGAGCCGCGCGCCGCTTACGGGCAACCCGCTCGCCTTGTCCACCGCGGTGATTTTGAAAAAGGCGTGCGGCGCGAGCTCCACCGAACGTCGCTCGCTCTCATCGACCGTGGTTTCGTCCACGGTATCAACCAGCGGGTCCTCTTGGCAATTCTGACCGGTTGAACCGCGAGATTCCGTCTCGTTCCGCGATTCGCCACTTCTCTTCTTAGGGGCGGTCGTATCGTCTGCCGCGTCCGCTTCGTTTTGCTCGATCGGTTCTTGCTCGCGCGCGTCCTTTCCCCGAATAAGAATAGTCACGATAAGTTGATAATCCCCCACGGGAAGCTCCGTGGGTACCGGGAAAAGACCGGCGAAACCGCCGTCGGGGTTGCTTTCTATAACGCCCAAGAGAAGCTTTCCCGCCGGCTTGGAAACGGCGAGCGCCACCTCGACTTCAAGGCCGCCGAGGCCGGTTGCGTCGCCCGCTAAAAGCCGACCCGATATCTTCACCGGTCGACCGCGTAGCACCGCAACGCGCTTTTGGTCTACTTGAATCGAGACGCTCTTTTTCGGCATTGCGGTTTTCGCCCGTTCGATCGCGGAGCGCGCTTCGTGTGCCGGCTTTTTGAGCGGCGAATCCGAACGCGCGTGGTCGCTCGCGGAAGGTTCAGGAACCCAGCGTCCGAGCAGCGTTTCAGCTCTCATGGTCATGGCGCTGTTTCGCCCTTGATTCGCCTCTCGATAGGCCTCGACAAAGCTCGCCGGCCGCGGCAGCTCGTCGGGCCAAACCGGCCAATAGGCGACTTTATCCGCGAGACCGTGCGCCTCGACCCGCCGCGCCGCGCCGCCGAGGTCGATTCGCATCCAGCCCAAACCCGGCAACTTCACCTCGACCCACGAATGCGCTTCGTTCATCAAAAAGCGAGCGGGCACGCCCAACGCCTGCGCGGTGATCACGAACCCGTACGCGCGATGCCGGCACACTCCCCTTAAACCTCTCACCAAATCCAAATAGATATCGCCCGTGTTCGAGAGCCCAGTAGCCGATTCTTCAAAAGAACGAAAATGGCCGGTGAGGGTATGAACGACCTTTCTAAGGTCATCCGCTCGCGTCAAACCGAGATCTTTGGCGAAATTCAAGGCTTCAGTCTTTATCGACCGCGGAAGCTCAACGACTTCTTTCTCGAGCAGAGTCGTGGAGAGAAGGGGAACCGGCGTTGAAAAGTAGCTTCGCGGGGCATCGGTTAAAAACCGCAAGCGAACGCTTTTAGGGTGCTGATTGTCGACGGCTTTCGCATAATAGTTGTCGTCCTCGTCTTTTTTAATTTTCAAATGCGTACGAGGAACGCTGTGCAATAAGAAGATTCGCGATTCGGGAGAGACCGACGGTAGACGCGCCACAGGGCCGCCGGAGAAATCCAATAGGACATCCCCCCAAAACCGGTCGCGAGGACGAGCATCGGGCGGGTCGGCGTCGAGATCCTCAAGCGAAAGATCTCGTTGAATACCGCTTGATAGCTCGAGAATAGGGGTTTTGCCGTCCTTCGCCAAGCTCACGCGTCCCAGGGCCGTAACCCGCTTGAACGGCGCTATCGACGGATTGAAGCTATCGTAATAGGACAGCGAGCCTTTGAATTCAGTGATGCGATCAGGGGTAAAACGCGAGGTTTGAGCGACTTTCGCTAGCGGGCTGTAGCTCGCTGCTGTTGTCGTATTAGCGCGCGACGGGCGATCGCTCGCTACGGGCGAATCGCCGGGCATCGCTATCAGGCGTTTGTTGTAGGCGATCGTCGGATAGGGCTCGGAATCGGCCGAAATTGCTCGATCTGCTTCATTTGGGCTGACGTCAGGGATGTACTCGTGCAATAGATCGGAATCGGCCTTTGCGCTGATCGCGAAAACGAAGCAGAGTAATATCCAATACACCCGTTTCATCACGCATCTACGCAAGAGTGATTCATGTTCGACAGCATAGCTAAAATTTGTGCTGAAACGAATAGCAGGAGGCGCAAACCGCCGTCGCTATCGGCGCGAAGCGCTGACGTTTGAGCGCGTTATTATGGATTGGATCTATGTCATTTTAGGCATTTCGGTCTTGGTGATCGTTCACGAGGCCGGTCACTATTTCGCTGCCAGAGCCTCGGGCATGAGAGTCACCCGTTTCAGCATCGGCTTCGGCCCCGCGATTTTTCGTTACCAACCACAAGGCAGCCCCACCGTTTTTCAACTCTGTCTGATTCCGTTGCTAGCCTACGTCGCGGTTTCCGGCATGAACCCGTCGGAGGAGGTGGACCCGAACGACCCGGAGATCTATCCCAATAAGGGATTGTTCGCTCGGACCGCCACGGTATTTGCCGGTCCTTTCGCCAATTATCTCGCCGCGTCGATCATGATTTTCTTTTTGGCGGTTTTAAGTTGGCCCGAATCGGTCCCGGCCGAGCCGATGGAGATCAGCGATCTCGAAAACGACTTTCCGGCAAAAAACGCCGGCCTTAAACCAGGGGACATCGTGCTTGAAGCCAATGGAGAGAAGGTTAGAAACATCGAGGATCTGAGCCGGATAACCAAACCGCGAGCGGGTAAGCCAACGCGTTACCTGATTCAGCGAGGAGAGGAGAAAAAAACCTACACGATTGTTCCCATCTCGCGCAACAATCGCGGCTTCATAGGGGTATCGCCGAAATATACCGTGATCTATCGCAGGCTGCAGGTCGGAGACGCCGTGACCAAGGCCGTGATGTTGCCTTTCAATATGTCGGTGGCCAATCTGATCGGGATCGCCACCTTGATCAAAGAGCGCAGCACCGAGGGGATCGCCGGGCCGGTCGGAATTGCTAAGATAGCCAAGGCCCACGCGGAAAAAGGGCTGGCTGATTTTGTTCAAGTTATGATTTGGATCTCCATCGCCCTCGGGATGTTTAATCTCTTGCCGCTGCCCGCTCTGGACGGGGGCAGGTTGGTCTTTCTCGGGTTTGAGGCCGTTACCAGAAAGCGCGCCAACGAAAGGATAGAGGCTGTAATCCACACCGCGGGCCTCTTGTTTTTCTTAGGCTTGCTGGTTTTGATCACCTGGCGCGATATCGCGCAATTTTTCCCGGAAACGGATACCAGGCACGAGCAGACCAACGCCCGCGAATAGGTTGACCTCAGGGTGGACCTTAGGCTTGACCGTAGCGCGAAGCGGACCGCCCGCGTAGAGCGGCTCGGTGCCGTTTTTCAAAAGCGGGCAATCGCCCGCGGACGTGTAACCGGAGGGCGCCTGCTTTGGTGCTTTACAGTCGCGGACGAGCGAGGTATTGATAACCCTTAACGTAGCAAAAAACGTCGAGCGGAAACGGGAAAAAAGCGATGAAATAAGGGCACGCGGATTTTTTCCACCCGAGCTGAGTGCATCCGAAGTGAGGTTCAGAAAAAGCGAGCACGCGCTTAGTTCGCGCCTTTTTCGCAAGCAAAGCGGTTTAAGCCGAGGGAGTTTTTGCAACGTTAAGGTAAACTCTCGATGAACGAAGGAGGTAGCATGCGGCAGCTGATTTTCGCCTTGATAATCGTTACAACGCTCTTGGTTTCGAGCGCTTTCGCTCAAAAAGATGAGCAGCTTCCGTCTGTTAACGGCGGCGAGCCCACGGCCGAGGCTACTTTAGAAGGTCAATCGGAGGTCGACTTAAGTGGCACTGCGGAAAAGGAGCCGGACGCGAACAAGCCTCTCGCATGGTTCGTGGGGCTACAGGGACGGCTCAACTGGATTCCGCCGGTCTTTCCCGAACTTTTTTTAGAGGAGGCTCCGGCGGTAGTAGGTCCCGGCTTTACCGTCACCGGCTCCTGGCGTAGCAACAGCGAGTCGGGTTTCGGGGTCACCTTCGGCATCGGCTATTTGGACTACTCGGCGGACGGCCCTTATCGCGATAAAGGCGACCCGGAAACCGACACCGAGTTTATCGAGAGCAGCCTTGGTATGGTCTATCTTAGCGGAACCATGTTTTGGTCCACCCGCTTCGGCGAGATGTTCGCGTTTGAATACGGCTTCGGCCTCGATTTCGGAATCGTCACGGGCGAGATCAAGCGCACGGAAGCCTATCCGGATCCCGGTTCGGACACAGGTTGGGCGGCGTGCGAAGGACCTCAACCTCCGGGTGCGCCTAACGCCGCTTATTGCGCCTATCCTGCTGTCGGAGTTAACGAGGAAGGAGAGCACTACGGCGTCGTCGAGGACAGCATCCCGCCGGTATTCGCCCTTCCGGCGATTCCCCAGCTCGCGTTGCGGTTTGAGCCCGATCCGATGGTCGCCCTTAAGCTTCAAGTCGCTTACGGTATCGTGCAATTCTGCTTCGGTCTCGCGGCCGAGATCGGCGTCGAGGCACTATGAGCCCAGCAGCCGTTAGAACCGCTCTCCTCTTTCGGACAGCGCGACACCATCTGCGGCGTCGTCCTTTGTCCGAATCGCGCTGCTATTACTGCGGTTTTTACCGCGGGCGCGCTCGGTTTTACGGGCGAATTGGCCGCCGACTTATTTGACCCCTGAACGCTGACGTTATTTCTAACAGCTTTCAATGTGCTATAGTACGCGCTGATTTTTGCCAACCCATAACCCTAGGTATTTGACCAAAAGAAGGCTCGGTATGAAAAACAAACTCGCTTATTTACTCGTAGTAGCGGCCGTTGCTGCTATCTCGGTGGCCGCTGCCTCAGCTCAACCGAAAACCAACAAGGAGTCGTCCGCGACCAAGTCCGCTGACGACGAGAAGCGCAGAGCGCAGGTCGTCGCTACCTTCAGCGGCGGGCGAATTACCGTGGGCGAGGTGGAAGACGCGATTAATCAGAAAAACCCATTTATGCGCCAGCGTTATCTCAACGCGAAACAGCTCGAACCGCTGTTGGACGAGATGATTCGAAATGAGTTGTTGGCGGGAGAGGCGGAAAGACGCGGCTTTGACAAGAAAATAGAGGTTGCTCACGCGGTCAAGCAGCACGCGGTGCAGACTCTCCTCAAAGAAGAGTTTGACGACAAGATTTCCGAAGAGTCGATTGCCGCGCAGGAGGTAAAAAAATATTACGACGACAACATCGAACAGTTCGTTCGTCCGGCGAAGTGTCGGGTAAACTACATTTTATTGAGCACTCGCGAGGACGCGATGAAACTTTTACCGGAGGCTAAGACAGCGGATCTAAGGGCGTTTCGCGATCTCGCGCGCAAGCACAGCGTCGACGAGCAAACAAAGTTGCGTGGCGGCGACCTGCGCTACTTCGATAAAAAGGGGGTTTCCAGTGACGCGGGTCAGACAACCGTTGATCCGGCTATAGTCAAGGCGGCCTTTGCGTTGAAAGACGAGGGGGACGTGACGCCGAGACCGATTAAGGTCAAAGGCGGTTTTGCGATTATTAGGCTCTCGGGGAAACGCGAAGCCGATTCGCGCAGCCTAAAAGACGCCGAACAGCAGATTCGCAAGCAGCTCTGGCGCGAACAGCGCAAAAAACACATGGATGATTTTGTCGCGCAGCTTAAAGAAAAATACAAACCGGAATCGCACCCCGAATTAATGGACGCTATTAAGATGGACGCCGGTCCTCCGGGAAGCGGTATACGGCCCGGTTTTCCCGCAGGTCCGAGACCCGGTTCAAAGCAAGCGGCCCCCAGGCCGGGCCGATAGCCCTCTTTCTTAACCAGATTCGGACAGGTTCTCGAGCCTTGAACGGCTTGAAACATCTTTGAATTCGCGGGGATAGCGAGGTAAGATAGTACCTTCTCAAAAAGCCGTGGCGAGCAGATGAAGATACCTGAAGGGAGATCAACTCGCCCGTGCCCATGCCCGTTTTTCTCCCGGGAGAACTCTCCTTACGTGGTGCAGTCACGCTGAAATCAATACCTTTCTCATTTTTAGGTTACTTGGGCAGGGGCAGGGCGGGGGCAAGTTTTTTAGTAAGCGTTCAGGGGGGGCAAACAAGTCGGCAGCCAAATCGCCCGTAAAACCGAGCGCGCCCGCAGGGCCGGCGAGGATGGTACTTGCTGTACCTGACGAGCCGGCGCGAGGACGAAAGCCGGTT
>JAFGIB010000345.1 GCA_016929805.1 Deltaproteobacteria bacterium | reverse complement strand
CTCGATTCGATTCCGCGAAATCCTCGAAATAGCGCTGCTATTCCTCCGGTTTCTTGAAATCGGATCGAGGCAAATCTGACCTAAATCCGGGCGCCAAACGCAACACTTATTTTGACACGAGTCCTTAGGGTTTACCCGCCGAAGCTTCCCAAACAGAACCGGTTTGCTTGCGCACCTATTTGATCTCGTAAAGGTTTCCGAAGAAATCCTTGATAAATAAATAATAGGTGTCGCTGCCCGTTTTGGGAACGTGAATGACCCGTAACCCCAGCGACCGGGCACGGCGCTCTAAAGTATCTCGATCTTCCACCACAAGACAAGCGTGGGTGAAGAGGTCTTTCGCGCGACTATCGTCTTGCGTAACGATAACCTCGACATCGAGCCGTCCGTTGGTATATCGAACGATTCGCAGCTCGCGCTCGACACCGAAAAATTTCTGCGCCGACTCCGCTGTAATCGAAAAAGCGCGGGTCTTATCTAAACCGAGCAACTCGACGAAAAACCTGTCGCTATCTCGCTCGGTGTTAGCGGAAACCGCGATGTGCTCCAGTTTTGGCATTTTACGACTCCCTATGCGCTATTGAGGCCTAAGCATGGCCGGCGTCTCCCCTTTACACGGCTGAATCATGCCTCGCTCGGTGTAGATGGCCGTGACCAGTCGCGCCGGCGTGACGTCAAAAGCCGGATGGCGGCATCCGATACCGTCGGCGACCAAAACCGTTGTGCCGATTTTTGCCACCTCGTCTCGGGGGCGTTGCTCGATCGGTATCATCGCCCCGTTCGGGGTGCTCAAGTCTACGGTGCTGAATGGAGCCGCCACGGTGAATGGGACGTGATGCTCCTTGGCGAGCACCGCCAGGTTGTAGGTGCCGATTTTGTTCGCCACGTCCCCGTTCGCCGCGATACGGTCGCTGCCGACCACACAAAAATCGATTTCGCCCTTCTGAAAAAAGTAGGCCGCCATGTTGTCGGTGATGACCTCCACATCGATATTGTCTTGATAAAGCTCCCAAGCTGTCAGCCGCGCCCCTTGTAGATAAGGCCGCGTTTCGTCAGCCAGCACCTTGATCTTCTTGCCCGCCTCTGTGGCGGCTCGAATAACTCCGAGCGCGGTCCCGTAGCCGCCGGTCGCCAGAGCTCCCGCGTTGCAGTGCGTTACTATCGTCGCGTCCTGAGGCACGTGCTCGGCCCCAAGCCTGCCCATGGCTTTACAGGCCTGTACATCCTCTCGATGGATGGCCTCGGCTTCTCGCAACATGGCCTCAAAACGTTCCGGAGGCGAAAAACCGGCGACCGACGCGGCTTGTTTCGACATGCGTGCGATCGCCCAGCCTAGGTTCACCGCGGTCGGCCGCGCGGCGCCTAGAATTCTCGCGGCCACGCCGTTGGCGAGCAAAAAAGCCCGCTGATCTCCCTTTTCGATCCATGCCTGCAAGACCAACGCATAAGCCGCGGAAATACCTATCGCGGGCGCGCCGCGCACCACCAAATCCCGAATCGCCACCGCCACCTCGTCCGGCTTTTTATAGCGGTTATAAACCACGCGCGTCGGTAAAAGCCGCTGGTCCAGCATCACCACCTCGCCGGTCTCAGGCTCAAATTCGACCGCCGAATAGCTCGCCTCGCTCAGCGGCGCGTGCGATAACTCAAGCATCTGCATCTAGCCCTCCAGATATTTGCGCAGGGCCTCGTTGACCATTTTCGGATTGGCCGAGCCTTTAGTCGCCTTCATCACCTGACCGACAAAAAACCCCAACACTTTCTTATTGCCCGAGCGGTATTGCTCCACCTGCTCAGGATGGGCTTGTATCAGTCTTTCGACCTCGCCGTCGATCACCGAGGCGTCGCTGATCTGAGACAATCCCTTTTGCTCGACGACTTTTTTCGCCGCCTTACCCGTTGCGGCCATCTGCGCGAAGACTTCCTTTGCCATCTTGCCGCTGATGGCGCCGATCTCGACTATAGCGATGAGCTCGGCAAGCCTCGAGGCCGTAACCGGCACCTGCAAACCGAGCCCTTCGGTCTTGAGGTAACGCATGACCTCCGACTGGATAAAATTGGCGCAGCGCTTTCCCGCTTGCTGCGGGCTCAACGGCTTTTCGCACGCCTTGAGGAGCTCATTGGTACACGACTCAAAATAGCTCGAAATCGCCGGATGGCTGGTGAGCACCGAGGCATCGTATTCGGTTAAGCCGAGCGCCGATCTATAGCGGGCGCGTTTTTCCGCCGGCAGCTCCGCTAACTGCGCTCGAGCGCGCGCGATCATCTCGTCGGAAACCACCAGCTCCGGTAGATCGGGATCGGGAAAGTAGCGATAGTCCATCGCCTCTTCTTTGCTGCGCATGGTGAACGACCTCGATTGCTCGACATTCCAGGCGCGCGTCTCCTGCTCGACGATCCCGCCGCTGTCGAGCACGCTTTGTTGTCGCATGACTTCGTATTCGATAGCCTTACGGACAAAGCGGAAAGAGTTGATGTTCTTGAGCTCAACGCGCGTGCCCAACTGTTTTTGACCCGTGGGGCGCAGCGACACGTTCGCGTCGCAGCGAAAAGAGCCCTCTTCCAGATTCCCGTCGTTTACGCCCGCGAACATTAAAATCTCTCTAAGCTTTCTCAGATACTCCTCGGCTTCCGCCGCGCTGCGCATATCCGGGTCGCTTACGATCTCCATCAAGGGCGTTCCCCCTCGGTTGAAATCCACCAGCGTATCGCCTCCCGCTCCCACGGGGTGGAGATTTTTCGCCGCGTCTTCCTCTAAATGTATGCGTACGATACCGACTCGTCGCTTGACGCCGTCGACCTCTATCTCGAGCCTTCCGTGCTCGTTCAAAGGCAGCTCGTACTGGGAGATTTGATAGTTCTTGGCGAGGTCCGGATAAAAGTAGTTCTTGCGCGCAAAACGGCTTCGATTGCGAACCGTGCATCCCAAGGCCAGCGCAGCGCGAATCGCCATTTCGACAGCGCCTCCATTCGGCACCGGCAAGGCGCCCGGTAGTCCGAGACAAACAGGGCAGACGTGGGTGTTGGGCGGCGCGCCAAACTCGGTCGAGCAGCCACAGAACATTTTGGACCGCGTGAGTAATTGGGCGTGTACTTCCAATCCGATAACCGGTTCATAGGTGCGTGCCATACGCGTCAACCTCAATCGAGCTCGAAGGCGGCGGGCCGACGGTTGATAAAATCCGTGCTCTGCTCAAAGGCGTGCGTGATCCGCACTAAACGACCCTCGTGGAACGCGGGCGCGCACAACTGCATTCCAATCGGCAATCCGCTGGAGGAAAAACCGCACGGCGCGCTTACCGCCGGAATGCCCGCGAGGCTCGGGGGCAGGGTGAAGATGTCCTGTAGATACATCGCCAAGGGATCTCCTGTCTTTTCGCCGAGCTTAAACGCGGGCGTGGGCGCCGTGGGAGTCAGCAAAACATCGCAGCGTTTAAAGGCTTCGGCATAGTCATTCCAGATGAGCGTGCGAACCTTCTGCGCTCGGAGATAAAACGCGTCGTAGTAGCCGGCTGAAAGCGCATAGGTTCCAAGCATAATCCTTCGCTTCACCTCCGCGCCGAATCCCTGAGCGCGCGTCTTTGCATAGGTATCGAAAAGGTCCTCTCCAAGCACTCGCAGTCCGTAGCGCACGCTGTCAAAGCGCGCGAGGTTCGAGGAGGCCTCGGCCGGGGCCACGATGTAATAGACCGACACCCCATACGAGATATGCGGAAGCGACACTTCCACTAGCTCGCACCCAAGCTGCTTAAAGGTCTCTAGGGCCTTATCGATTGCCGAGGCCACATCCTCGTCGCATCCCTTTTCGAACGCGTCCCGTACAACGCCGACACGCATGCCTTTAATCGCTTTTCCGCATTCGACCTCGTAGTTCTCTACCTCACCCGGATAGCTCGTGGCGTCGCGCGAATCGTGACCCGCGATCACGCCGAGTAGCCTCGCCGCGTCGCGGATATCCCGGGTAATCGGTGCTATTTGGTCCAACGACGAGGCGAAAGCGACCAGCCCGTAGCGCGAAACGCGGCCGTAGGTAGGCTTAAGGGCGGTTATACCGCAAAACGAGGCGGGTTGACGCACCGAGCCCCCCGTGTCGCTGCCGAGCGCCGCGGCGACTAAAGAGGAAGCGGTCGCGGCTGCCGGCCCGCCTGAAGAACCCCCCGGTGTACGCTCCAGGCTCCAGGGGTTGCGCACAGGGCCGAATGCCGAGTTCTCGTTGGACGACCCCATGGCGAACTCGTCCATATTGAGCTTACCCACGATCACCGCGCCGGCTTTACGCAGCCGCTGTACGACGTGGGCGTCATAAGGCGGTATATAATTTTCGAGAATTCTAGATGCGCAAGTCGTGCGAATACCGCGGGTACAGATATTGTCTTTTACGGCGATTGGAACTCCCGACAGCGGTCCCAGCGCTTCTCGCTTTTGCTTCGAGCGGTCGATAGCGGCCGCCTGCGCCAAGGCGTACTCCGGGTCCACGGTGAGAAAAGCGTTAAGCCGGCCGTTGAAACGCCCGATGCGGTCGAGAAAAAGTCTGGTGAGCTCTATTGACGAAATCTCTCCCGAGGCGACGAGCGAGCTAAGCGCAACCAGCGTGCGCGTATGTAACCGACCTTCCGTCATCCCTCACCATCCATCACTTTAGGTACTGCAAAGGCGCCGGCCTTTTCCATCGGGGCAGCTCGCAATGCCTCATCGCGCCTCAGGGACGGTTGGATAACGTCCGTCCTCAACGGCGCTTGCATGGCGACCGAATAAAAAGTCGGCTCTACAGCCGCGAGATCCAACTGTTCGAGCGACGCCATATAGTCCAATATCGAGTCGAGTTGCTTTCGCATGGTCTCGATCTCTTGCTCGTCGAGGCTGAGACGAGCCAGTTTCGCCACGTGGCGTACGTCTTCTAAAGAGATCCTAACCGCTGACATAATGGCGCGATAAATAGCAGCAAAAGGCGCGATTGGCTACCACAACTCGGCTGCCGGACCACTCAATCGCCACCGTTCAGGGCGACTGCTCAAAGGGATCGATAATCTTATCGTCCTCGATTTCGTAAGTCGTCGGCTTGCGCAAAGCTTTCGGTTCGCGCTCCTCTTCAACCGGAGCGGATTCGCGTCGGTGCCGCTGTTTTGACTCCGCCGGTCGTGGCGGGTTTTTCGCTGTTTCGTCGGTCGTTTTTCCGCTTTTGGTTCGGTCGCTATTGCTAAAAAAACGCCGTTCAGCCTGCGGCGCCGTCATCCCGCTGGGAAGTTTATCTACGCTCTCTCGCCCCATTATCGACTCTTCTTTTCGCGTTGGCTTCTCTACGACCGGAAGCGGGTCCGCCTGAACTCTTCCGCGGATTGTTCCAGGCGGCGGCGGTTGAGCGATATGAGTGACCCGAGAAGGCGAAAATCCGCCCTTCCAGTTAATTCGAAGGAAAATCGCCGCGCTACCGACTAAAACCGCGACCGCGACAAAGACGGAAATCGCTAAAAACGATCGTTTGGCGAAAAAGCCCGGCGTTCGAGCCGTCCGTTCGATCTCCGTCTTAAAAGGGGTCGGAGTATCAACAATAGCGACCTCAGAACGGGCGGGCGTTTGCGAAAAGTCCGTTTCCGCGGGTTCCTCATCGCGAATAAATGGGGTAATCGCCTGATCCAGGCTCTCCACGTTCGCGAACCGCTCGTTCTGTGACACCGACATCGCGCGCATGACGACGTCGTTCAATTCAGCCGTGATCCCCGGCGCCGCGTGAGAAAGCGGTTTGGCCTGACCCGAGATTATCTCGAGAATCAAACCGGGAAAGTTATCGGCTCGGAAAGGCAGCTTACCGGATAACATTTGATACAGGATAACTCCCAAAGCGTAAATATCCGTTCGCTCGTCTATGTTTTTCGCCCCGTGTACCTGCTCGGGGGACATGTATAAGGGCGTACCGAGAATCTCTCCTGTTTTGGTGAGACCATTGACGCACGCGCTATTGCCGAACAGCGCCTTGGAAACCCCAAAATCCAAAATGCGCGGTTCCACGGGACCTTGTTTGGAGGGCTTACACAGAAAGATATTATCAGGTTTAAGATCGCGATGCACGATACCTTTTTTATGGGCCGCGCCCACGCCCGCGAGTATGCCTTTCATGACGCGAATCGCCTCGGCCGGGGGAAGCGGACCGCGCTTCAGTCGCTCGCTGAGCGACTCGCCTCGCAAAAGGTCCATAACCATATAGAGCGACGCGCCGTGATGGCCGATATCGTAAATTCGAACGACCGCAGGATGATCGATCGCACCGGCCAATTTCGCCTCTCGGACAAAGCGCTCTTTCGCCTCGCTATCTTCCGAGAGCGAGCCCGAGAGTAATTTGAGCGCAAAAAGCCTTTGGGTCTCACTATGTCTAGCGGCGTAGACACAGCCCATCCCGCCGCGACCGAGAAGCCGTTCGACTTCGTATTTACCGGCGACGGTATCGCCGATATCCGGCAGTAAAATCGATTCAGGCATCATCGCTACCCGGCCCTGCGCCAAAAGCCGAACGCCCCGTTTTGGAAAAAACGAGCATAAGATTTTAATAGACCGGCGGAAACCGCGCCACCATTCAAGACTTTTTATCCCTATTTAGGGAGGTTTTGCTTTGAGTTTCTCCAGTTTTTGTTATAGTACCATTTTGGTATTTGGACCCATCTCTCTTTTTTCTAATGGGAGGCCTTGTCGCTTAAGCTTTAAGCGACATACCTAAAAATTGGCGGTTCGAAAAACGGTAGTTTTTGTATAAACGGATAATACTGAATAATCAGATATATTGGGGGGCTAGCGACAAATGATGATAGAACACAAACAGACATCGGCGACGAAGCTATTGGAAAGGTACAGGAAAGGGGAAGTTGATTTTCGCAACGTCAATCTTCGTTCAGCCGACCTTCAAGAAGCTGACCTTTGCGGCGCTGATCTTCGAGGAGCTGACCTGTCGGGAGTCAATCTGCGCGGAGCGGATTTGCGCTGGAGCAATCTTACCAATGCGATTTTATCCGAAGCCAACCTGGCGAATGCTAACCTCTCCGCGGCTAAGCTCGCGGAGGCCGACCTTTCGTGGGCGAAGTTGTCGGAGGCCAACCTCTCGGGCGCCGACCTGGTGACGGCTAAGCTCTGGGAGGCGAATTTACGCGGGGCCGATCTCTCCACGGCGAACCTTTCCCGAGTCGACCTCTCCTGGGCTAAGCTTACGGAAGCCAGCCTAATCGGAACCAACCTTAGCGGAGCTGATCTTTCTTGGGTTAATGCCGCGGGAGCTCGCTACGACCGGACTACGATTTTTCCCGACGGATTCGATCCGAATTACTATAAGATGGTCCGGGTATAAGCGCCGGTAAGCCGAGAAGCAAAACCTTCGGCGCTGTTCGACCGATGACCGCGATTTCGAAAGCCGAGCCTTTGGTTGGCCCATGGACAAAAGCAACGGCGGTGATCTGCTTCGTATCGTGCTTAGCTTTTGCTTGTTCCAAAGATAGTAACCGCGCGCGTTTAAACCGCCGACAACCGCGTCGATCAGCGCTTACGGACACGCGGAAAAAGCTGCCGGAAAAAACACCGGCCGAGCGCGGTCCGGTCATCGATTCGCACACCTTGATAGCCCCCTTGGAAGAGTCGATCGAACAAGCGTTATGGATTTTCGACAAGGTCGGGGTTAAGAAATTTTGCAATAAAAACGGTGGCTATCTAGGCTCGACCGTTTTTGAATTGACCCTGCGGATCAAGCAGCGTCTGGGAAAAAGATTCGAGTTTTTCGCGAACCTCAACTGGGAGGGCATAGACGAGCCGGATTGGGGCGAGGTCGAAGCCGAGCGTTTAGAGCAGGAAGTAAGGCTGGGCGCCAAAGGGGTTAAGATCTTTAAATCATTAGGTCTGGGCGTTCGCGACGCGATAGGCAAGTTGCTCCACGTGGACGACCCTCGTTTGATTCCGATTTTCGAGCGTGCGGCGAGGCTGAACGCGATAGTCGCGATGCATACGGGCGATCCGAAGGCTTTTTTCCAACCGGTCACGCCGGAAAACGAACGCTATGATGAGTTGAGCCTGGCGCCGGATTGGAGCTTTTACGGAGAGGATTATCCGAAGCGCGAGCAACTTCTCAGCGAGAGAGACCGGGTCATCGCCAGACATCCTCGCACGACATTCTTACTCATCCATCTCGCGAACAACCCCGAGGATATCGACTATGTCGCCTCGCTGCTTCGCGCGAACGCCAATGTCTATGTCGATACCTCGGCCCGGCTGCCGGAAATCGGGCGCCACCCGTTGGATAAAGTCCGAAATTTCTTTATTGAGTTTCAAGATCGAATACTTTTCGGCACGGACCTCGCCATATCGCCTCACGGAATGCAGCTCGGCTCGGTTTCCCCATATCCGCCGACGATGAACGACGCGGTTGCTTTTTATCACGCTCATTTTCGCTTCTTCGAGACCGATCTCAGGCAGATCGATCATCCGACCCCGATTCAGGGCCGCTGGAAGATCAACGCGATTAATCTCCCTGCTACCGTGCTTAGAAAGCTGTATTTCGAAAACGCCGATCAACTCATCTTCTCGCGCCGAATGAAGATTTAGTTCGCCTGTATGAGCGATCTTTTTCGCTGGAGCCGCGGTTCTTCATTCGCTTTTCCCGTGGCCTATAATTGATTGGTCGACGCGATCTTCTATTGATTCTATCGCCTCTCTCAGATCAGTCCGAATACAACTGTAACAATCTTCGAGACCTAAAAACCCGCAGCCGGTTTTCGGCATACGGCTCAAGTAGCGAAGCGAGGGAAGCGTACGCTTATCGCCCGCTTGTTGAAGCACACCGATGGCCTCCGCGCGTTCCCTGCACCCTTTGGCCGCTTCTAGCGTCGCGATATTCTTGATATATTTCGCGAGCGCGGACGCGGGCCGATAAGCCAAAACCTTCTTGGCGGCCGCACGCCGATCGCGTACGCGTTTGCCCGTTCTCATCGTCTCGACCGCCTCTTTGAGCTCGAGCGGGAAGTCAGGCTTTTGCGGTTTCACGACTCTTGCAACGGTTTTGGCGCTGTCGGCAAGGGTTTGAACCGTTTTGTCCAACAGGGTTGTCGGCTGCGGCGCCGCGCGTTCAATTTGATGGTTTTCTTCTCCTCCAACGCTAAACAAGACCACAAGCAGCGCGATCAAGCCGGCCGCGGCGCCGAGTAGCTGGGCCCGTCTACGCGCCGGGCTCTGGCGTCGCCATCGCGAGGCCCAACGGAATAGCACGGTGCGAAATGAAGAAAGCGGATAGTAAAACGAGTTGATGAGCGCTTGAAGCGGTGGCGAATGACCAGGCGAAAGCCGCGCGAACTCTCTTAATTGATCGCGAACCGCAAGCGCGCGCTCAGGTCGATCCTTAGGGGAACGCTCGAGCAGCGACCCGACCAATCGATCGAGCGCGTCGGGAATCGTCGCGTCAGCGCTTGCTGGTTTCAGCGCCGGCGCGACCTCGCCTAGCTGGCGAGTAAAAAGCGTGGTGATCTCTCGCTCGTCCCACAACGGACGCCCCGCGATCGACTCCCAGAGCACCACGCCGAGGGCGTAAAGGTCGGTGCGGTGATCGGTCGGCTCGCCGACCGCCTGCTCGGGAGCCATATAACCGGGAGTGCCCATAACGCTGCCGAGCTTGGTAAGCTCTCGGCTAACCATCGCGCCTTCGGGCGCCGGCGCGTCTGTCTTCGGAACGTGGGCGATGCCGAAATCCAGAATTCGTACCAGTTGACTACCGTCGCTGCGGTCCTCGATCAGAATGTTTTCCGGCTTGAGGTCGCGGTGCACGATTCCCGCCTCTTGCGCCGCGGAGAGAGCGTCCGCGACCTGCGCGGCGATCTCACACGCCCTAACCCACGGCAAGCGTTTTTGCTCCTTTAAAACCCGTGCCAGACTCTTACCGCTCACCAGTTGCATGACAAAGTAAGCGCCGCCCTCCGGCAAGGTGCCGTAGTCAATTGCGCTCGCGACATGTGGGTGTTCAAACTGAGCTGTAGCCATGGCTTCGCGAGCAAAACGAACCGCCACCTCGCCGTTGCCGGCCAGTTCTGCACGGATTACCTTGAGCGCCACCTTCTTATGAAGTTTAAGATGCTCGGCCACGAACACAGCGCCCATCCCGCCTTCGCCGAGCATTTCGATAACACGGTAACGGTCGTCGAGTACGCGTCCGACAAAATCGCGGTTTTCGGCCCGTTTTTTCGCTTTTTTTTCTTCGCCGTCCAATTCCGTCGGATAGGCGGCGTGATCGACAGGTCGCATGGCTTACCCGTCTAAGTATAACGGAACCCAACTATATCGCTTACGATTATTCGACAGCACCTTTATCACACGGCCACGCCGAGCTAGCTCTCGTGTCGCAAGAAATCCTTCTACGTGGACCGCTATGCCCGCAACGTGGCGCACGAAAGAAATTGCGCGCGCCCTTTTTTTATGCGCGATTTCTCGCTCCGCTCGGCTTTTTTTTACATTAGTGGTATTCTATAGGGTAATTAGTTGTAGTTTTGCCTCGGCTCGTCGCCGTATCCCCCTCAGCAACAGGTCGCTACGACGTTAATTTAATAATCATCGCTTTGGTTGAACGTCCCGATTTTGCCTAGTTCACAGATTATCGCGGCTCGAGCATTAACCTGATAGATCCGTCGATCATCCTCTCATCGAGCAACAAAAATGAAGCTCGTCACCCATAATCAATCACGACCTAGTAAGCTCTTTAATACCATCCGCATCTTAGTGATAGATGCGGACGCTGGAATCGGACCGGCGGCGAACCTATCAGCGGAACAAAGAGCGATAGCCGGCGGTTCTGACAAGCGGTCGCTGCGAAGAGAACTATTCGGAGAAAGCTTCTTTAGCTTATGTCAGGAAAGCGCCGCGCTGGCGGGACAATTCCACATCGAATCGCTGACACGCAGTGAGGAGGCCTACGACAGCGTAATCGCGGCGGTAGAAGCCGGTCGTCCCTATTCGATCGTCTTTGTCGATATGCGCAGGCACCTCGGATGGGGTAATTTCAAAGAGATCGACCGGCTCTGGCGAGTCGATCCGCAGCTTCAGGTCGTCGTTTGTACAGACACCTATGACCATCCCTGGGGTCGCATCTTGGGGCGACTAGAACGTTGCGACAATTTTTTAATCGTCGCGGAACCGTTTGCTCCGATCGCGATTATGCAGATCACCAAAACGCTGATCGGTAAAAGACAACTGACCGCCGAGGTAAAACTCACGCGCACGGAGCTTGAGTACATGATGCAAGCGCGCAACCACGAGCTGTCGTTTACTCGCGATGTTTTGCAAGACGCGAACCGCGCGCTGGAGGATGCGAAACAAGAAGCCGAACGCGCGACCGGCGCAAAAGGGGAGATTCTCGTGACCTTGTCGCATGAACTGCAAGCGCCGGTTGACGAGGTAATCGGTCAGGCGCAGCGATTGCTAAAAAGCGACCTGACGGTCGAACAAAAGCGGTTGGTCGAATCGATTTCTTTAGCCGGTAAGTCTCTGCTCAACGCTATCAAGAAGCTACTAGATCTTCATCGTGAAAAACCGACTATCAGTCGCGTTGCTTAGCAGTCGACCGCTTGGCTGTTCTCGATCTCAGTAAAAACGGGAGAGAAAAGGCCGCTAACAAACCGAATAGGCTGGTAGCGATGGATGTCTTGAAGGTCGGCGGTAAGTAGTCGAGTTCTATCCGATGCCGGCCTTTTCTAACGTCGACAGCTATCCTCCCGTTGTCTTGTACCACCCTACCTACAGAGGAACGCCACCCGGGAGCGTGGTTTTGGTTGAAAATGACGCGCCCGTCTCCATTGAGCGTAACCTCGGCCCAAGCGGTTGACGTGGTTCGCCCCCAGTCGTGTACGATTCCGCTAGTGCCGGCGATTCGGGCTTGCGGTTGGTCCCCGCTCCACAATCCGCTTGCCACCGTGATATTCATCGCTTCATAACAGCGCTCCGTACCGATCCCCATGCGAGGGAAGCTCGCATACCAGCGGCCGTAGGGGTGCTCGTCGGTCATATAGTAGCGCTCGGCCGGCTTCGTCACCTGCTCGATGGGATCTCGTTTCCAGCGATTATTAATCGGTAAGGTAACAGCGAAAATATCGATGGTAACGGCGAGCACGATCAACCACGGCGCCGTCTGCTTGAGTCGAATCATATTGGGGCGATCGAGCCAATCCGTCATCCTACGTAAGCCCAACGCGGAAAGAAGCGCGAGATAGAAGGTGACAAAGACCATAAAGCGAGAATTTACCCGCAACGAATCGTAGGGCGGCAAGCGATGCAAGAGCGGCCAAGGTGAATACGCGCCCTGATATCCTGCGACCAGAAACCCAAAAAAAACAAGCCCGATGACCCAGTGTCGGTAGCGCGTTTTCCACACCGACACGATTCCCAACGCCGCCAGCGCCACCACGCCCCAACCGACAAAAGCGCCGTATTCAGGCCAAACATACTCATGGTATCCGTATTCCCACGCGTGCGAGCGCGCGGTTAGCATTTCTATTATTTCAGAGATCGTCGCGCTGTCATCGGCCACGGTATGACGCGGGTTTCGCCGTAGCTCTTCCACAATCGGCAACAAGCGGACCGCGCCCATAAGAGCGGTCAGAAGCGCGGAGACGAATCCCGCGATGACGATGCGGTTTCTTTGACCCGGCTTTGTCAATCGAACCAACGCGTCGAAGGCGAGCAGTAAAACAATGAAAGGAAAAGGGTAGACCCCTCCCTCGAGCAAAACCCAAGTAAGCAGCCCCGCGACCGCGGCGGAAAAGCGCAGATCGCGAGCGGACGTTCTCCACGCCATGATGATCCAAGGCGTAAGGTAAAACGGTTGAAACGTGATGTGGCCACCCGACCCGTGCCAAGAGAAGAACCCCGACATCGCCCACGCGATCGATGCGAGCGTGGAGCTACTGCGACTCAAGTCGTATGCTCTACGCGCGAGAAGATACATGCCGGATATTCCGGCCACGGCGTGCACCCAGACGAATATCTTCGTCGCCAGCGTCGGCCCCACTAAAAACGACAAGAAAAACAAGGGGGCGAGGTGTTGACTCTCCGGATTGCCGAAAATCGTGATGCCGCCGCAATGAAAGGGGTCCCAAAGCGGCCATTCTCCGAAGCGAGCGAGCGCCACATATCCCGCCTCCCACATATGGTGAAAGAACTGCCAATCTCCAAAGCCGGTGCTTTGGAGCGAAAAAAAAGCCGGACTCCAGTAGATCGAGGCTAGTACAATCGACCCGAGCGCAATCGCGAGCTTTTCGTTTTTCGAAATCATGGAAGCACGGGAAGGTAAGCTCATCTATTCATTTTAGTAATCGGCGCTCTTGTTTCGGCCCGATTCGCCGTGGATTTTCTATTCTGGCTCGGAGCACTTGTGGATAATATCAGATTTCGGCTTAGAGCTTGCAGGCTTTAAGGCAATCCCGGCGGATCGAGACCTGCGGCGCAATCAAAGCGCCGTCTTGCGCTCATCTCTGGCGAATTATCCTAAATCAGGGATAGTTGGGAGCTTTGAAATCCGAATAGCGCGGGTAAGATCTTACGCGTGATGAAATTCGTCAAAGGTACACGCCGCGAATCATAGGAGGGCCAATTCGCCTGATAAATCGAGCGTACCGACAGAGCCGGCTAGCACGTTGCTGGATGTACATAACGAGCCGGACCGCGGATATGGGCCAATTGGTCCGCAGGAATTGGACGCGTACGCGAGCGACGGGCAACGCGCTCGTGAACGAGTAACCGTTCAGAGGGGTACTGCTGTTTGACTACGACGGCGGCCGATTCATCCCGTAAAACCGGCTTTCGTCCTCGCGCCGGCTCG
>JAFGIB010000344.1 GCA_016929805.1 Deltaproteobacteria bacterium | reverse complement strand
TCTAAAAAAAGCGAGCACGCCCTTAGTTCGCGCTATTTTTCGCGAGCGAAGCGCTTTACGCCGACGGATTTTTTGCAACGTTAAGGTAAACCTTAACGTTGCTACTTCGTCTTCTTGTTTTCGTAAACGTCCAACCCGTGCTTTTCGAGACGATAGCGCAATGAACGGGTGGTTATACCGAGAAGTTTCGCGGTTTGCTTTCGTCGCCCCCCGGTCCGTTTTAGGGCGTCGACAAGCAGTCGCCGCTCGACGCTGTCTATTACGTTATCTAATCGGCAGCCCTCGTCGGGCAGCGAAAGCGGCCCGCTGAATGCAACCGGCGCCGGTGGACAAATCTCCGAGGGAAGGTCCCCTACACCTATGGTACGAGCGCCGGATAGGGTCACCGCCCGTTCGATTACGTTTTTTAGCTCTCGCACGTTACCTGGAAAGGCGTAACCCATCAACACGCGAATCGCTTCGGGCGTCATCGCGACGATGTCTTTGCCTATCTCTTTCGAGATATTGGCGATCATCCGCTCGATAAATAGAGGAATATCCTCTCGCCGGTCTCGAAGCGCTGGAACTTCTATCCGCATGACGTTTAGACGATAATACAGGTCCTGACGAAATCTACCTTTGGCCACGTCGGCCTCTATATCGCGATTTGTCGCCGCGAACACGCGGACGTCGACAGGAATTTCCGCCGCCGCGCCGATCGGTCGCACATGCCGGCTATTTAACACGCGTAACAGTTTCGATTGCACCGATAACGGCAACTCGCCCACCTCGTCCAGCAGCACGGTTCCGCCGTCCGCGGCGCCAAAAACGCCGAGATGTTTGTTGGTCGCGCCCGTGAATGCCCCTTTCTCATGGCCGAAAAGCTCGCTTTCCATAAGCTCGGGCGGAAGCGCCCCACAATTGACCACTAACATCGGCTTATCCGACCTATTCGATCGACGATGAATCGCCCGAGCGATGACCTCCTTACCCGTGCCGCTTTCTCCGGTGATCAGCACGGTGGCGTTGGTTTTGCTAACCCGTTCGACAAGACGCAAAACCGCTCTCATCGCCGGGCTGTGACCGACGAGCTCCTGCGCATCGTGATAGACGATCCGCTTTCGAAGCTGGTTGTTCTCGAGCTCCATCGCCCGCCTGCTCAAGGCCTTTTCCAACAGGGAAACCAACTCTTTTGGAGAAAAAGGCTTGGTGACGAAATCGAAAGCACCGGCGCGCATCGCCTCGAGCGCGTTTTCCAAGCTCGCGTGAGCGGTGACCAAAATGACTTCCGTGGTCGGATCTCGCTGCTTGGCCGCGGCCAGCACGTCCAACCCGGATCCCCCCCGCATCGCGAGGTCGGTGACAACGACCGGCAGGGGGTATTTCGATCGGTTGATCGCATCAGCGGCCTCCGCGTACCCCGATGCGGTGAGGACCAGATAGCCCGCGTGCTTCAGCGCGACCTGCAGCATTTGAACCAGCTCTGGATCATCGTCCACCACCAATACCTCGGCCGAAGCCCGATCTGAAGGTCGGCTATCGTCTTTTGCTGCCATAAGCGTACTTTACTAAGATATTACAGGTGGCGCGGTAAAACCAAGCGCGTCGCCCGTCGAGCGAATGTCACGCCGATTCAGCCTCCCCGATCGTCGCACCATCTCCCACCAGCATGGCTTGAATCGCCCGTAAAATCCTTGCCTTATCGCGCTACGATCCGTTAGGCTCAAAAGACGGTAACAGGTTGAAATAAAAGCAAAAAGCAAAACGGGCAAAAGCGCGCTACCGCTCGTCGCCCCGTCGATTCCCCGCGAAAGAGATGCCATGACGATCAGACACCCTCGCGTTTTCTTTTTGTCGGGCTCGACGCCTTGCTCCGAGGGCTTTCTCCCCCTGCTCGAAACGCTCAAGGCGCGTTGTCAACAAGCGGCCGCGAAGGATCCGCGCGAGGCGACCTATCTCGTGGGGCTGGGCGACGTGAACGCCTGGCCCCAAATCAACGCCGCGGATCTCGACGCGCGTCTGGTCTATGCCTGGTTTGAAGATTTTGTCGAGCAGAGTCAATACGAGAAGGCTATTGAACGCTTTAATCGGGTGGTTTTTTTACACGGTTCGCAAGGGCTGGACGAGCTCGTCGCCCTGCTCGAGGACGGAGGCGTGGTGAGCGCGGGATATCGAAGCGATCCGCTCGCGGACGACGCCTTTTTCAGGCTCAAGGGGGACTATTTATTCGGGTTAAAGGACGAGTTCGAAAAAGCGGTGCCGATCAAAGAAGATAACTCCGCTTATATCGAAAGCTGGAAGAGCCTACTCAGCCGCATCGCCGGATCAGCCGGCGCGTACGAGTTTTCGACGCTTTCCGAGGTCGCGCAGGAAGCGTTTGAGAAATATCGCGAGAAGGAATTGACATCCGTCGCGCTCAAGAAACTACGCGAGCGACTTCAGACGGCGATTTCCGAGGAATTCGACAACTACAACCGCCAAGTCGAGGCGTGCTTGCCGAAACCCGTCGAGCTCGATGTGCGCCAACGGGTTCTCGCTCTCGTCGACGACCTTTCGATCACCAATCAACTTCGCTTCGCCTTGAGTCATAGTCGCATCGAAGTTGAATTTCACGCTGACCCCGCGCACACGCTCACGGCGTTACACCTGGCGCAGCCCGACATCCTGATCATCCAACAGGAGCTTATGCATTTCGACGGTCTCGATCTCGCGGCGCAATTGAGAAACATCAAGCAGCTACAAGCGCTGCCGATCCTGGTATTGCTAAAGGAGACCTCGGAGGCGACGCTGACGCGCGCGATCCGAAGCGGTGTCGACGGCTGGCTGAGCACGCCTTTTTCCGCGGCCAACGTCGCGCTCAGCGTTCTCAACCTGCTAAGGCGCGTCGAGCTCGCGAGACAGCTAGGCGGCCGCGACCCGGTCACGGGACTGTACACCAAGGAAGCCATGGCGGACAGGCTGCGCGGTGACTTATCCCGGGTTCGACGCAGCGGCCAACAGCTCGCGGTCCTACTAATTCATTTAACTCTCTCGGATTCGCCGCGGCTCGCCTTCTTGGATCTCGCGAATACCGCAAATAAAATCTTCCGGCAATCCGACCTTTTATCTCGCTATAATGAAGCCACGCTGGCGGCGGTTTTGCCGGGCATTGATATGCGGACCATCCTCTCGGTGATCAACCGCTTTCGCCTCGCCTTTGACGCGCATCACCCGTGCGCCGTCGCGGCCACGATATCGGACGGAAGCTGCGAGCCGGAGGATCTGCTGGCCGACGTCGAGACCCGTTTATCACATGTATTGAAAGGCGCGACTGAATCCGCGATCGGCTCGCTGCGCACGGATTTGAAGCGAAAAGCAGCCGCGCTATCTCCGCGAATTCTCATAGCGGATACCGACGAGGCGATCGTCAGCTTGTTGCGCTTTTTTTGCGCGCGTGAAGGCTTTGAGGTTCACGCCGCGCGAAACGGAACCGATACCATGGACTTTCTCGAAAAAGCCCGGGAAACCGACAGCCTGCCCGATGTTCTCGTGCTGGAGGCGTTCTTGCCCGGGATAGATGGATTCCGCATCCTCGAACGGGTCACGACGGATTTCGGCAATCGCATCTCCGTGATCATGCTTTCTGTTCATCCGAGCGAAGAAAGGGTGTCCAAAGCGCTCCAGTTAGGAGCGGTCGATTTCGTCGCCAAACCGTTTCGCGTGCCGGAAATCATCGCGCGAATACGCAATGCGCTCATCCGAACATGGGCGAACTAGCCTAACGAGCCCGCATGCCGAACAGCCGATTTTGGGAAGAGCCTCTATACCGATTGGTTTTGCAGATCACCTTCGCGCAGATCCTCTTTCTGGCGAGCGTGATCGCCGGCATTATTCTGATTCGCTCGCTAAAACTATACCGACAGAAGAAAAACAAGAGAATTTCTCAAGAGCTTTTTACTCCGTTGATGAAATTCTTATCCAAGGAGAGCTCCATCGACGAAGCGTTCCGGGCACTGAAAAAATATCCTCGTCACAATATCTGCATGGAGCTCGAGCGCTACGCGCTGATGTTGAAGGGCAGCGCGCTGGCGGACATCCGCGTGCTGTATGAATGCTTGAACCTTAGAAAGCACGGCAAGCGCCTGAACCGGTCGTTTTTTTGGTGGCGCAGGCTCGAGGGGGTGAGGCTGCTCGGCGCCGCCGGCGGCGAGGAGGTGAGCGGCGAGTTGCTGAGACGGCTGGCGGATTCCCATAATATCGTGCAGCTAGCGGCGGCCCGTTCTCTCGGTAGTATCGATGACCCGAGCGCGATCGAACCCATCGTTCGCATCATGGCCGAATCAAAGCAGATGTCGCGCCGCCAGTTGGCGCAAACCCTGATCGCCTTCGGTCCCGCGGTTCAACCCTACTTGAGAGAGCTTGTACGCAAGGAGATAACCGAGCCGCGCGACAGCCGCTTTATCGCCATGATTCTGGAGGTGCTGGCGCTGACCGGCGACCTGGAATCAGGACCGGAGATACGCGCCGCGCTGATGTCGCCCCACCTGGAAATCCGCATCGCCGCGTTTAAATCTGCTATTATTCTCCATCTACCGTTGTCGCCCATCGAGCTGAAGAACGGCCTCACGGACGAGCAGTGGCCGGTCCGAGCGCAGGCCGCGCTGGCGTCCGGAAAGCTGGGAGATCTGACGATCGGCGACGAGCTCGGCAATTGTCTCTGCGATCGCTCGTGGTGGGTGAGGTACAACGCCGGCGCCGCGCTGTTTCAACTCGGACCGTTGGGCATTGAAAAGCTCGAGTATATCGCCCAACACGCCGAGGACGCTTTTGCCCGAGACATGGCGATTCGCACCCTAACCAGTGATCCGTCGTACCAAGCCTTGGCCGATCACAGCGATATCCTCAAACGCCTACAACCATCGGGGCAAAAACCGGGGCACGCGGAAAAAGCGTAATGGAAAACATCGTTACCGTTGTCGACTGGTTGTTTTTGCTGTTTTACCTCTGTCTTAACAGCGCCTATTCATTTCTGCTTTTTTGCTCGTTGATCGACATTCTGATTCACAACCGCCGTCGCATTGACGTCGAGCTCGACCACTCGCTGGAGCGCTATTTCACCACGCCGGTCTCCATCGTCGCTCCGGCTTATAACGAGGAAGCGACTATCGTCGCCTCGGTGCGATCGCTCCTGGCCCTGCGTTACCCCGAATTCGAGGTGGTGGTGGTCAACGACGGGTCAAAAGACAAAACCGTCGAGGTGATGAAAAAAGCCTTTGAGCTGTACCCGATTCATTCGATCTTCCAAAGGCAAATCAACACCAAGGAAGTTCGCAACATCTATAAATCACGGATCGAGCCGCGTTTAACCTTTGTGGACAAGAACAACGGGGGCAAAGCCGACGCGCTCAATTGCGGCGTCAACATCGCCCGCTATCCGCTTTTCTGCGCCATCGACGCGGACACCCTGATTCTGCCGAACGCTCTGCTAAAAGTCGCCATCCCCTTCATGGAAGATCCGGTCCGGACGGTCGCCAGCGGCGGCACGATTCGAATCGCCAACGGATGTATTATCCGATCGGGTGATATCGAACAGATCGGATTTCCGAAAAACCCCTTGGCCGCGTTTCAAGTCATCGAATATTTGCGCGCCTTTCTCTTCGGCCGCATCGGTTGGAATCTGTTCGGCGGCACGCTGATCATCTCGGGAGCTTTTGGGCTTTTCAGCCGTCACGCGGCGATCGAGGTCGGCGGCTACGCCCACGACACGGTGGGAGAAGACATGGAGCTGGTGGTGCGCATGCATCGCTACCTGAGAGAGAAGAAGCGGCCGTACCGTATCGTCTTCGTTTGGGATGCCGCCTGTTACACCGAGGTGCCGGAGGATCTGGCGGTGCTCGGAAGGCAGCGCGACCGCTGGCAGCGGGGTTTGATCGACGTGATTCTGAGACATCGCCGGATGACGCTCAATTTTCGCTACGGCGTCATCGGCCTCATGGCCTATCCGTTCTTCGCCATCTTTGAAATGCTGGGACCGATCATCGAGGTGACGGGAATCGTTTTCGTCGCGTTTTCCTACGTGCTCGGTCTGACCGACGTGACGTTTATGATTCTATTCTTAAACGTCGCGGTATTGTTCGGTATCATGTTGAGCATCGCCGCGATCCTGCTCGAGGAGCTGTCGTTCAGCGCCTACCCTCGCTGGTGGGATATCTTTCGTTTGTGCATCTACGCGTTATTGGAAAACCTCGGTTATCGACATCTAACCCTGATCTGGAGAATTAAGGGCTTTTACAGCTTTTTTCGCGGATCAAAACAGTGGGGCACGATGGTTCGAAAGGGCTTTGGACCCCAATCGTGAGTCGTAGAACGCTGCTGGTATCATTGGCGACGGCCGCGATATTACTATCGCCGTTCTGGATAGCTCATCTAATTTGGAGACTTGCGCCGATACGCGAGCTCGATCTGTTGGTGGTGGACTACACCGTGCCCACCCATTCATACAGCCACCATCGCGGGCTTTTCTGGTTGCTGAACCACCTGCGGATTTACCCCCCGGGCGCGCGAGAGGAGTGGGACGTCGAAAAGAACTACGTCGGGTATAAACCAGGTAAACAGGGCGACACGCGACGTATCAGTCAAATTGAGCTCAAGCGATACCAGTGGGTTTACCTCAGCGATACCTACGGCGTATATGACATCGACCTGGTTAAAAGCCCGGGAGAAAAGCTGGCGATGCAAATCCGTCCCAAGTTGTTGTTCGGCGGCCTGACGCTTCAGGATGCCGAGGCATTGTCGGATTTCGTCGGGGCCGGAGGCAATCTGATCCTTGAATTCAACGTATTCACCGGTACCGCCCGGGACCCGGCGAGAAAGCTGGCGGAAAAGCTCGTGGGAATGCGCTGGACCGGATGGGCGGGGCGCATGGTCGACGAGCTCAGAGACAAAACCATCACCCCACGCTGGCTTCCCGAGCTGTATCGCGCCAACTATCCAAACCGAGCCTTTCCCAAGGGCCCGGCGCTCTTTTTGGTGCATAGCGACGGAAGGTTGGTGGTTCTGCACGGCGAGACTCTGGAAGCCACCTCGCCTTCGCTGAGCATGACGAAAGAGGGCCGAGCAATTCTCTCCGGCGCATACGCCTCGCCGCCGTACTTCGGATGGTTCGCGATTATGGAGCCTCAAAAGGGTGTCGAGATCCTCGCTGAAATCACTTTACCCGCCGAGAGACATTGGAGGCAAAGCTACCTGAAGGCGAGCGTCCCTCTAACCTTTCCCCTGGTCACGCGCTTGCGCGACAAACGAACGACTCGTATCTATATCGCCGCCGATATCGCGAATCTAGAAGAGACCCCCCGGCACTATCAACTGGCGGGGTTACCGTTACTGCAAGCGGCGGTGAATCGCCGGCGAGATATCATCAGCAACCGTCCGGCCTATTGGCAATTCTACGTACCGGTGGTGGGCAAGCTTTTACGAAACGCTTCCTCGATACGCGATTGATCTCGATCGCCAAGAGAACGCGCGCGGATAAAGCGAATTTCGCGGATCTAAAAAACCGGGCTCAAGGCATACGCGGCGAGGCCGTTCTTTATTTAAGTAGCGATTGCTCCGTGCGCCCGGATGCGGGTACGCGCTCGCACGAAAGGTGTTCGACGTAGGCGTCCCGCCTACTTGACGTTACAGCCCATCCGCCTACACAAACTAAAACAAAATCGTTGTTATTTCGATGAAATCATAGAAAAATATTATATTAGTAATAGAATCGACTAAGTATGTATGAAGCGATATATGAAAGAAGCAACGCTGATATTTCCCTAGTAGATAGCGTAATAGCGGGACGATACCGAATTTTACAAATTCTGGGTCGCGGCGGAATGGGCAGCGTGTACCGCGCGCTCGATGGCTCAACGAACGAGCAGGTCGCGCTCAAGCTTTTGCCGAAGGAAGTTTCCGATACCAGGCCGAATCAGGCCGCGCTTTTTCAACGAGAATATCATCTATTGATACAGCTCGATCATCCGAGGATCATCGAGGTTTTTGACTTCGGTATTTGCGAGGCCGGCCTGTACTACACCATGGAGTTATTGGACGGCAACGATCTCAGAGAGGCGACGGGAATCGGTTGGCGTCAAGCCTGCTTTCTGCTGCGCGACGTGGCACTGTCCTTGGCCGTGATTCATTCCAGACGCTTGCTACACCGGGATGTCACGCCGCGCAACGTTCGCTGCACCAGCGACGGAAGGGCGAAGCTCATCGATTTCGGAGCCATAGCGACCATGGGGGTTTCCAATCCTCTGGTCGGCACACCTCAGTTCATCCCGCCGGAAGCGCTGCACATGCAGCCTTTAGACCAGCGCTCCGATCTATTTTCCTTGGGCGCTTTAGCCTATTGGGTCCTCACCGGCCGTCATGCTTACCCGGCTCGACGTATAGCGCACCTTAAAGACATTTGGCGCACGCGGCCTAGAGCGCCTTCCGAGCTTGCACCGGGAATTCCTAAAACGCTCGACAAGCTGGTGCTATCACTGCTCAGCCTGGACGTCATGGCGCGACCCTCGAGCGCGTCAGAAGTCATTAGTCGATTAAATGCGATTGCGCAGTTGGATAGGATCGCGGAATCGGAATCGCTGCAGGCCTGTTTGGTCAATCCCGCGCTCGTAGGCCGCGACGGCGAGGTCACCGCGTTGCGCAGACTAGTCATTCGAACGGTTCGCGGCAGCGGCGGGGCGATTATGTTTGAAGCAGCGCCGGGGATGGGTCGGACGCGATTGCTCAAGCATTTGATCATAGAGGCCAAAATCATGGGTGCGATCGCACTCAATCCGTCGATGAAGACGGCGGCCTCGCTGGGCAACTACGGCGTGATAAGAGAAATCGTTGCCGAAATCGCGCGATCCGCGCCTGATCAAGCGGCGATTGCCGTCCTCGGACGCGCGCCGGAGTTGCAAAACCTCTTTCCGGAGCTCTCCGAGCTGTTGGGCGGTAGCGCCTCGCAGCCGCTGCCGGACGATCCCCGCGAACGAAGAAATCTCGTTCACTCCCTGCTCAAGACGTGGTTTCTTACGATCAGCCGAAGCCGGCCGTTGATCTTCGCTATCGACGACTTTCATCTTTGCGATGAACCGTCCGCCGCCGTGATATCGGCCTTATGCCGCGAGGTGAAGCAGAGTCGCATCGCCATCGTTACGGCGGTTCAACGCCAAACACAAGTCGTGGCTCCGGCCGCCCTGCGAGCGACCACGGACGCGAGCGTTCGTATTCAATTGAGATCTCTGGAAACCTCCGAAACAGAGGCGCTTCTGAGATCGGTTTTCGGTAAAGTGCCGAACCTGACCCTGTTGACGGACTGGATACAAAAGACAGCTCGCGGAAACCCCTTACAGAGCGTCGAGTTAGCCAGAGATTTGGTCGATCGGAGGATTATTCGCTTTAGTGACGGCGAGTGGATACTACCGACAGAGCTCGCCGGCTTGACATTACCGAAAGACATACAGGAAGCTTTCGAGACTCGATTGGCGTCGCTCAGCGAAGAGGCTCGCGAGCTTGCCGAATTACTCTGCCTCTTAGAATCTCCCGTGATCCTATCGCAATGCGTGAACCTCTTTGACGGTCAAGGGGAAACCCGCGTATTTCGGGCGGTCGACGAGCTGATCGCGGCGGACATCCTCGCCGCGCACGGCGATTACTACAGCATCAAGCAGCAAGCCCTGGTCGATGCGATCGAGCGAAATATGCCGGATGAACGGCGGCGGCGCTTTCACCAGCGCATCGGCGATTTCCTATGCGAACAAAAGGAACGCGATGTGGCGAAGGCTTTCATCGACGAGCGCTCTCTCTCATTGCTGAACTTGGCCGCGCATCACCTGATGTGCGCCTCGTCCGAGAGCCGAGCAACCGATCTGTACGTTGACAGCATCAGAAACGATCTCACCCAGTTCTCCGCCGAAAGCCTCGAAATCAAGGAAGCGCCGAGCTGGATGGCGGGCGATCTCGAATTAGCTCTCCAGGTATGCGAGCGCGATCAGCGCCCGCCGAGTGACGCGATTCGCTTGCGTATTATGTTGCTGTTGATAGCGAACGGTCGAGACGTTCAACTCTTACACCACGCGGATCCGCTGATTGAACGGCTGCGGCTCGATGCCGGCTTGGTCGACGCGGAAAAGCTCGATCCAAGCCTTGACCTAAAGGAGCGTATCGAAGAGGGAATTCGAATCGCGCAAAACCGGCATCAGACAACGCCGGAAAACGAACGCGGGATAGATCCCTACGACGCGATTCGTATGCTCTTGACGTGTACCAGCATGGTGTCCCGGATTGTTGGTTTTACCTGCGATATTGAAAAAGCCGCGACGCTTCCGGCAGTAATCGCGGCGTTGCTTCCAATTCATCCCGTTGTCTCGGTTGTCTATGAGGTTCTCAAGGGCACGCTCGAACGGCTGCAAGGCAAGCTACAATGCGCCAATAAAAGAAGAGAAGGCGTGGTCGCCAAGCTCGAAGAACCGGAGATCATCGGGTTAATGCCCGAAACGCTCCGGGTTCGAATCCAGGCGATATTGATGCAGCTATCAGGCATACACGAGAGCACGCGCGGCGGGGAGCACGGGCTTCGTTGCGCGGATCGCTTGCAGGAAAAGATGAGTTGGATGGTCGCCGAAGCGTGGCAGATTCGTATGCTGACATACCTATACAACGGCAACGTCGACGCGGCTGAAAAGTGCCGCGCGCGCATGGAGTTGGCCGCCGTCGAGGACGGCACGGCCGCGGATATCGACATTAACCTGGCGCACGCGCAACGGCATTTCGCCGCGGTTTACGCCATGTCGGGAGACCTCACGGGACTCAGGCATACGATTGAAAAGATCGCCTCTTTGGCGGCCCGATATCCCGGCTGGACGCCCTATCTACACGCCACGAAGGGCGCGTACCACCAACAAGTGGGCGAGTTTCAACAGGCCCGAGAGGAGCTGGAAAAAGCGCTCGAGCTCGCGGCTCCCGGGCGTCAATCGGCGTGGCGCAACGCGATTGTTACCTACATCCAAACGCTGAACAGCCTGGGTGAGTTCGAGCGCGCGCGCGATTGCGCGCTGGAAGCGATCGACGCGTGCGAACAGCACGGATTGGGCTCGGATTCGCTGTATCACCTAAAAACGGAGCTCGCGATGACGCAAGCGAAGCTGGGCGACTTCACCTCGGCCAAACGCCTGCTGATGGATACGGTCGACCAGGCGATCGCGGACGGCGTCGGCGGGTTGCCGCTCGCGGTAATGGTCGAAGCGCGCGCGCGACTGGCGATATTCGAACACGACAGCCGCACCTTTATCCAATACGCCAACAGCACCGCGCGATGCTATCGAGCCACGGAAAATCCGGCGCTGGTAACAAAACACAAACGGCTGATTCACGAGGCTCAGGAAATCGGATTGGAGCTGACCGCGGATTTGGAAGGCGTCGAGGAGCTCGCGGGCACCTCGTCTCTCACCAAGGATGTCCGACAGCGGATCGAGGCGGAGCTCGAAAGACTCACGGACTACGACCAGCGCGCCCAGCGCGCCTTGGATTTGATCATCGAATTCACCAAGGCGCCAGGGGGCTTCATGTTCGCGGTAAACGGAGAGAACTTGAAGATGGTCGCTCAACGCGGCGACGAGATGCCGCCGACCGACTTGGAGTATATGCTGAAATACTACGTGCTGGTTGAAGGACGCAATACGACCGATATCACCGCGACGGCCTCCGAGGAGGAGACCGGCACTGGTTTTTGTACGATCTGGAAATCACAAGAAGGAAGCGTTTTTCAAACCGCGCTGCTCTTTCATACAGAAGAAAAGCAAACGCGAATTATCGGAGCGGTCGCGCTAGCGATACACGATGAGGTGCTCGCCATTCCGGGATGGGACTTTTTCGCGATTATCGCCGAGCTGCTGGTCGACGATGAGTTTTGCGGCTCGTCAATCGCGAAGGTTCCGGCGCCCTAGGCCGTTATGCCTCGGCCATGGCTAAGAGCGTGTATAATAAGTTCCTCCGCTCGTCTTTCGAATGGAACGGCCCAATCTGCGGCGTCGCTCGCTCCTCGAAATAACGTTGCTGGTCCTTCGTCGCGGCTCCTTGCATCTTGGACCGTCGCGCTCCGAAATACTCGGTCGGACCTTACTAAACACGCTCGAAGGATTCGTAACGAAACAAACGATCCGGTTGCGAGCGCGTGGGCGGGCGCGCTGGCCGTGCTGCTCTTGATCCGCGCGCCGTCGAGCGCGCAAGAACCCGACACGGCACAGGATTTTGCAACGAAGCAACCGACGACGTCGAACGCTTCAGCCGCTCCGGCGGAGCCGGTCTCAACGGGTGTCGATCCGGCGGTGGCAGAAGCAGGGACGAAGGAAGACCGAAGCGAGCCCGACAATCCCTCTCTTCAAACGGAGATCGATCAACTAAAAGCCAGGCTCGAAGCTGAGCCGCAAAATCTCGATGTTAAATTTCTATTAGCCGCCCGCCTTTCTTGGCTAAACCAACGCGAGCAGGCTCGTAGCCTGGCCCAACAGATCGTGGACGCCAACCCGCGGTACATCGACGCTCAGGTTTTACTCGCGCGACTCGATTACTGGGACGGCCGCTATCAACCCGCGCTCGAACGCATCTTGTCGGTTCGCAGCCGCTCGCCTGAAAACCAAGACGCCCTGCGTCTTTGGGCGCAGATACAAGTCGCTGTGGCTTATCAATTATCTTGGAACAGCGCGACTCGCAATCGCGCGCGGGAGATGGCCTTTGACGTTGTCGAGGTCTACCCGGATTGCTGGGACGCGCAGATTCTCATATCTCGTATCGATCTATGGGACGGGAAGACCGATCACGCCCTGGTGCGCATCTCCATGGTGCACGCCCACCAACCGAAAAATCAAGAAGCGCTGATGGTATGGGCGCAAGTAAGGCTTCTACAAGCACAGCAGCGTTGGAACGAGGGTTCGGTCGCGCGCGCGCGTCGCATCGCGCTCGAAGTTGCCGATACCCTCCCGGACAATTGGGACGCGCAGCTCATGGTGGCGCGGATCGATGCCCGCCGGGGTCTTTACCGAGAGGCGTTGGATCGTGTTCTGAGAATACTCGCCGCGAATCCTAGAAAAAGGGAAGCGCTGGAGCTACAGGCGGATATCGGTCTCTGGTCCGCTAATACGGAAGAGGCGTCGAAGGCTTTGGATCGGCTCGAGACCCTCAATCGGGAAGACAACGCGGACCGCGCGCTGGTCGCGGATCTCTATTATCGTCGCGCCCAGCTCGCCCTACAGCAGGGCGATACGATCAAGGCGTATCAATTGGCCGGTCAAGCCCTGGAAGCTGACCCGACGCATAAAGCCGCCCGAGAGCTCCGCAGAGAAACCCATCTCTTTACCACTGATATCGCGGGTCACTTCGAGGTCTATCCGATACAGGAGAGTTATAGAAGATATGGAGGGGGTACGGCGATAACCGCGACTTTATTCCCTAGGTCCTTGAACAGTCTGACCCTGCTGTACGAATACATCTATCGCTTTGCCGCGCACAACCACCGGTTAACCGCGAGAACCGATTGGCGCGTCACCAATGAGCTCACATTAATGGGCTCGGTACGCCATGGAGTTGTCGAAGTCATCCCCAGGGAGGGGTTGCAGCTAGGCGCCGACTACCAACTGAACGAAACCTACGGGGGAGGCTTTGTTTACATCCTGGACGCGATGAAATGGCCCGGCATGCTTCACCGTTTTCGCCCCATGGCTCGGGTCAATCTCCCGTTCAATTTTAACGTCGACACGCACTACACCTGCGGCTTACTGGTTCAGTGCGGCCAGTCCGATGTGATGCACGGCGTGCATATTCGAACAACCTGGGCCCCTCAACCCTTCGAGGTCTATGTTCAATATGATTTCGGCATGGAGCTGGAACGGCTCAACCTCCCCGCCGGCTATCAGGAGGGGTTGTGTCCCGGCGATGTGCCCGCTGAAGAACGCTATCGCTTTCGCATCGAGGAAACCCGATACCACGAAGTCGGGACCCAGCTTCTCTACCATATCGATCGGCAGACCTTGGTACGCGCCGGCTACAGCCTGCAGATACGCTTCGAAGGAAAGCTCGTTCACATGAACCATCTCGGCGTCCGGCGTTGGTTCTGAAGTAACCGTTCAGAGGGGTACTGCTGTTTGACTACGACGGCGGCCGATTCATCCCGTAAAACCGGCTTTCGTCCTCGCGCCGGCTCG
>JAFGIB010000343.1 GCA_016929805.1 Deltaproteobacteria bacterium | reverse complement strand
CGAGCCGGCGCGAGGACGAAAGCCGGTTTTACGGGATGAATTGGCCGCCGTCGCGGTCAAACAGCAGTACCCCCCTGAACGGTTACCTGATATACGAGAGTAAAAAATGGATAAAATTGTTATTGAGAAAAGGTATTCAAAAGCCGATCCGGGATCGATTCGTAGGGTGTTAGCTATTCAAGGAAGCCCTCGTAAACAACGGATATCCAAAACAGAGATCGTACTAAAAGCGTTTTTACAAGGGTGTCGAGACGAAGGCGCGGAAACGGAAACGATATATCTAAGAAAACAAAAGATTAAAGCTTGCGTTGGTTGCTTTACCTGCTGGACCAAGACACCGGGTGTGTGCGTGTCACAAGACGATGTACCGGAGATTCTAAAAAAACAGGCTGAAGCCGATCTTTCGGTATTTGCCTTTCCGCTTTATCACTTCGGTATTAATTCGCTCACCAAGAAATTCATCGAAAGAACGCTACCGATGCTCGAACCTTTTCTAATCGAAAAAGAAGATGGTACGACGACCCATCCGCTGAGAAATAGCCCCGGAAAAAGGCGTTATGTGGCTATCCTCGGCGTATGCGGTTTTCCCGAGGTGAGTCACTTCGCCGCGGCTTCGGCTAATTTTCACTCTCTCGCGCAAGCCGATGCTGAACGCAGCTTTAATATTATCTGTGAAATATACCGACCGGCGTCCGAGTTGTTGAGTAGCCCGATCTACCAACCCGAGACCGAACGCGTGCTGAAAGCCGTGCGCGGCGCGGGATCAGAGGTAGTAAGAAACGGGACGGTCGAACAGGCAACCATCGACGCTATAGCGCGTGTCGATCTCGATCCAAGTGCAATCAGAGAGATGTCGAACAAAGTCTGGGAGTACTGCATTCGGGAAGGAAAAACGCTGCCGGAATTTCAGAAAGAGATGATGAAAACCTGAGCTTTCGCTCGTGCAACCGAAGAGCGAATGCTTTTCTAGAGAATACTATTTGCCGACTAAGGGCTCGCGCAAAAATAACTTCGCTTTTTTCATCCCATATTGGGCGGATTGTCACATTTCCTCAATCGCGAAATCCTCAAAATATCCCTAATATTCCCGCGTTTTCGCTCAATCGGTGATATGACACTCCATCCCAATCTGGGCGAAAAAATGTAAATTTATTTTTGCGCGAGCCCTAAGATCGACTCTCAGCATTGAATCGTGTTGGCTGTAATCCGATTCGTTGACGTCGTGATCATTCGTTCGGACCTGGAAACGCTTTGGTGAATCGCATTGATGAGTTCATTTTGATTAAAAGGTTTTTGAACGAAGGTGAAACGACCCTGTGCTAAACCATAGCGAACGATCTCATCGTCCGCGTATCCCGACATCAATACAACCGCAATCCCGGGCTGGTATATCGGTACGAGTTCCGCGAGTCTCGATCCGGGCATTCCAGGCATCACCACATCGGTTAATAATACGTCGATTTGTCCAACATGGGAGCGACAAATTCGCAGCGCTTCGTCGCTATCGCGAACCGACAACATCTGAAATCCCGCCCGGGTTAGAATGCGTCTCGTCGCTTCTCTTACGCCGTCATCGTCCTCGACCAATAGGATTTTATACTTCTTATCGCGCTTTTCAACGGTTTCCTTTTCTGTTTGTTTGATTGTCGCGATTTGTCCTTCATAAACCGGCAATAGCACGTAAAACACCGTTCCTCTTCCCGGACTCGAGTCAACCGATACGGTTCCGTGGGCCTGTTTGATGATGCCGTAGGTTGTCGATAATCCCAGCCCGGTCCCCTTGCCGAGTGATTTGGTCGTAAAGAAGGGCTCGAAAATGCGAGACTTGATCTCATCGTTCATCCCGATACCTCCATCCCGTACCAAAAGCTGGACGTATTGCCCCGGCTTTATCCCGAGCTTTTTGGCCTCTTTCCTCTCGATCTCCTGGTTTCCTGTTTGAATATCGAGTCTCCCGCCTTCCGGCATGGCGTCGCGGGCGTTGACTGTTAAGTTGAGTAAAACTTGCTGGATTTGCCTTCGGTCGATAAGGACTTTCCACAAACCTTCCTTGAGAGAAAGAAATAGCGATACGGTCTCTCCGAGCGAACGCTCCAGCAGCCCTTTGATATCGAACAAAATGTCGTTGAGATCAAGCGGCTCGGGTTGATCCATCTCTTTTCGGCTAAACTGTAGCAGTTGCCTCACGATATCCGCGGCGCGTTCACCCGCAAAGCGTATTTGGAGCGCCTCCTCGCGCCGCGGATCGGTGGCGTCCAACCCGTCGTAAAGCAGGTTCGTATATGTAAGTATCACGCTTAATAGATTATTGAAATCGTGGGCGATGCCCCCGGCGAGCAATCCGACGCTTTCCAGTCGCTGCGCCTGACGCAGCTTCTCTTCGGCGAGTCTTTTTTCTTTCATCGAACGCGCTAATAGTCCTTCAAAACCGATAGACCAAAGAAACATAATAAATAAAAGAGAGGATAAGACGACAAAATCAAAACGCTGTAACACCGCCGGACTTAAAGTGAGGGTCGGTTGCGGTGCAAAACTGCTGGCGTTAAAGAAGTAAAAGAAAACATAGACCAAGGCGACAATAACGGCCCAAAAAGCCGTGCCTTTGATGCCGAGAAGGTGCGGGCCCATGGTTATAATAGCGAGGGTCCACATATAAGTACCCGCTTGGAAGCCGCCTTCCATGTAACCAAGCGTCGATACAAGAGCTACTAGAATCGAAGAGTATAGATGAAAAAGCAGACGATAGCGGCCTGATTTGCGGACGCTAAGCAGTAACGCGAAACATAGCGCCGCGACCGCAAATAAAAGAACCGCGGCCGCGAACGATGCTTTTTCACGTAGGTGAATCACCGCATTAAATGAAGAAATGCCAATAAACAAAAAGGCGGAAAAAACAACCATTCGAGCTCTACGAAGAGCGTCTTCTTCTCCGGCTCGAATTTTCGGCGCTACAAACCAATCAACAAATCGTTCGATCTGAAATACGCGCATAAGCTCTCATCGCCTTTCGAATAGGTTTCGCGATCACGCCTCCAGCCTTAGCCGGGCCCAATTACAGCCGGATTCGCTACGCTATTGCTTATGAATACATATCTTTGAGCCAATCCACCTTGAGTATTGCCTAATCGGTCTTCGCCCGTCCCCGAAAAAAAGCGATTTTACCGCGCAACGTTCCCGGAATCCAGAAAAATTCGGATTCGCCTCTCATTCGCTCCTTCGTTTGAGCGATGGAGGCTGCCGACTTGGGAGCCGGGCTATGGGTCTAGCCGATTTTGTTAGATGTACACGACCTGTAACCGTTCAGAGGGGTACCGCTGTTTTTCTACGACGGCGGCCGATTCATCCCGTAAAACCGGCACCGACCCTGGGGCGATTCTATTCCCAGCTTCCTCGCGCCGGCGTACTCGGGTCCTTCGGACCCCCGTACTACCGCTGGAAACGTAAAGCTTCGCGGACTCGCGGCCGATTCGCTTTGTACGTTTCCACCGACAACCATCACGTACAGCAAGTACCATCCTCGCCGTCCCTGGGGGCGCGCTCGGTTTTGCAAGCTAATTGGCCGCTGACCTGTTTAACCCCTGAACGCGTACCACGACCTTGTTGCCGATCGACGTCTAAACGCGTTTAACGCTTAACGCCTTTTGTCTAACGGACACCGGCCGATAACGCGAATGTTGGTATCTTTTCAAAACGTCGTGGCGAGCAGATGAAGATACCTGAAAGCAGCCCAACCTGCCCCTGCCCCTGCCCGTTTTTTTTACCGGGAGAACTAACCTTACGTGGTGCAATCGTGTTGAAGTCAATACTTTTCTCATTTTTGAGTTACTTAAGCACGGGCAGGGGCAGGGGCAGGGGCACGCTTTTACATCAATAATCGCCGAACTCGAGGCTAGTAATGAAAAGAAGAAGCGCGAATCGTGATATCGAGCAACCGTAAGGAAGAGACCTACATTACACTATAAAGACACCTTCATTTACCCGAGAATAGTGAAAAAAGTCGAGCTTAGACGCGAAATAAGCACGCGCGGAAGCTTCTTTCACGCAGTTCATGCAATCCTGTCTGTAATAAAAAACCGCGAGCCTTTGGATCGCTCTTTTTCGGCGAGCCATACGCTTTAGATCATCGCGTTCTCGTCGCATCGGGACAATTTCTAAACCAAGCGCGAATCGGTTCTATTGGTTATTAATAAGAATACGATTTCAGGTTTCTTGTTCGGAAATAACGCGTGGTAAAACAGATCGCTCGCTTGGCGCTGAAAGGCTTACAAGTATAGATATCCAAAGATAAGCAGCCGTTTAGCCAAGATAGAACCGAGCCCGACGTTTCCCAGTGCATCCACGCATGACATTCTTTGGTATGCACCGTATAAAGAGGAATCATATCTATTTCCTCTGCAAGCTCAGGAAGGAATTCGACTACTTTCTTAGATCGCGGCCGCTGACAATCGTCGGCCAATAGCGTAAGCCGTTGTCGATAGACGTCCCGGGCAAGTTCTTTCCAGGTTGGCGGCGGAGGGCTAATACTTCGAGACACGATGTTATTACCGTCCGAAACGCCGAAATATCGACCTGCATATCTAAGCGCGTGCTTTTTATATATGGGAAACGAGCCGGTCACATCGACACTCACCAAACTCGGTTTTCGATTATCCCACGCGTACAGATGAATAGCTCCTCCCCGGGTTAGAGGAAGCCAACCGGCAAGTCCGTACTTTTTTGAAAGATGCGACACGGGCCCACGTTCCGGCTTTTGATCAAGGACTTCCGCTAATTTCGCCAAAAATTTGACTACCTTTTCGTTTCCCTCGTCACCTCTTCCCACTGGTTCGGGACAGAGTAGCTCAATCACAAATACCGATCGGTTTTCCATCGCTTACCTCCCTGGAAAACTTAAAAATATTCTCTTCCTGTTACCACCTCACAATAATATTTTTATATATATAGAACGATATGGCGGACCATTCGTAAGGCCAAACTTAAGAGAACTCTCGATTACCTATATCGCGCCTCTTAAATGACGAAGAATAAAACCAAAAATCATCCGCGAAAGATATCTTTACTTCTTTTAGTAATAAAATATTTTTACCGTCTTGTCAATTAATATTATGCTATATGTTAAATATTATGCCCGTAACGATATGGTTTGCTCTCTTTAAGAGCGTATCGGAAATGACTCGATAGCCATACTGTTGACGTTTCTTTTCTGGATTTACCGAGAATGGAATCTGTTTTCGAGGGCTGCAAGGGCTCGCGGTTGTAAAAAGCGATGTAAGGAACAAAGCGCAAGGGCACAAATCATAAAACTCGATTGAAGTCTCTAGGTGAAGGATCGGATCGGTCGTCTAGCGTAGGGCAAAGCGCTTGGTTCTCACGGTAAAAACGCGTAACGAGATCGTCAAAATACTAACACCACAATAAGACTTAATTGATCCGGAGTGTTCGAATCCTCGGGATCACAGCTAGCGGGCGACTATGATTATTCAATGCTATCTTTTCATCGAAACGATATTAATTATAAAGAGCGCGTCGAAGGCCAGCGGTTTCGTCTCGATGATCGCTAGCTACTGTTTCGTTGGGACGAAATTCGTCGCTGACGTAGCTATCCCGGCGAATTCAAAGATGTTATAATCCTTTTAATGTTCTCGGATTCGCGAAAGCAGCGCTGCAGGGACGATAACAGGAGGGGGGCGGTTTTGGACTCGATCGGGTTCGTGACCGAAACCGCTTTAGAAGACTTGCCGGAAGCACTTAAACAAAAAGCGATTATTCGCGCTGGAGCAGTCGCCTTACACCCGATCGAACCGCGCGATAAAGATCATAGAGAGATTTACGTCGGAACCCTATTCGCATCGGATGTGTTCAAGCGAACCTGCAAAACTGAAGCGACGAATACGTTCTTAAAAGAATTGGCGGGTCTCTATCGTGAGATTTACGGACATGCCCCGTGGAACGAGTATTTGTTATGTTCCAAAAAGGGATGTCCGGGAAAAAGAAGCATCGCCGACGTGCACAAACTTCCGATCGCGCAGCAAATCGATCTCATGCAACTCGAGGAAAAAAAAGGAACGAATCCGAACGAGCAGCGCTGTCCGATTTGCGGGTCGCCGATGGTTTTTTTCTATCCACCGTCAAGGATCCTGGCGAATATCAAAAAGGAATTCAACAAAGAGGTCGTGGCCACTTTTCTTCTCAGCTCGGATGGGAAGCTACAGGGATTCAATTGGGGTTGGTTCGGTGACGCGGATTCAATCGCAGAAAAGCTACGAGATCAATTCCGGTGCTCGGTTGACCATCCGATGATTTCCGCTACTAGAAAATATATGCGAGAAAGCGGTAAAACGCGAACGCTTTATTTATGCGAGTGGGCCGTATCGTATGCATATCGCAATACTATTTTTTCTCTTCTGCTAATGGCGCATTTAAGTCGATTAGGTCAATCGCGCGCTGCGGCTTGGGGTGACGCTGATCCAGTCTTTATCGGCGTTACCCTGGACGGGTCCAGCGCGACGAATATCTATCGCCGGTTCGGCGCTAACGTGATCTACCGCGACCCGAAAACAAAGGTCGCGATCATGACTAATCCGATCGAGCGCGGTCGGCTTCAATACGAAAGATTTCAGCAGGTGTTGGCCAAACGTCTGTCACGCCTTGGTCGCGGCGAGACGAATAATCGGGGTCGCGGCCGCGTTGGTGTCGTCGCGTGAACAGCCCTTAACGCTGCGAAGACTCCTTCGACGTAAACCGCTTTCGCTCGACGATTTTTACCACGTTAAGGTAGACCGAACTCTAAGCGCGCGTAAATGTGCATGCCGTAATTAAACCCGCCTAGCTCGTCGGTATCGAGCGGTTCCGCGCTCACAACCTGTCGCAATTTCTCGGTCGTCTCCGGGGTTAGTGAATACTTGCTCGCGTACCTGTCGACGAGTTGATTCTTCGCTTCCGCCGTGACTTGCTCGCCGGTAATAATTAGATGATAGCCGACTTGCGCGGCGATACCGAGATAAAAAAACGAAGCCACCGGGTAGTCCAACCCCAACCTCAAACGAATGATATTCCATCCCAAAGCCGCTCCCGAAAAACGCGCTTCCTGACTCGAGAGCGCGCTCAGCTCGGAGTGAATGAGCTCAATACCCGGGCACGGCGTAGTCGGATCGCTCCAGTTCGCGCACACCCCGGTCCGATTTACCAGCTCATTCTGTTCCTCCGGGGTCAAGACACCGAAATCTATTACCGGTGGTAAATCGGGAAATTCGAAGTACATCAACCCGGTATAAAACCCCAAGGTAAATCGAACCGAGTCCTCCTCTCCGCCGAAATCCATATCGGCACCGAGATTGAGGGTGTAGAGCCACCAATCCCCCGCCATGGCGATCAATTCTCCGAACAGAGAGACTTCGAGGATCTCGACTCCGACCTCCAGTCCGCCTCCAAAGGGAGAGTCGAGCTCGGCGAACAGGTCACTGCTACCACTAAAAACATCTCCCCGGCCCTCGGCCCATACCTTCAACAAGCTGGCCTCGGACCGACTCGGAAGCGCGATGACGAAAAAAAGAGCTAACCAAAGCCATAAAACCCCGCTAAACCCTTTTTTCATCTTGCCTCTCCTTTATTTCGTCCTGAAATTATCAGTCTAGCAATGGTCTCGTTAGCGATGGCGGAAACTCGACTTCGGTCGAACGGGTGCTCCGATTTGCTTCGATGCTTTCACTTGTTTCTAGAAGGCAAACGGTTATACCGCCTTGTTTTTAATGAGACAACCGCAGGCTTAAGCAATTTCTAACGTTCGAAATTCTCGAAACTAGCCCGGCGAACCGGCCGAACAAAGCCAGGAACGCTTATCACTTAAGCGAGTGAAGCGCCCGAATAGCGATTTTGCGGCATACCATTCGCGTTGAATAGATCGATCGCTTCCGCTTTGCCTGTGCGTTCTTCGAAATGAAAAAATCTCCGGCATCTCTTCTCTTTCGCCTTGACGATCGCTTTAGACCTCGTTGAAGTTAGTCGTAAGCAGATCGCGTGGAGGCCCGTGTGGACTCGGCAACCGTTAAAGACAATCGAGAAGAGTGGAAAAAAGAGTGCGAGCGCGTCGCGACGGCGATACGACGGCGCGTTTTACAATACACCATAAGAAATAACGGGGGCTACTTGAGCCAAGCCTGTTCATCGGCCGAGATTCTCGCGACCCTATATATGAGAGTTATGAACCTGGGCCCAAGCCTCGGTCCCCGAGTCCCGCGCCCGTTCGCCGGGGTACCGGGTCGCGAAAACCCGAACGCCTTCACCGGCGCGGAGTACAATGGTCCGCGAGGCGCGCATTGGGATCGGTTCATCTTTTCTCCCGTTCATTACGCGCTCGTGCTCTATGCGACATTGATTGAAGTAGGACGGCTCGGCCCCGACGCCTTGGATCATTTCAACCAAGACGGAAGCACCCTGGAGCTTATCGGAGCCGAGCACTCCCCCGGACACGAGGTCACCGCGGGCTCGCTTGGTCAGGCGGTCAGTCAAGCCGGAGGCATCGCGCTCGCGAGAAAGCTACGCGGCGATTCCGGCCGGGTGTGGGTATTTATGTCGGACGGCGAATTTCAGGAGGGTCAGGTGTGGGAGGCGGTTGCCGCGTCCACGCATTACCGCCTGAGCAACCTGGGCGTATACGTGGACGTCAACGGACAATGCTGCGACGGAAAGATACAGGACGTCATGGCCACCGAACCTCTCGGAGATCGCCTGCGTTCGTTCGGCGCAAGCGTGAGAGAGGTAGACGGTCACGATGTCGAAAAGCTGGCTCAGGCCGCGACGGTCGAGGAGAAAGATAAGCCCCTGGTGGTTTTGGCGCGGACCGACCCCTGTAGAGGGATCGAGTTGATGCGCAAGCGGGCTCCTTTCTTTCATTATATAAGATTTAAAAGCGACGATGAGCGCCTGGAATATGAAGCCCTGCTAAAAAATGAATAAGGAATCGCACCCATGGAAGTGATCGCGCGTCCGCATGCAAAAAACCTGGTTCGTTGGGCGAAAGATCGGCCTGAAGTTCTGGTATTGTCCGCGGACCTGACCTCGTCGTGCGAGGCGAACGATTTTCGCGACGCTTACCCGGAGCGTTTTTTTTCTCTCGGATTGGCCGAGCAGAATATGATGGGATTCGCGGCGGGACTGGCTCGCGAGGGATTTATTCCTTTGGTTCACACCTTCGCGGTTTTTATCTGTCGGCGCGCTTTCGATCAGGTCGCGATGTCGATCGGCTACTCGAATTTGAAAGTTCGGCTTCTCGGCTTCCTTCCCGGTATCACCACGCCGGGCGGCGCTACCCATCAAGCGATAGACGACGTGGGACTCATGCGTCTAATACCCAATATGAATATCCTGGAGTGCGCCGACGCGACTGAAGTCGAGAGCGTACTTGACGTGGCACAGGCGCTCGAAGGTCCGGTTTATATGCGCATGTTGAGAGGCGATGTTCCACGCCTGTTTCCGCAAGACGAGCCGATGCGTTTCAATCGAGCGCGGGTTATCTCCGAGGGTTATGATTTGACCCTTCTATCGTCGGGTATTTGTACCGAGGAAGCCTTACGCGTCACCTGCGCTTTACGGCAAAGGGATATCCATATAAACCACCTGCATATCTCGACGCTCAAGCCCTTTAGCGATCCGAATGTGCTCAACGCGCTGAAAGCCGCGCGCAAGGGCGTGGTGACCCTGGAAAATCACAACGTCATCGGCGGGCTCGGTTCGGCGGTCGCGGAGCTCATGGCGGAGGCGGGAATCCGAGGCCCACTGGTTCGCCTGGGAATCAAGGATCAATACGCTCACGGAGCCAGCCGACCCTATCTCATGCGAAAATTCGGATTGGACGCGGCCGCGTTGCTCGAGGCCGTCAGCGGCCTTCTGGGCCGGGGCGTGCGAATCCGCACCGAGGATCTTCCGCAAGACCTGCCCGGCGTATCCAGTAAAGCTTCGATAAAGGCAGAGGACCTCTAATATGTATCAAACGCCACGGCTGGCCCTTGAAGGGGAACGTTTTACCGCGGCATATCAGATTCGCGGAACGCGGCGGCGCGCGTTAGAGACGGCTCGCGAGATCTGTATCGAGCAGACCGTCGAATATCCGGACGAGCTGATTAGACGCCCGGATATTCGGGAACAGATAATCGGCGATGTTACCCGGTTTGAAGCGCTCGACGACCAAACATTTCAGGCGGAGATAGCCTTTCCCATCGAAGTCGCGGGCGAAGAGCTGCCGCAGCTACTCAATGTCCTTTTCGGCAATATCAGCTTGAAACCGGAGATCCGATTGGTCGGTATCGATTTACCCCGCGCGTTATCGCGTTTTTTTCGAGGTCCTCGCTATGGTCGCAACGGCCTGCGCGAACGCGTGCGCGTTCCCGCAAGACCGCTTTTAGCGACCGCTCTTAAACCCATGGGGCTGTCACCCCAAGAGCTCGCTCAACTCGCCTATCAATTCGCGCTTTCCGGCATCGACATGATAAAAGACGACCACGGTCTAGCCAATCAAGTATTTTCGACTTTTGATGAACGCGTCGCGCGCTGTAGCGACGCGGTGAATCGAGCGAATCGCGAGACCGGCCTGAGTTGTATCTATCTTCCGAATATCACCTCGAGGGCCGACCAAGTTATGGAGCGAGCCGAGACAGCACGGGACAGCGGAGCGGGCGGGCTGTTGATATGCCCGGGGCTTACGGGTTATGACACGATGCGAGCGGTAGCCGATGACGATTCGATAGCGCTTCCGATCTTGTGCCATCCAGCGATGCAAGGCGCCTTTACGACCCATCGAGGCTCGGGAATCGCGCACGGCGTGCTCTACGGCCAAATCAACCGGCTGGCCGGCGCGGATGGCGCGATTTTTCCGAACTACGGCGGCAGGTTCTCGTTTAGCGAAGGTGAATGTCGCGATCTGTTAGACGGCACCCTTAGACCGATGGGCGAGATCAAACCGATTTTTCCCGTTCCGGCGGGCGGCATGAGTCTAGAGCGCATTCCGGAAATAGTCGCGTTTTACGGCGACGACGTGATCCTGCTCATCGGAGGCGACCTACATCGACGTGGTCTTGACCTCAGTCATAGCTGCCGGGAGTTTCTTCAGATGGTTTCCCGCCCGTCGAGTAATACTATTTAGACAGGCTACGCGCCAAGCGCGAGGATAGAAGAACCGCGGTGTGTTCGCTTCTCGTGCTCAAAGCAGCGAGCGCGGCAGTCCGTTGCGCATCGCGGCCTGATACACAAAATAACGCCCGGCTAGCCGATTTTTCGCAACTCGTACCTCAGGACCTTACCCACGGGGCTCCTCGGTAACGCGTCTAGAACTTGAATGACCTTCGGCCTTTTGAAGCTAGGCAGACGCTCCTTACAGAACTCCATGATCTCGTCGGTCTCGACTGTTTGTCCTGCCTTAAGTACGATAAATGCCTTTATCTCCTCTCCGAAGACCGCGTCTTTGATTCCGATTACGCCCGCTTCCGCGATTTTCGGATGTTGATAAAGCACCTCCTCCACTTCGCGCGGGGAAACATTCTCTCCGCCCCGAATGATGATATCTTTCTTTCGATCGGTAATAAAAATGTAGCCGTCCTCGTCTTTGTAGCCGACATCGCCGGTATACAGCCACCCGTTCTTCAGCGTTTGCTCCGTCTCGTCGGGTTTGTTCCAATACCCTTTCATCACGGTCGGACCTTTAACCACGATTTCACCCGTCTCATAAGCAGCGGCTTCTCTCTCCTGTTCGTCAAATATCTTAACTGTATTGCACTTATATATCGATTTGCCGATCGAACCATATTTTTGCGGTCGATCAAAGGGCTGCGTACACGTGGTAGCCCCGGTCTCGGTCATGCCCCATCCTTCGCGAATGGCAACTCCCACGCGTTGCTCCCACTGACGCGCGATCTCAAGGGGCAAGGGAGCCGCGCCGCAGCTACAATGGCGTAATGAGCTGAGGTTAAACCTATCGAAATCCGGGTGATTCAACATCTGAATATACATGGTCGGAACAAACGACATTGACTCGATGCGAAAGGCCTCTATAGCCTGCAGCGCCTTGACGACGTCCCAGCGCGGAAAAACGACGGCCTTATCTCCCGTAAGCGCTCCCACGTACATCACCGAGATCCCATAGGAGTGAGACAAGGGAAGCACAAACAGCACGGTTCTAGCGCGATCGAGACCGGAAACGACGACCTTTTCTTCGACCCGCCTCAGGCTTTTAGGATCGATTTCGGAAATCGTCTGTGTCAGCGTCCGTTGTCTGCTTACGAGCAAAAATTCGTATAGAGCCAAGGCGTTGATGTAGATCGAGAAATGGGTATGGATAACACCTTTTGGTTTGCCCGTGGTACCCGCGGTGTATATCAAAGCGGCTGTATCCTCGTTGTCGGTTTCGACGGTATCGATCTCGCTGGGAAATTCCGCGACCCGTTTTCGGTAAGAGACTGTGTCCGGCACGTCATCCTGATCGACTAGGATGATGTGCTGTAGCTTTGGGGCGTTTTCTTTTGCTTTGCGAACGGCGTCTAAAAACAAACTCGAGGTGATAATCACCTTGGCGCCGCAGTCGCGAAAAACGTATGAAGCCTGGTCAGGTCTCAACAGCGGGCTGAGCGGAACGATGGCGCCGCCGATGCGATTTATCGCCGGAAAGCTAGCGATGATTTCCGGACAGTTGAGTAGTTGTGTAACCACGCGATCGCCTTTTTTCACACCGAGGTCTCTGAGTAGGTTGCCGAGACGGTTCGCGGCTTGATGGGTTTCGACATTGGTTATCCATCTTCCCTCATAATAAAACGATTCGAATTCGCCGAACCGCTTTAGGTTTTCCTCGGACATGGTACTTATGTTCATTTTCTCTCTCCAAACAAAGAACCGTTTTCTACGCTTCCTATAGCGTCTCGTGGTTTTCGACTGATCAGTGGAACTGACCGCGTTCTACTATCGTTTCAAGAGAATCCTGCTATCCGCCACCACGCAGCCCTCGCCCTCGGGATAGACGATCAGAGGGTTGATGTCCAACTCCTTGATCTCGGGGTGGTTCGCGGCCAATTGCGAAAGTCGGAGAATGCAATCCTTGATTGCAGCGATGTCCGCCGCCGGCGCGCCGCGCACCCCCTGCAAAATCTTGTACGCCTTGATCGACTCGATCATGATTTCGGCGCTGATTTCCCACATCGGAGCCAGTCGGAACGATACGTCTTTGATAGCTTCTACAAATGTGCCGCCGAGCCCGAACATGCAGATCGGGCCGAAGCGCGGGTCGCGCGTGGCGCCCAAGATGACCTCGATCCCGCGTCGCGCCATCTTCTCCATCAGCACTCCGTCGATCTTTGCCCGAGGATTGTAGGCTTTTGCGTTGTTTATGATCTCGTCAAAAGCGACCCTAGCCGCTTCCGCATTTTGGATCTTGAGCTTGACTCCGCCAGCGTCGAATTTGTGGACAATATCCCGGCTCATGATCTTCATCGCTACCGGCGGTCCGACGGCGCGGGTCGCTTCCTCGATTTCGGCCGAGTGCGTAACCAGCCGGTTCTTAAGCGTAGGAAACCCGTAACATTGCAGGATCTCGTTAGCCTCAAGCTGCGCCAACATCACTTGTTCGTCGTCCTTGAGCTTCGCCTCTATAAGCTGGCTCGCGGTCTCTCGGTCCGCGGCCACGCGGCGAACCTCACGTCGTGGTAGCTGCATAATGCGTCCGAACTTAACCATGCTCCACATCGCGCGTACCGCTTCCTCGGGAAACGCGTAGTTGGGAATCCCGTGATCCTCCAGGTAGCGCACCCCCTCGGACACATCCACGATGCCCATAAACGAACACAGTACCGGCTTGTCAATGCCCTCAGCTACCATCGGTACGATCCGCGCGGTATTCAGAATGTCGGTCAGCGCCACTGGAGTCAGTATCACGATCGCTCCGTCCACGTTCTGGTCCTCAAGCACCAGTCGAATCGCCGCCTCGTATCGTTCGTGGCGCGCGTCTCCAATGATGTCGACCGGGTTGCGCAGGCTGGCCGTGGCCGGTAGGTGCACTTTGAGCTTTTTCTCCGTCTCAGGAGAGAGCTTAGCGAGCGATAGGCCGTAACGAATCGCCGCGTCGGTAGCCATGATCCCGGGGCCGCCCGCATTTGTGACGATGGCGATACGATCGCCCTTGGGAGCCGGCTGCTTGGAGAACGCGAGCGCAAAATGAAACAGCTCTTCGATGTCCTCCACCCGCTGAACCCCGCTTTGGAAAAAAATCGCGTCGTAAGCCATATCCGACCCGGCCAATGAACCGGTGTGCGAGGCCGCGGCCTTGGCTCCTTCCGGGGAACGTCCGCTTTTAATCGCAAATGTCGGCTTCTTCGCAATCCAGGTGATTTCGCGACAGAGCTCGATAAACTCGCGGCCGTTCGAGATGTCTTCCAGGTACATGCAGATCACGTCTGTGTCCGGGTCGTCCTTCAAGTAGCGCAATAAATCGATTTCGCTGACATCGGCCTTGTTGCCGAAACTCACGAAGCGTGAAAACCCTATGTTTCGTCCCTTGGCGAAATCCAGCACCGCGGCGCAGACCGCTCCCGACTGGCTGATGAAGGCGATATTGCCCGCGCGCGGCATTTGCCCGGCGAAGCTCGCGTTCATTCGGACCTCGCGATTGGTGCTGATAACGCCCAGGCAGTTCGGACCCACCATCCGGATCCCATAATCGCGAACGAGCGTTTTGAGTTCCTCCTCGAGATCGACTCCCTTGCCGCCTACCTCCTTGAATCCCGCGGTGATGACCACAACCCCGCCGACCTTTTTATCCGCGGCCTCCTCCATCACCTTTTTGACCAAGGGCGCCGGAACGATGATCACCGCCATATCCACATCATCCGGAATTTCTCCGAGCGAAGGATAGGCCTTCACGCTGTTCACCGAGCGCTGGCTCGGATTAACCGGGTAGAGCACACCGGTGTAACCGCCGGTCAAGATGTTATTAAACACCGCGTGACCCACGCTGCCCGGCCGGTTGGTCGCCCCCACCACCGCCACTGATTTTGGACTCATGATTGACTGTATATTCTTCATCGCGCTCTCCTCTGCTTCGGCCATAACCGGCCCGCCGCCGCTCCGGTAATGTCCGACAGGTGAGAGCTATTTGTATCACACCCGATCGAGAGAAATAAACAGTAAGCGATATCCGTGGCGGGTAAACAATGGAGACTGAGCCAAGGCTTCAGCGTTCGTCAATTCGCGTTGGTAAGCCGTTGTCTCTTAGAGCGTGTTTAATAAGGTCCGACCGAGTATTTCGGAGCGCGACGGTCCAAGATGCAAGGAGCCGACGAGAGCCCAATCCTAGTGTCGTGACCGGAAAGTTTTTAGCCGATACCGGCGAAGACTCGGCGCCGGTCGAGATCGGCGCCGAAGACCGCAGCAAACGGCTGGAAGTCCTTCGGTCACGGCAAGAGTTGAGGATTTCTCGCGCGTTGAAGGCAGGATATTTTTGAACGTAAGTAAGCGAGAAAAGCGACGAATTAGCGATAAATCGTCTGCAAACCATTGCCAGCGGAGATGAATAATTACATTCTAGGACTGTCCTATTTCCAACACTCGATTAAAGGTGAACGAACCATGATTCAAAAGCTCAGAACCTCAACTCTATTGATTGCGCTAGCGATAGCTGTCGCTAGCGTGACCGGAAACGCGAGCGCGCAGGATAAAGGCAAAAAATATCTTCGCATCGCGATGCTCGCGCCGCGCGGATCGGTCGTGGAACGTATGTTCAAAAAGATCGACAAGCACCTGCGCGACGCGACCAATAACGAATGGGGGCTAAGGATATACGCGAGCGGAGCGGCTGGCGACGAAAAAGATGTGATTCGCAAAATGCGCGTAGGCCAGATGGATTCCGCGATTGTAACCACGACCGGCCTCAGTCAAATTGTTCGTGAAGTCGCTATACTCGACACTCCGGGTATTGTTACGAGCTACGAGGATATTAAGAAAATCGAAGACGCGATGTGGGATGAATGGCAGAAGATGTTTCTGAAAAACAACGTTAAGCTGATTAAATGGTATCCTGCAGGCCGTTATCGCGTGTTTACCAACGGTCCCGTTACCTCGGCGAATGATCTCAAAAGCCATCGTCCGTGGTTATGGCCTGAAAGCTTCGTTCTCAAGGAATTGTGGCGCACTATCGGAGCGACGGGCGTGCCGCTCGCTGTACAGGACGTCTATGGAGCATTACAGACCGGTATGATAGATACCTTCGTCTCCACCTGTATGAGCACTGTTGCGATGCAATGGCACACCAAGGTCAACCACATGACGGCGAAACCCACGGGTGTGCTGCTGCTCGCTTGGGTTATTAATCAAAAAGCTTGGGATTCGTTACCTCAGGCGGCAAAAGATGTGATCGAAAAGGATGCAATCGCTTTCGCCGAAGACAGTCAAAGGGATGCAGAAAAGGAAGAAGACGCGTCGTGTAAGAACTTATTGAAGCGCGGGTTCAAACTTTCGCGGGCTAAAGATCAAGACGAAGTAGAGAAAAAGGTGCGCGACCGAGTAACCGGACGGATTTTCTCTGCTGAGCTTCGTCAACGTCTGGAGAAAGTGACCGGTCATTCAGCCGATTAGCGGAACATGAAACGACGATCAAACGCCGGAGTTGGGGCCAACTCCGGCGTTTTTTTGTAACCGTTCAGGGGCATAGGCATTAACCAAAATTAGTCGACGAACACGAAAACGCCGTAGCGCGCGGGCTTGTCCCGCGCTGATCAGACGACAACGGACGTACGGTATTATCGCAAGCATTTTATTCGTGGAAT
>JAFGIB010000342.1 GCA_016929805.1 Deltaproteobacteria bacterium | reverse complement strand
CGAGCCGGCGCGAGGACGAAAGCCGGTTTTACGGGATGAATTGGCCGCCGTCGTAGTCAAACAGCAGTACCCCTCTGAACGGTTACACGCAATCGTGTTGAAATCGTTAGGGGGGGTTCGGTCAAAGCCATCCACGATCGCTTCGACCAAAAACCGAACCGCCGGGCTGTGACCACGCGAGAATTGATCTATTATTTCTCGGTACGGCAATGGATAAGTCAAAGGTCAATTCGCCTACAATCCCGCGCGCGACCTCGGCTTTGTGCTTGCAACTGCTCTTGGTCGCTTGCTCAGCCGGCGATAGCGGCTTGAGTTATCGGGTACCGGCGCAGAACCCCGAGGATGCCGAAATCGCTTGTGCGCTGACGGATTCCGGCTGTTCTTGGGACGTCTCGCCGGAGCCGAACGACGCCGAGGCCTCGCCGCCCTGGCCCACCGAGTTGACACCGCTACCCGATTGCGAAACAGCCTGGGACGGAAGCGTCGAACCCGAACTAGAAGCGGCCTCCGGTTCGATCGCGCTCAAGCTCTCTTCACCCATGCAGCCGGCGGGCCCCGCTGTGCGAGTCGAGGTCGAGGTGCTGGCTTCCGATGGAACCATCGACCGACGCCTGCAGGGCGAAGAGGCGGAATGGCTACTCGAAACCGACCCGGGCGCTACGCTTGTCGATCGCACGGCTTTGGAAAACGGGCGGGCTCTCGCTTTTATTCGATTTGGTAATGCGGGAAAGCATAGGATAACCGCCTCGCTGGCAAGCGATGAACGACGAAGCGGCCGGGTCGAATTGCTCGTCTATCAAACCCAGCTACCGATTTGGGAAATCGCCGTCGAAGAAGAAGAGCTCGAGGCTTTTCTCGGCGGTTCGCTCGATCAGAGCGAGGCCACACTAACCGTCGACGGCCGCTCCTATATTGCGACAATCGCGCCCGATAACGCCGCCGAATCCGACCTCGCCAAACGTTCCTGGAGGCTGCGCTCGGCCTCTGAAAACGCTCTTCCGAACGGTCGGCAGACGCTGGTGCTACGAGCGGAATCGAACGACGAGACGATGATGAGAAATTATCTCGGGTTGGAGATATTCCGCAACGGCACCTGGTTGCCCACGCCCCTAGCCGAGCCGATCCACCTTCGGGTCAACGGCGTTTACTACGGACTGATGTGGTATGTCGAGAGCATCGATGCGGATTTCCTCGCGCGCAACGGGCTGAATCCGCAAGGCAGCCTCTATTACTCGCCGCCTTCGCGCGGCGGCGACCGACTAATCGGGAATCTGACCGCGCTTCCCTCGCGCGAGGCCTACATCGAGGCCTATCGCCTGCTGTCCGGCTCGCAAGACTACCAGGACCTGATCGAATTTATCGAGCGTATCCAGAGCATGGAAGATCTCGATTTCGTCACCACCATCGATCAGCATCTGAACACCGATTCCTATCTCGTCTATCTGGCGGTAATGGCGATTGTCCAGGATGAGGAGCACGCCCAAGGAAACTTCTATATCTATCGCGATCCGCAGGCGGCGGACGACCGCTGGTTCGCAATCGCAGACGACATGGACCTTTCGTTCGGACTCGTCTCGTTCGGCGCGAGTAACACGCGCGAGCAAACGCTCGTGTGGGATCGACAGTTACGCTTTGGAAACCGGTTGATGAGCCGACTTTATAGCTTTACTCAATTCAATGCGATATTCGACGCATTCGCGACCCATTTGCTCGACCAGGTTTTCTCGCGCGACTTTATCGATCAGCGCGTTGATAATTTTCTATGCCGAGCGGCGAACGATATCATGGCCGACCCGAAAGTGCGCAGAGAGGGTTTTCAGACCTATCTCGATCGCGTTGACGAGCTTAGAAATTTTGTCGAGCAACGCGTAGCCTTTATCCAAACACAGGTCGAGAACTAAAAAAATTACCTCCCGTTTGCGCGATCTTAATATTAAGTTTATTCTGCGTGGTGATTGCTCGGGTCACGGCGACCGGTTTAATGTCGATAAAACATCTTGATACAACGCCCCTCGCCGCGCGATTGATAAACCAACGTCTTCGAACACCGGCAATAAATGGTTAAAAAAAGAGCCGAAATCGCGCATCAGAAAAACGAGCATCTCGATCTTTGCTCGACCGATAGCGTCGCGTTTCGTCAACGGACTACGCTGCTCGAAGACGTGCAACTGCTGCATCAATCGCTTCCGGAGCTCAGTTTGGACGAGATCGACTTGAGCGTCGAGTTATTAGGAAAGCGATTGAAGGCTCCTTTGGTCATCGCGGCCATGACCGGAGGAACCCGAAAGGCGCTGGAGATCAACACCGAGCTGGCGGCGCTTGCCGAATCAAACGGATATGGATTCGGTCTGGGTAGCCAGAGGGCGATGCTCGATTCGCCGAAAATGGCTTACACCTTTCGCGTGCGCCAAAGGGCACCGAACGTTTTACTGCTGGGAAACATCGGCGTGGTACAGGCTCGAGATTGCGCCACGCCGGTGCTCGAGAAGCTGGTGCATGAAGTCGAAGCCGATGCGTTGTGCGTGCATATGAATCCAGCGATGGAGGTTATTCAGCGGCAAGGCGATCGGAATTTTACCCGATGCATTGAGACCTTCGCTCGATTGGTTCGAGAGCTGTCGATACCCGTCGTGGCAAAAGAGACGGGCGCCGGCGTAAGCACCGAGGTTGCCCGAAGATTGAGTGAGATCGGAGTGACGACTATCGATGTCTCGGGCGCGGGAGGCACCTCTTGGGTGGGAGTCGAGGCGTTGCGCGCTCAGGGCGAGGAGCGAGAGCTCGGCGAGTTGCTGTGGGATTGGGGCATTCCCACGGCCGCGTCGATCGTCTACGCGAGTCGCTGCTCGATGAACGTGATCGCCACCGGCGGCATTCACAACGGCCTCGATGTCGCTCGATCGATTGCCTTGGGCGCGACGGCGGCCGGTATTGCTCGGCCTATTCTACAAGCGTTTCAAAAAGGAGGTCGAACCTATGCCGAAGACTTTCTTCGACGTATTAAAAGAGAGTTGGCGGTCGTGATGTTGTTATGCGGCGTTCGAACTATCGCAGAATTAAAGCGCGTACCAAAAGTGATTCTGGGCGAGCTTAGACACTGGCTAAACGTGTGATACTTTGTGTCACATCAACGCTTCGTTTTAGGATAATCCGCGCTTTTTTAGCCTCGCGCGAGCTCGAATTGATCTTGGCCCTTGATTGTGAGTACAGATCGAGAATCGATTCGATATAGTGGTGGATTCTCGCACTGTTTGCATTAACCTAAACGTTGCAAAAACCCCGTCGGCGTGAAGCGCGTCGCTCGCGAAGAAAAGCTCGACCTTAGCGCGTACTCACTTTGTTTGGACCTCACTTAGGAGGTACTAAGCCGCGGCCCAAAGAGAGTCTTGCCCGCGCTTATATCATTACCTTTATCGAGTTTCCGCTCGGATTTTTTGCAATCTTTAGGGTAACTGAACGAAAGGAAAATACTAGTCGTATATGGATCGACCAGTGCGAAAACCCGATTGGCTGAAAGTTCGGCTCTGTTCGGGCGAGCGATCCGCTCGTCTTAAAGCGTTATTTCAAAAATATAACTTACACACGGTTTGTCAGGAAGCGCGCTGCCCGAACCAAGGTGAATGCTGGCAACGCGGCGCGGCAACGCTGATGCTGCTCGGCGACGTCTGTACGAGAGGTTGTCGATTCTGCGCGGTTCGTTCGGGCAATCCAGCAGGTATCGTCGATCCAAAAGAACCGGAGAATATCGCTAAAGCGATCGGAGAAATGGATTTATCCTATGTGGTTTTGACCATGGTCAATCGAGATGACCTGCCGGATGGTGGCGCTGCACATATTGTCGAAACTGTTCAGCGTATCCGGTCGCGAAACGACTCCGTGCGTATCGAAACTCTGGTGGGTGATTTCGCCGGCAACCGTCGAGATGTTTTTACCGTAGTAAAGCGGGCAGAGCCCGATGTCTACGCGCACAACGTGGAGGTCGTACCGCGTTTACAGAGCCTTATGCGCGACGCGCGATGTAGTTGGAAACGCTCGCTTGATACCTTAGCCTGGGCGCGCGAAGCCGGAACGCGATTTACAAAAACCTCGATCATGGTGGGTTGTGGAGAAACCAAAGAGGAAGTATTAGACGCGATGCGCAAATTGCGTGCTGTACGCGTTGATCTATTGACCATCGGACAATATTTGCGACCCACTCAAAAACAGGCCGAGGTCGTCTCTTATCCACATCCGGACGAATTTAATGTATACCGTGAAGCTGGATTAGAGATGGGATTTAAAAGTATTTTTTCCGGGCCACTCGTCCGATCGAGTTATCGCGCGGAGCAAACTTTTATTAACGGTATACGCAATCAATAGATCGTAACGCGTGAATAGGATACAGAGAATAGCAGGGAAAAGAACGATGGACTTGCAGCAAAATTATTCGACAACGACCCTCCGATCGGCCGCTAAAGGCGGAGTGATGAAAGTCATCGATCTCGACGGTCGCGTCGATCCGACAACCGATCCTAGACTCGAGGTTGCGCTGGTGACCCGCATCTATCGCGAAATGGTGCGAGCTCGTTTGATTGACGAACGTATGAACGCGTTACAGCGTCAAGGACGGGTGGGATTTCACGTCGGCGCGTACGGCGAAGAAGCGAGTATCATCGCGTCAGCCGCCGCGCTGAGGCCTCAGGATTGGTTGTTCTCGTGCTATCGAGAAATCGGAGCGGCTTTTTGGCGCGGCTTCGAGCTACAATCGTATCTCGATAATATGTTCGGCAACGCCAACGACATTGCCGAAGGCCGTCAAATGCCCGACCACATCACGGCGAGACGAAACCATTTCGCCGCGGTGAGCTCCGTGATCGGCACTCAGATTATCAACGCGGTCGGTTTTTCCTGGGCGGCAAAAATAAGAAAAGAAGATGTGGTGACGGCAGTCTATTTCGGCGATGGCGCGACCAGCGCGGCAGACTTTCACAGCGGTATGAACTTCGCAGGTGTTTTTAAAACCCCGACGGTTTTCTTATTGCGCAATAACGGCTGGGCGATCAGCATTCCGGCCAGCCGACAGTCCGCTTGTCGGCGGCTCGTCGATAAAGCCTTGGGCTACGGCGTTCCGGCTCTTTGCTGCGACGGCAACGACGCTTTGGCGACCTACGCCACGGTACAAAGAGCGGTATCGAGCGCCGCGGAGGGCAAGGGGCCGATGTTGGTTGAGCTACAGACCTATCGGCTAGGCGCCCATACGACCTCGGATGACCCAACCCGTTATCGCAACGAGTCCGAGGTCGAGCGAGAACGAAAATACGACCCGATAAGAAGGTTGAGGCTCTATCTAGAAAACCTTGAGGTCTGGTCTCAACAAGAAGATGAAAAGCTGATCGAAAAGATCCACGCCGAGCTACAGGCGGCGATCGCCCGCGCGGAAAACGCGCCGAGGCCGGCCGTGGCCTCGATCTTCGAGAAAGTATATCGAGATCAACCGGCCCATTTACGGGAACAACAAGCGGAATGCGAGCGCGGTCCGCGCGCCCGGTAGTTTTAACGGAGATAGTACGAGTATGGCTCAGATGAATATGGTCAAGGCGCTCAACGACGCGCTTCGCGTCGAGATGCGACGGGACGAGCGTGTGGTCGTGTTGGGAGAAGACGTGGGCAAGCTCGGAGGGGTTTTTCGCGTCACCGCGGGATTGCTCGAGGAATTCGGCGAGGATCGCGTGGTCGACACGCCGCTTTCCGAAGCCGGCATTGTGGGAGCCGCCATCGGCATGGCGTTATACGGTTTACGACCCGTATCGGAGCTCGAGTTCGCCGACTTCGTCTATCCGGCTATGGACCAGCTCGTCAATGAAGCGGCTAAATACCGCTATCGTTCCGGCGGTGAATTCGGCTGTCCGCTGGTCGTTCGCACGCCCATGGGCGGCGGTATCAAGGGCGGTCTTTATCACTCGCAATCCCCGGAATCGCTCTTGATCCACAACGCCGGACTTAAAGTCGTGTGCCCCTCTAATCCCTATGACGCGAAAGGTCTGTTGATCGGCGCGATCCGCGACCCGGATCCGGTGCTGTTTTTCGAGCCCAAACGGGTTTACCGCGCGAACGAAATGGAGGTTCCGGAGGGCGACTATATGATTCCGCTGTCGCAGGCCAAGGTAGCGCTCGCCGGAACGGATATCACGTTGGTGTCCTGGGGAGCGATGGTGGAGGAATCGATCGCAGCGGCGAAAGAAATACATGAACAGGGACTGAGCGTCGAAGTGATCGATCTCAGAACCTTGTGGCCGGTCGATATTCAATCGGTGGTTCAAAGCGTGCAGAAAACCGGCCGATTGGTCATCGTACACGAAGCTCCGAAGGCGTGCGGATTTGGCGCCGAGATCGTAGCCCAGATATGCGAGAGAGTTTTTCTCCATTTAGAAGCACCTCCGAAGCGCGTGACCGGCTGGGATACGCCGTTCCCCTATGCCCTGGAAAACGAGTATCTTCCCCTAAGACACCGCATCGTTCCCGCGTTGATCGAAACGGCAAGGTATTCGTAATGGCCCGCTATGAGTTTCGGCTGCCGGATATCGGCGAGGGTGTGGCCGAAGGAGAAGTCGTCGCCTGGCACGTACAAGTCGGCGACCGCGTTCGCGAGGACGACGCGATGATCGAGGTCATGACCGACAAAGCGGCGGTCGTCATCGGATCCCCCAAGGCGGGGGAGATCGCGCAACTGATGGCCAGGATCGGCGACGTCGTAAAAGTGGGAGACGTATTGGTGGTGATCGAAACCGCGCTGGAAGAAGGCGCGCTGGATTGCGATCACTCGACCGGACAGCGGCGCGAACACGCAAAAGAAGAATCGATTTCTCATTCCCGTCTAGCAGAGATAGATCAAAGCGGATTCGCCTCAATCGGCGATGCGCTGGCCGAGAGGCCGCTCGCCACGCCGGCCACGCGTAAGCTCGCGCAGCAGCTCGGAATCGACCTTCATATAATTAAGCCAAGCTCCGGGAAAAAAATTACTCGCGAAGACGTGTTGGCGTATGCAAATCGGGCAAGCGGAGGCTCGGCACTTCCGGTTCAAGCTTCCGAAGCGTCGGTCGAGCAACGGCCGTCCGGCGCCGGTGAAAGACGCATTCCGTTTATCGGCATCCGTCGCCGCATGGCCGAGCGCATGCAGCAAGCGAAAAACATCGCGGCACACTTCACCTTTGTCGAGGAGTGCGAGGCCGACCGTTTGATCGAAATTCGCTCGCGATATCGCGCTGAAGCGGAGTCTAAGGGAATCGATCTCACCTACCTGCCTTTTATCGTGATAGCGTCGATCGCCGCGCTAAAAAAACATCCCATAATCAACTGCAGGCTGGATACCGAAACCAACGAGTTGGTGATGCTCGATAGATACCACATCGGTGTAGCGACCGGCACCGAACAGGGTTTGGTCGTCCCGGTTATTCACGACGCGCAAGAACTAGGGCTCATGCAACTGGCCGGAAGGATTCAACAGCTTGCCACGGCCGCGCGCAAGGGCGAATTGAACCTTTCGCAGCTAAATGGCTCAACCTTCACGGTTACCTCACTCGGCAAACAAAGCGGGCTTTTCGCCACCCCGGTGATCAATCTACCGAACGTGGCCATTTTGAGCATTCATCAGATTAAACCGAGGCCGGTGGTCCGAGACGGTCAAATCGTGATCGGCAACATTATGCTGTTGTCGCTTTCGTTTGATCATCGTATTGTCGACGGCCAGGCCGGATCCGCCTTTACCTACGAGGTGATTAACTACCTCGAACATCCGGAACTGCTTTTTACCCCTGATTAATCGGCGGTTTCGAGCTCAAACGGCTCACCGAAAACGACGAACCGCTGGGTACAGCCCTTGGCAATAAGCCGATAGCGTCCGCCGGACGGTCGCGCGGCGCTACTCGAACGGCATTGAGAGAAACCCTTTGTTACTCGCCACGGCGGCGGGTGTAGCTCGGCGCCCGGTAAAAGGGCGATACACTCGCGGGCCTCGGCATCACACGAATAGCGCAGCCTGAGATCGCCCGCGGCAAACGCTTTCCACCCACCGGTCGTATATCGCTCGACCTCGAGAAGCGACTTCAATCTCACCTCGGACGAATCGTGATTGCTGACGACGAACGCGACTTCGTCTGACTTAATCGATCGAGCGTAAAGAGCGATCCGAGGAGGTTCACCGCTCTGTTTATGCGGTTTCTCGTCGGCTTTTGCGTTTTTCGCCATATCCTCCGCTTTCGTATCAACGCTCACGGTTTTTCCGCTCTGAAGCTGCCGAGGCTTATTCGTATGACAAGCGCAGCCCGTAAAAAAGGCGAAAAAAGAGATAAAAACCACGAAAAACAGCTTCGCGCTCTCGTGTTTAGTTATTGTCGAAATCGACTCTTTGACTAAGTTCGTTCGGGCTTTGTTTCTTTCTCGAACTTGAAATCTCATTCCGCCGTTTCGCCGCTTGAGCATCAACGTCCGAGAATACCATCGATACACGCGAGAGGCACATATACGGAAGCGCGTTTTTTCGTCTGTAAAGGTTTTAGCCCTAAACCGGCTATCCGCCAGCTCGTCGGTAAAGTCGCGGCGCACCCGCGAGCTAGGCGACAATCATGCCTGCCGTGCCGGACGAATCCGGCCCACAACAAGGCTGCTATGCGGTCTAAACCGTTTAGCTCGCGATACAGCTCACCAACCACGGGTATGATCGCTTTTCTCGACTTCACCCGGGATCGACGAAGAGACGGGCCAAGAGAAGTTTCGCCGCGCCGCTATTGCCTACATGCCTCGAGACCTTCCTCGACCTATTTCACGGCGTAATGGTTTGCGAGAGACGATTTTAGCTAACTCTGCTATGATCGTCGCGAGGTCTCATGAAAAGCGTCTGGTCCGATAGAGAAGCGGAAACCTTTGTCGAGCGGTACGTCAGCGACAAGTGTAATCGAGATATCGCGCTACGCGTTTATTCCTCTCGCCTGTTGGGTAGTGAAACCTGTCTGGTTCAGCATGGAGGCGGGAATACCTCGGTCAAAACCTCTATTGCGGATGACCTTGGTCGTCAAACCCCGGTGCTATGCATCAAGGCGAGCGGACGAGATCTAGACAGCCTTGAGCCGATCGACTTACCGGCGCTTCGAATTGAATCGATCCGCGAGCTGTATGAGCTCGATAGATTGGATGACCGCGAGTTGATCAATGCCGTGCGGATTCGGATGCTCGATTCAACGGCGCCCAATCCCTCGGTAGAGGCGCTGCTACACGCTTTTCTTCCCCATAAATACATCGATCATTCGCACGCCGATGCCGTTTTAGCCGTTGTCGACCAAGAAGAAGCGGAGAAAATCTGTCGCGAGATCTTCGAGGATCGACTGGCGCTTGTGCCTTATGTGAGGTCGGGTTTCAGCTTGGCAAAAAAAGCTGCTCAAGTCTACCGGGCGAATCCGCAGTGCGAGGGTTTACTTCTCGTACAACACGGGCTCGTCACCTTCGCTGAAAGCGCGCGCGAATCCTACGAGCGACACATCGAAACGGTAGATACGGCGGAGAGTTTTTGCCGTAAACGCCGCTATTGGGTGACATACCAGTCGATGCGTCCGGTAGAGTCGATTTCATATATAAAAATAGCCCCGATTTTGCGCGGCCTTTTATCTGAAGGGGGCCGCAACTATATCTTATGTCCGCGACAAGACGGCTCGATTCGACAGTTCGTCGACAATCCGAAGCTTTTGCCGGTGGCTCGACGCGGAGTCGCGACACCCGATCACGTAATCCGCACCAAACGCTCACCGCTGTTCTTATCTCTCATCGGGCTTCGATCCGAAGAAGAGATCAAGGCTCACGTCGAGCAATGCCTGAAAGAGTACCGCGCGTCCTACAACGCCTACGTCGAAAAATGCATGGCGAAAAAGGACGTGGTCATTCAGCCCTCCGATCCTGACCCGAGAATTATCTTGGCGCCGGGTTTAGGGCTAATCGCGGCGGGCCCCAGCCTAAAAGACGCGCAAATCGCGGCGGACATATTCCAACACACCATCGAGGTAATGCAAAACGCTGAAGCGATCGGCGCCTATCGAGGGCTCGCTGAGGAGGACAGTTTCGATATTGAGTATTGGTCTCTTGAACAGGCCAAGCTAGGCCAACAGAGCGGCAGTGCTTTAGAAGGAAAAGTCGTATACATCACGGGTGCGGCCAGCGGAATTGGAGCCGCGACCGCGTATCACTTCGCGCGAGCCGGAGCTTGCTTATATCTCGTAGACCGAGTTGCTGAGCCGCTGGAAAAACTCGGCGCAAGACTTGGATGCGCATTCGAAGTGGTGGACGTTACGGACGAAGCGGCCGTTCGGACGAGCATCGACGGGGTTATCTACACCTACGGCGGTCTGGACGGCGCAATATCCAACGCCGGATACGCCCCTCAAAGCCCGATCGATAGTTGCCCCGCGGCGATTCTACGGGAAAGTGTCGAGGTCAATTTTTTCGCCCATCAATGGGTCTCTTCTCATGTCACCCGTGTATTGCGATCGCAGGGGCGCGGGGGGTTTTTGCTCTATAACGCCTCAAAAGCCGCGTTTAATCCTGGCGAGGGTTTCGGTCCGTACGCCATTGCCAAGGCAGCGCTCGTCGCGCTGATGAAGCAATATGCGCTTGAGGGAGGGAAATACGGAATCCGCTCAAACGCGGTAAACGCCGATCGCATTCGTACCGGGCTCTTTTCCGAGGCGTTGATAGAAGAGCGCGCGAACGCGCGAGGCATTCGGGCGGATGACTACTTCAGGGCGAATCTATTGGGTCGTGAGGTAACAGCCGACGATGTTGCTCAGGCTTTTATCTCGTTGGCGTTAGCCCAAAGCACAACGGGATGCGTTATCACCGTTGACGGCGGTAATATCGCGGCGTCGCCCCGCTAGCTCAACCGTAGGACTACAAGAAAGGCATCGCTCGAAAGCGCCTAAAATATAGCGCGCGAAACCTATTTGAAACGCGCTCGGCAAGGCGAGAGCGTGGTCTCCTCTCTCTCGATCGACGTAACTAGCGCCGCTCGGCTATTCAATATGCCAAACAAAATAAGCCGTGCGTCTTTGCCGCCGATAGAGGTGCGGTCCGCGAGAGAGAGAGTCCTAACCTCCGTAATCCGCGACCCCCGACTCTTCACCGACTTGCAAACCCGCATCCATCGTTTCGGAATAGCACATCGACTCATCGTAAAGACAATTCTCCGCGCATCCAAGCGTACCCTGCTCATTCCGCAACGTTAAACAACTCGCTCCCCCGAGATTATCGCCGTCGCATTGCTCGCCGATATTCGGATCGATTTTACCGTCGCCGCAAAACGAAACAGCCTCTTCACTCGGCTTAGATGAATCGACGACGCCGATAGTGCTGCTATCCGGTGCTGGTTCAGCCACCGGCCTTCCTCCGCCTCTGGCACAAGACGATATATACACTACTATAAGCGTTACTCCGATAATGGCAGTAAAATGAAAAAGGCTACTAAATTTTTTCCGCCAGAACTTCGCCGGTCTTTTAGCGCCCTTTTCTACTGCCATTATCGTCGCCTTCTTACGCCATTGTACGGCAGGCTGAAGCGAGAACCTTGAGGTCTGATTCGGGCGATTCCGCTCGACGCAAAACTAACGCGAAGAGACCTACATCCCCACGTACGTGTCAGGCGTCTGAGCGTCCGTAACAATCGGATCGTGGCACATGTCCGTTACGTAGTTCGTACAATCAGCCGCGCAGCTCAACTCGCCGACCTGACCAGTAACCAAGGTATCGCAAGTCGCTCCACCCAAGTCGGTTCCGTCGCAAATCTCGGTACCTTCTTTACTATTATTACCGCAGATTGGTGGTTCTTCCGCGGTGCCGCCCGCTCCGCCTACTCCGCCCGCTGGGGGATCTCCCTGGCCGGAAGTACCGCCGATACCGCCGGTAACGGGTTTCGTACCACCCGTTCCGCCTGTGACTCCTGATGTTCCGCCTGTGCCGCCGCCGGTTCCGCCGGTAACCTTAGCAGTACCGCCCGTTCCGCCGGTAGTGCCCTCGTCATCTCCGGAAGCGCAGGACAGCGCCAACAAGAGAATGCCTACCAAACAAATGCCGTGAAAAATAAAACCTAATCTTGCCATCATTACACTCCCATTTTTTATTAAAGAAGTTCGGTCCACCAAATTTCGATCTTGTCTATATCACGTTCTCGCCTTTTGTAGGAAACGCACTTCTTCTACCTCAAAAAGTTAATGCGCCGCTTTATAAAAACCGTTATCAAGCAAACTTTTTTCTGAGATCTTTTTGCGCACCTATACCATTCCTACTCTAGATGCACAACACGTACAGTTACATACTGCGAAATAAATGTCAAAGAGAAGAAATGGACGGTCATGGCGAAATATGTGGTACCTCATCGAAAGACCGGTCGTTTTTATTTATGGCGATAGCTTCTCACGCCGTATTTTTCGCGGGCACTAGTCTAGGGTTTCGCCATTTTTCTACTGCGGCCGGTATAATGAGCGCGTAGCAGCGTCACACCACCGATTTTTCGCTCGACGTAGGTCGAACTACGCCTCCGCGAAAAATCGCCGATGTTCCTTGCTACTCGCCCATTATCCTCGGCCTCGCTACGAAAAATGGCGATACTCTAGACTAATCGTCGCAAAAAATAACGACGAATCCTCATACCGCGCCGCGAACAAAGGCTAAGAAGCAAGCTTTTTGGCTTTTAGAACTATAAGAACAGCCTAGAAGGCCATGAAAAAACGACAATAACTGTAATATTGTAAATATCTTCAAAAATTGTTTTTTTGTCTTTAGCTCGGGCAGACTATTCGCAGCTCAACTTGCGAAACCAACAGAGAATTCAAGGTCTTGCAGCTCTCTTCGCATGCGATGATTTGATTCGGATCTATCGGATCGTCGAAATACCAGCCTTCTTGACCTGAGCTGCAAAACGAATGGTCAAAAACATAGGGTATCTCCACGGTTTCATTCTCGGGCGTTTGGTAAACCAGCGAGACGAGATCTAAATCAAGCGGCTGAGCAAAACCGCCTCGATATCGCGAGGGTAGGTCGAGACGACAAGCTGAAAGAGTTGCTGAATCTCGCGCCTCGCTCAGCCTTTGCTCTAGTCCGGGTTCTGACCCGCCTATCGAGGCTAAATAGGGTTGTGAGGTTCCACCTAAAAGAGCCGCCTCCCTAAGGAAATCTCCGATCGGGGGAAAGTTCAAATCGCCGGGATAGATGCCGACGAAATAGCTCGTGATCGATGGACTCCCCTTATAACCTTGTTCGGCCACGCTGTTCAGGATCTCAATAGTCGAGCCACAAATGAAGTCGAACAGCCCGCTCGTCCCCGTTATTAGAAACACCACTTGCTTTCTATCCGAATAGGTCGAAACTCGGCTCTTCGCGTACTCGATCGCGCCCTCGAGCGCAGGGACAACCGGCGAGCCGCTAAACGGCGTTAGCGGGAATGAAACCTTGACTCGATTCGCGTTGCCGGGGAGTTGGGCGATCGGCACCGCGGGCTTTGCGTAGGTCGATGCTTCGCAAGAGACTGGTCTCGGCGCTCCGACATCAATATCGACTTTACCGTAATATTGTATACCTAACCCGATGCCCGCTGATTCAGGGTCATCGACAAAGCCGGCTATCTCTTGACGTATTTGCAGCCAAAGGTTCTGTTGATCGGAAGTCAAAACCGGGGACCAGAACCCGGTAAACAAGAAAGCGTCCATCATGACGTAAATGTCTAAACCCAAGGTCTTTACGTCGACCTCGATTCGCTCCTCGATACAACTTTCATTCGAGCCGTCGCGATCCAAACCGCTATCGGTTTCATCTATTTCCACGAGGTCGGTGTCTCCGTACGATTCGCCGTCCAATAGGCGTTCATCAATACTCGAATCCCGCGGCGTAAACGCCGCCTCCGAATCGACGCTCGACACGCGTCGGTCACGTAAAAGCGCCGCATCGACCGGGTGCGAATCAGAATTGGAAACACTCGCGTCGTTCTTCTGCGTTTCCGTATAAACCTTACCTATATCGTGCGTGATATTGCCGCACGCAATCGAGAGCATTAGCGACGATTGTCCAAATAGTCGCAACAGGGCTTCGTATCGCATAATATAATTTATGCAATTTATGGCTGGTTGTTGCAACGCGGTCGCGCTTCTCCGATAAGCTATTCAATCCTCATGTACCGGTCTCAGCTAGTGATAGTTGGTTTGAGCTTTTTGTTTGTCGCTCGCAAACCTATTTGCGCATTTACGGCCTGTTCTATCCTATATCTCATCTTGCTGTTCGCGCCGATTCCCGCTCGCGCGAACCAAGTTACCGCGAAAAAAGCGGGTTCAAAAATCATCTCCCTATCGCAAGCGATATCCGTCGATCCGCGAGCGACCTGCCTAGAGCACGCGACGCTCGTTCGAGAGGTTGGCAAGTGGCTTGAAAAAAACACGATAGACCGGCGTATTCGGATAGAAGTTGAAGGAAGCAGAAGCGATCCGGATAAGGCGATGTTTACGATTTACAAGGGAGACAAATTCCCGAATCGCAGTTATTTCGACTCGACCGCTGATCTTTGCGCAGAGTTTCATTCCGCTTTGGGTCTATCGATCGCTATGGCTATCAACGCCACCTTCATCGAACCTCCACCCAAAGAGGGAGAAGCTGGACCCGGATACGACCAAAGGTCGCTGTTCGCGGCGCAACTGCTCGGCAGTTACTCGATACTTCCAGGAGTTGCCCCGGGCATCCAAGCCTATTTCGAAAGCTGGTATCACTGGATAGCTTTACGGGCCGGGATTATGGGTTTTCTAACCTTCGATCAATCGATCAACGACGACATCAATGGAAAATTCGACGCAACCGCGATTGCCGGATATATCGACATATGTACAGGCGAAAAGCTAATATACGGATTGCGTTTTGTTCTATGCGCAGGCGTCTCGGGAGGACAATTCCGTACCGAAGGAACGAATGACGACGGCTCAGCCTTGGTACGAACCGAATCCCGCACCTTTCCCTGGGCAGCACCGAGTTTGGGGGGGAGTATGGCGTATGAGCTGTCCGACTGGATAGAAGTGGCGGTTTCCGCCGATTTGTTTGTCTCGTTGTGGAGTAGAACGATTCAAGTTACCTATTTCGATGAAACGCCGGCGGCGCGAAAAGATCTCCCCCTTTTAGGCGTAACTATCGGAATTGGGCCGGTTTTTTCCATTAGGTGAGGCGGCTTGTAATTGCCTACAAGTAGCGCGAAGATATTTCAAACAAGATTATAGTACTATTGTCGTGACGGATTTTCCGAGAGATGCATTAATTACAGCAGGAGCTGACAGTACATTGTCTGAGGGCGAGCATTTAGACTCGGCCGAGCTGTTTAGACGGTTCGCCCCGTTCGTTGCGAGCTTTCTCTTGAGAATGGGTGTCGAGCGGGCCGATTTGGAGGATGTCTTGCAGGAAGTATTTCTCGTTGCGCATCGAAACGGAGGTTACAGCCCGGGTCCGGCCAAGCCAACGACCTATCTCGCGAATATCGCATTTCGAGCAGCCACGACGCATCGACGAAAGAATCAGACCCGGTCGTTTGTTTACCCCAATCAAGAAATCGTCGCCAATGCTCCAGACGTTCTACAAAACCCGGAAAACAAAACAGAACACGCTCAACGCTTACGGCTTCTACAAAAGGCGCTGGATGCCCTTGACGATGATAAGCGTACGGTTTTTATCTTGGCCGAGCTGTACGGAGAAACGGTTGTATCTATTGCGGCCGGATTGGGAATTCAAGTTGACACCGCCTACTCACGTTTAAGAGCAGCGCGCCGTTTGTTTAGGGCTGCGGCGCGTGAGCTTTACGAAGAAGAGAAAAAAAACAGCTTTCTCGCGGACTACAACGGTGTGAAGCGTGACTAAACAGCCTACAAGAATGTTAGAAGACCCCTCGGAACCCGCTTTCGTGCGCGAGCTTCTACAAGCAGGCGTGGACGACGAAGTCAGCGATTACGACTATCGCGTGGGGCTGGCGAAGCATGTCGCTATCATCGCCGCCGGAACCATGCTTCCGCTTTGGGCCAAGAGCGTGATCTCGGCCTCCTCGGCCTCGAGTGGGGTCTCCGCGAAAGTTATTGCTTTCGTTATCGGATTACCTGTTGCAACCGCCGCCGTCGTCGCTTCACTGCTGATCTCTACCGGCAATACGGAAGGCCCTCCTTCTCAATCGCCTAAGGCGGTCACGGAGCACGTCTCTAAGAGTAGTTCGCTTGCTGAGCCGAAAAAAGTCAAACCTATAACTATCGCGCCCGCGGTAAGCCACGCGAAAGCAGAGCGACCGGGAGCGGTAGCGCAACAGCCAGAAACAAGAGCGCTTAGAGGCGCTAATCAGAAACCAAGAGAGGGTCAGCCGGCACCTTTTTCTCCTTTGAAAGCAATAAGCGAAGCTAAAGCGTCTGCGAGCGAAGAGCTTTTGAGCAGCGAACCAGAAGAGAGCGAATTTATCTCCGGTCGAACGTCCTCTCGACAGCCGAGGGGAGAACGCTCTACGCTAAATCAACCGGTTTTGTCACGGGTACTGGAAAAACGAGACTTTCCGCAACAGCGCAAAACGGTGCAGCAGGAAAGCAAGCCGGTTACGATCAGCGCGTTTCAACGAGAAACGCGGATGTTGGCGGCTGCAAACCGATTGCTGGAAAGCGACCCTGAACGAGCGCTCGAGTTGGCGGAAAAAGGAGAACGCGAGTTTCCAAACAGCATGTTTACCGAGGAGCGGCGTCATGTGCTGATATTAGCGCTGATTAATCTTTCTAGAGTGGACGAAGCCAAACAGTTGGCCGGTCCTTACCTACTCGACTACCCGCAAAGCCCGTTTGCACAACGTGTTCGCCACGCCCTGGCAAAGGCGCAGCGGGAAAAATAGCCGCTTAGACCACTGACCAAAGAACGGTGACTCTCCGGTAACGCTGAAAAAAGAGCCGTCTGCGCAAACCGCTCCGATCACAACGAATCCGAGGCCGGTAAATCATGGCGCGACGATCTCTTCCGCCGTCTTGTCACGGCCTTTACCAAGCCAAGTCCACTCATAGGAAACGAAAATCCTATTTCGCGTCTTTCGTTGATGACTTGTCGCGCATAAGTTAACATTCGGAAATGCAACGACGAAAATACGCGCGCTACCAGATTTGGTTCCCGGTACAGGTGAAATCGGGAGAGCTGAGCGGCGCGATGGCTGTAAATCATAATATCGGCGCGGGTGGGATGTTGATAGCGCTTTCCGCCAAGCTCGAAGTAGGTGAGAAAGTAGCGGTTGCTTTTCGAGTACCGCCGCAGAGCGATAAGGAACATAAAATAGAAGGCTTGATTGCGCGCGTAGAAAAGAATCTCGAAGATCCCGACGGAATTTGGCCTTTTAGGATAGCGGTGGTCTTTGATGAAATCGCGACGGATCTCGTACCGTTACTCGAACAAGCCGTTAGTCGCATTAGCGAGATGTAAACGAACCTCACAATTCGCGGCGTTATTAACGCGCGATATCGACAACTGCCGGATTTGGCTGCAACGCAGACCGGGCTCGGGTTTTCGAACTTCTCTTGCTCGCGGCGGAAAGGTGCGATTCCCAAAGCCGTGGTTTTAGGTTCTTTACCTAACAGCGCGCCTTCGGTTCGGTTTCTCCGCTCCGCAAATGCCGGGGTCCAGGTATAGGGTTTTTCAGGCGATTAGATAGCTGAACCACCGGGACTAAAAGCATAGGCAAGAACTACTGCTTAAGTCCGCCCAGTTGCTCTATGAGATAGGTACTCGTATCGACGAGATCAGGGGGTCTTGCGGTTTCAACAGGAGCAGTTCCGGATAAAAACACCTCTTCGATCGCGCCTTGCATTCCCTCATAAGCCAACAAACCGGTTTCGGGATCGATGCGAACGGTAACCACGCCGCTCGGTACGGGGAAGTCGACAACCGGTCTAGCTTTAACCAGATCGCCGACAACGTCGATCCAGATCGGAAGCGCGCTCTTCGCGCCGCTTTCACCCTTACCCAAGGGACGATCGTCGTCGTATCCCACCCAAACTCCGACCACCACCTCGGGCGTATAGCCGACGAACCAGGCGTCGCGCGCGCGGTTGCTTGTGCCGGTTTTACCCGCGGCGGGTCGATGCAGTTTGCGCGCGGCCGTGGCCGTGCCCTCGCGTACCACCGAGGTTAGCAGACTGGTCACGAGATAAGCCGCAGCGGGCGTCATGACGTCCGAGGGAAGCTGTTGCCGGGGTAGCTTCACCGTTTGACCCTTCTGGTCTGTAATTCGGCGGATAATGCGATAGGGCTGATAACGCCCTCCCGCGGCAAAGGTCGCATAGGCGTTTACCAATTCGATTGGGCGTACTCCGCTAGCGCCAAGACCTAAAGCCAATGAGGGTTCAAGTTGCGAGGTAACGCCAAGCTTTTTCGCGAATTTGACTACTTCGACCGGCGTCATCTCTTTGGTGACGCGAATCGCGACCAGATTTATCGACTTGGCCAGCGCTTCCCTCAAGCGCACGGCACCTTCGTAATGCCAGGTTTCGTAGTTGTTCGGCTTCCATTCGTCGAAAACCTCCGGCGCATCGAGTACCAGCGTCGCCGGTGTAAAACGTCCCGAGCTGAGAGCGAGCGCGTAGACAATCGGCTTAAACGCGCTGCCCGGTTGCCGAATCGCATTCATAGCTCGATCAAAACCAAAAATCGCTTCGTCGCCTCCCACAAGAGCGAGTACGTCACGCGAGCGTGGATCGATCACCACGACCGCTCCTTGAGGACCGAGCTCCAGCCGACCCTTCAGCGGCCGGTTCTCGCTCGCTAGCTGTTGAACCGAAAAACGAACTCGCACGCCCTTCTGCGCGAAGCGACTCGCTTGAAGCCGAGTGGGGTTGAAACGGGCGAGATCCGCCATATCGGCGGTCGCTCGATGCCCGCCGACATCGAGTTCGATAAGCCCCCGTTCGTCATCCGCTCCGGTAACCACGGCATCATAGGTGGCGCCCAGCTTAAGCCTCTTTTTTTCTCGGCTCGTCTGAACGCGCCCCCGCCAAGCCTTTAACGGACCGCGATTTGCTTGGCGCTGGTCTATTTCGATAAGCCCGGCCCGAAGAGCGGCGCGCGCGGCGATTTCGATCTTGGAATCGACGGTTGTTTCAATTGTATAGCCTCCGCTCTCCGCCGCTTTACCACCGACCTGTTGTCGTAATATCCGACGCGCGAATTCGACGACTTCCGGCGCTTGAGCAGGCGGATTCGTCGCTTTCGCGATCTCGATCTCCGCGGTTCTGGCCTTTCGAATCTCCGTCAATGAGATATCGCTCCAATAGATCTCGCGCTTGGCTTCGAGTTGATCGAGCACGTATCGCTGGCGCCGCCTGGCCGCCAACGGATGCGTAATCGGAGAATAGCGACTCGGCGCTTGAGGAATGCCGGCGAGTAAGCTGGCTTCCGCAAGATTGAGTTTGTCCACGTCTTTATTGAAATAAAATCGGCTCGCCTCCTGAACGCCACAGCGTCCGTGCCCGAAAGGGATATGGTTGAGATAGAGAAAGAGTATCTGGTCCTTTTCGAGTCTCTGTTCCAGCCGTCGAGCCAGGATAAGCTCGCGGATCTTACGCGTAATCGTTCGCTCCGGGGTGAGTAAAAGATTTTTAACGATCTGCTGAGTGATGGTGCTGGCGCCCTGCATCGCTTTGCCGCTGATTAGATCTCGCAACAGCGCTCGGGCGATGCCCGCGTAATCGAGCCCCTTATGGCGGTAAAAGTCCGCATCCTCTGCGGCCAGTACAGAAAGCACCAAAACACGAGGAATTTTTGCCATCGGAACGACGCTTCGCCGCTCTTTAAAAAGCTCGGCGATCAATGCTCCGTGTCGGTCCAAAACGCGCGTAATTTGCTTCGGCCGATAGTTCCGCAACGCTTCCACCGTCGGTAGATCGCGCGCGAAATACGAAAGCGTGCCGACGATCGTGACGGTAGCAACCGATAGTAGAAAAAAAGCAACCACTAGGATGCGAGCGGTCCAGGTCCATCGGCTCACCCGAAAACGCTTCTTAGCCCGCTTCACATTCGCCGTTTTTGATCGACGCTTCGTCTGACCTAAGTAGGGCGCGGAATTGTTTCTCTCTTTCTGGTTGGTCCGTTGGGCGCTCATGGATCACCCGCGATAGGCGGAGCTTTATGAAAAAAGATCTCAGCCTTCGTGTCTGCGCAAGTAATCTAATACAACCTGCGTTGCATTTCGAACTGATAACATCATGAAACGAGCGCGCAACATGGTTCTTTCGGCGCTGGTGAGATCGCCTGAACGCCCGACGGTCGCGGCGTGCAAGGTAATCGCCGTGGCGACCGACACATTCAGACTCTGGACAAAACCCCTCATCGGAATTCCGTAGCTTCCATCCGAGTATTGTAAAAACTCCTGGCGAACACCCGAGTGCTCGTTTCCGAAAACCACGGCGACCCGTTCTATTCGAGCAAGGTCAAAGGGATTCAGCTCGCCATCGGAAGTCGCAACATAGACCCGAAAGCCGCGATCGCGCAGGACGTTTACGCATCTTTCTGCCGTCGAATGACGAATCAGGTCTAACCAGCGTTCCGCTCCGGTTGTCACGCGTGTTGAAGCGATAAAGGGCTCGTCCCGTTCGATGACGTGAACTTCTTGGGTGCCGAAGGCGTCGGCCGAGCGCAGAATCGCCGCCGTGTTATGCGGATCGATCAGGCCGTCCAACACGGCAATAACCGAGCGCGTGCGCTGGTTGATGATCGTTTCGAGGCGCCTGATTCGCTCCTCGGTGAGCAAAGGTTGAAGCGCGCGAATAACGATTTCAGGCCGCGCGGGAAGAGCGCTTTTTTCGACTACGTGGGAAACATCCGGAAGATCGCGCCGCATACGCGTGGTCTAACCGTTGCTTACGCGCTTGCCGATCCCCACCCCGATGACGAGGGTTCCTCCCTGATACTTTTGGCCTGCTACGAAAAACGGCTCTCCTTGTTTAGCGATAACCTCGAGCAACGGGAGATAGTCCTTTTGATCCGGCCGATTAATCGAAAGTTGAACCTTACTCCTGCCGTCGGGCATTTGCTGCTTTAGCTTGAGCATCAACCGCCTGCCGTTGGGCAAGGTTACCGTGACCGGCTCGCCCTTCTTAAGCTCGATTTCTGATTTCTGAAGCACCTGCATCGAACGAAAGCCATTGAAAGGCGGCTGGCGCAGCGCCGAAATCCGCGCAAGCGCAGGCGCGATCGTACCGTCCCTATCGGAGGCCAAAATAACGAAGACCTCCGCCGCGACGCTTTCGGAAGCGCGCGCTTCCGGCCGGGAAAAGGTCGCCGATAAAAAAGCTGCCGTAAAAATAAAAGCGCTGATTATCTGCTGTCTTCGTTTCATGGCCCCACCATTTCATCCGCCTCATCGTTGATCCAAACTACCGGCGTTGATACGCCTTCGGCTAGGGCGATCTCGAATACGGTACCCGTGTTTGCTCCAAAGTCGACTTGCACGACTTCCGAATTTCTCAGTTTTATTGCGCTTCGGCTATCGACTAAAACCGTTCTTTCGCTTCTTTTCCGTCCCGCTCCCCCTCGCGCAACCGGTTCTGAGGGAGCGGTCCGAAAAATTATTATCATAACCGCCGCCGCAAGAGCGACTGAAGCGATTAGCACGGGCCGGCGTAGCGTTGCTCCGAGCCGCGTTCGAATCGAGACGACTTTTTTCTCGTCGCGCGCTTTATCCACGCCCGCTTCGATCCGTCCGTAAAGCGCGTTGAAATCAACCTCTCTGGCCGCGTCTGTAACAGTCATATTAATAAAAGCTCGCAGTCGCTCTAGAGACCGATGGCGACGTCGGCAGCTCTCGCAGCTTTCTAAATGTTGCTTTACCTCTGCCGCGCTTCCATTCGAAAGCTCACCGTCGAAATAGCGTTGCAATAACTCATCTTCGAGGTGGCCAGTATTCATTTGCTTACCCTTCAATCTCGAAGTCTCCGTCCAGATAACTCTCAAGCGACTCCTGCATCTTTCTGCGAGCGTGAAAGAGCCTACTCATAACCGTACCCTTGGGAACCTGTAAAATCTGCGACATTTCCTCGTAACTCAGACCCTCGACCTCTCGCAGCAGAATTACCGCTTTGTGATATTCAGGTAGCGCATCAAGCGCCTGATTGATCTTTTTCGTGAGTTCCTTTCTTACAACCGTTTTACCCGGATTGGCGTCTTGCATGCTCGGCATCAGCGGTTCTTTGGAAGCGTCGCTTCGAAGTCCAACTCGATCATCAAAATCGATAATTCGGCGCAATTTACGGACATGATCGATCGCGAGATTCATAACGATTCGATAGAGCCAGGTATAAAAACTCGACGTTCCCTGAAAGGTATCGATGTGTTTGTGCACTTTGATGAAAGCGTCTTGGACGATATCGAGAGCATCCTGTTGGTTTTTAACGACGCTGAAAGCGACCGCGTACACACGTCGGTTATATCGCTCAAACAACTGACGGAAAGCCTCTTTGTCTCCCGTTTGCACTCGTTGCACCAACTGTTGATCGGCATGACCTTTTTGCGCCTCCAATGGTTGTTTGGACGCGTTTTTTTGTTGTTCATTCACCGACAGGGGGGCGTCGCCAGACAGGTTAGCCTCGGGAACAGTTGGCTTCATAAATCGATTTGTACCACGAAAGAGGCTAAAACCGTATTGAAGAGGCAGAGATAACAAAAATCTAATAAAAAAATTTTCGTTTTTTCTGGTCTCTGCCTACTCGGTAGGGCTACGGTTCGCAATGTGCTAGCCCATCGCAGACTCAACCAAAGCCAAATCGCGGCCGTCGAGCACGATAACGGTCCGCTCGTCGTCTTCGCCGGAGCCGGTAGCGGAAAAACCATGGTAATCACCCATAGGGTGGCTCGGCTGGTGAGAGTAAAAGGCGTGCCGCCTTGGCGTATTCTCGCGGTCACTTTTACCAATAAAGCCGCTGCGGTCATGCGAGAGCGTCTATCGCTATTGCTCGAAGCCGGGGCAGAGGAGCTTTGGATCGGCACTTTTCACGCGACCTGCGCCCGATTGCTGCGGCGCTATTCAGAGGCTTGCGGAATTCGACGCGACTTCATCATCTACGATGAGGCGGATCAACGGGCGCTTCTCAAGCGCTTATTGAAGCAACATAAGTTAGATGAGCGGGTTTATTCGCCCAAATCGCTTGCTTGGCATATCAACCACGCCAAACAAGAAGGCATTGATGTTCAACAATTCGAGAGCGGAACGAGTTTCGATCGCGTAATCAAGCAGATTTACATCTACTATGAGGAGCAATTAGAAAAAGCGGGCGCGCTCGATTTCGGGGACTTGATTTTTCGCTTGGTGCGCGCGCTGCGCCAGGACGCGACCTTATTGAGGGAAATACAACGTCGCTATGACCATGTATTGGTCGATGAATTCCAAGACACGAATCGCGTTCAATTTCAACTGGTGCACGACCTCTGTAAAGTCCATCGCAATCTCTGCGTGGTAGGCGACGACGATCAAAGCATCTACCGTTGGCGAGGCGCGGATCGGCGAAATATCCTTGATTTCTCCCGCCATTTCACCGACGCGAAGCTTATCAAGCTGGAACAGAATTATCGCTCGACGAAGCGAATTCTCAAGGCTGCCAACGCGGTTATCGCACACAATATCGACCGAAAAGCGAAGACGCTTTGGACGCAAAACGCGGAGGGTCAAGCGGTGACGCTGGTTTGCTGTGCTGATGAACGGCACGAAGCGCTCTCTTTTGTCGCTACGATCAAAGAACTGGTTGCAGAAGGTCTAAGCCGATCGGATATCGCGCTGCTTTACCGAGTACACGCGCAATCGAGAGTATTTGAAGAAGCGCTGCGCGCGGCGAACCTTCCCTATCGCGTGTTGGGAGGCATGCGATTTTATGAGCGCGCGGAGATCAAGGATTTTCTCGCGTATCTACGCGTGATTCACAATCCCGACGACGATGTAAGCCTGCTCAGAATCATCAATACACCTCCCCGAGGAATCGGAAAAACCACGATCGATCGACTGCTCAATAGCGCGGCGCAACGAGGTTCAAGCCTGTGGGAAAGCGCGAATCAGGCCTCGACGCAAAGCGCCTTGGGTACCGCGGGGCGTAAAAAGCTTTCGGGCTTTCTCGAATTGATGGATTGCTTGCGGCAGATGAATACCAACGGGATAGACCCCGCGAGCTTGGCTAAAGCGGTACTAGACAAGACGGGATATATGAAAGTATTAGAGACTGCAGACAGCGCCGAGGCTGACGCGAAAATCGATAATATTCGGGAGTTGATCGGTTCAATTGATGAATACGAAAAAACGGTGAAAACCCCCACGTTGGAGTCGTTCCTCGAGTCGGTGACCCTGCAGACAGACGCGGATAGAACCATAGACGAAGAAGCGATCACCCTGATGACGATTCACGCGGCCAAAGGGCTCGAGTTTTCCGCGGTCGTAGTGGCGGGAATGGAAGAAGGGATGTTTCCCCATTTCGTTAATGACGAGATGGAAGACGAACAAGATCAACTCGAGGAGGAACGCCGTCTCGCGTATGTCGCCTTTACCCGCGCACGGGAACGTCTGATACTCACTCACACGCTGGTACGCAATATCTATGGCGAGACGCGCGGCTGCCGGCCTTCGCGCTTTATAAATGAAATTCCGAGAAGCGAGCTTCGCCGAATAGATGATGTCTCACAAAACCGGTTCGGAAACGACTTTTATCAAACTAATAAACGCTCCTGGGGACGTAATGCGATTCAGGAACCGATCCGAAGAGACCCTCGCCTTCCCGCAATCGCCAAAGGCGATTCTTACGTTGATCTCTCTGAAGGTTCAGAGATTGATTCAGGCTTTTTCCTCGGAATGCGCGTAAACCATAAAACCTTTGGCTTAGGAAAAATCGATGGTTTGTGTCCCGAAAACCCCGCCTCGGTGATAGTAGACTTTAAAAGCTGCGGAAAAAAAAAGATTAAAGCCAACTTTCTAAAGCCGATATAAACGGCAGCGGGACGATAGCGCTTACGCCGCGCTTACACTGGAATTCGAACTTGTGGTCGAATCGCTTGCTTTTGCCGAACCGGTCGAGCTGCTGGTACTGCAAGCCTTCTTATCACCCGGAGCCTCTGCTTTCGTCGTTGAATCGTGCTTGGAGGATGAAGGGCCGTTATCCCCGTTTTTTGAGCTATATCCGTCGCAATACCATCCACCGCCCTTGAGAATGAAATTCCCATTGGTAATCACTCGATGCGCCTTCTTTTTTCGGCATTTCGGGCACCTTTCAAGCGGAGGATCACTAATCCGTTGCTCGATTTCGAACTCTCTATTACAGTTATCACACATATAAGTATAGGTCGGCATCTCGAACTCCTTAGCGACCGCCATGGAAAAAATCGATCATTGCCGTTGATATTAGGGGCGCGCTTGGCTTGAGCCGGTTTCGCGAACCCACGGTATTATCAGCGATATTCCGACAAGTTCACGGAATCGAACCAAGACAAAAACGTCCCGAAATCAGCACGACCATCGACCGATCTCTTTTCTCGGGTCCTTAGTCTGTTTTCAACTTAAGCTTATCGGTGTCTCTGTCAAGTATTCTGAGGTATTGCCGATTTCGAACCTCCTCCGGTTTAAAAACGGCGATGCAAACGTCGGACACGGGGGAAACGAAACTTACATACAACGATCCCTCGCTTTGATCAGACTCAACCTTAACGTTGCAAAAAACGTCGAGCGGAAACGCGAAAAAAACGATGAAATAAGGGCGAGCGGAACTCTTCTTGGACCCGAGCTTAGTGCACCCTAAGTGAGGTCCCAAAAAAGTGAGCACGCCCTTAGTTCGCGCTATTGTTCGCGAGCGAAGCGGCTTACGCCGACGGAGTCTTTGCAACGCTAAGGTCTACGTTGGCAGTTGACCGGGTGCTCCTGTAAGAAAACGACTGTTGACGCGATTAAGACGACTTTCGTCTATTCGTCTTCCTCTTCTTCCTCGCCTTCGTCGTTGTCCTCTTCTATCTCGTCATCGTTCTCGATCTCGCTGTGAGGCTCGTCACCGCCCGCGGGGTCGGCCAGCTTACGCGTCCAAAGAACCGCGTCCGTATGCTTTTTACCGACCAGGACACCTTGGGCCAAAAGACCCGTCTTGCGAAAACCGGTCGCGATAAAGGCCGTCGCGAGGCCGATGTCGTCGAACGGGCTAAAATTAAAGGCCGATACGATATTCCGGCGCTTTAATTCTTCTGATAAATAGGCGAGGCCCTCTATAACTAATTGGACGTCGGTCGAGGATTTCGGCGGGCGTAGAATTTCGATCAGCGAATGGCCGAAACACTCCTGATACTCCGCCGAGAGCAGGTTCGATTTTCCTCGTTTAGGTATCACCTCGATATAAAGGCGTTTAGCGTCTCTTCCAAATGGATCAAACCCGGCCAAAGCGCTTCCTCGAGCCCATAGCGCATCCCGCGCAACAGCGGCCGCCTTTTCCGAGATTTCCTTAATCTTGATGCCGCCTACCTTTGACGCGTTATCCTTTGTCGCTTTTTTAGCGGCATTAATGGTTTTTTCAGCGATCTTTTGGCTTTCGTCGCTGGCCTCGACCGAGGCCATTTTGTCGCCGATCACGCATCCCACCAAATGACCGTCGCTACGCTTGTAAAAACCTGGTATCGTCCCCTCGCGAACAAAACCGACCCGCGTCCACGAGGAAACCTCGTCCTTCTCCACCAAAATGATCGCTTTTTTTACACCCTCGCGCTGAGCAACCGATTGGATGAACAGGCGTTTGGCCGGAAGGGCTCCGGAGCGGAAATCGATAACCCTGATCGATTTAGTCCGACGATTTAATAAAAGGCAGAGAAAAGCATTATCGCTACGAAATAGTAGCTCTTCTACCACCCGCTGACGCTCCTTTTTTGCTTCACGTACTCTGGCCATACACACCTGGAGTATTACGCCGATTTTCCTATTGCTCCGGACAACAAACCTTTCGAGCCTTTTTCCGAGTTGTTTAACTCAATCTTCTGAACGCAATAACCGTATGCGGTTCATCTCCTGCGGGTTATTCTCGTCTATTCGTTGCGCTTGAGGCTTTTCCTCGAATAAGCATAGAAAAAAACAAAACTACATAGTGTATCGGCCGCGGCTACTTCCCCGCTGATAAGGCCTCGTCGATCACTTCCTTAAATTTAGAAAAGGGTTGTGCCCCCGAAACGAGCTTTCCGTTAATAAAGAAGGCCGGCGTACCGATACGCGCTTCCGCTTTGGTAACCGCTTCCATCTCCCGGTCGATAGCCGCGGCATGGATATGATCGTCAAGCGCCTTCTTGAAACGCGCCATATTAATCCCACCGAGTTGCTGGGCGTACTTTTCCAAGCTCTCTCGCTCTAAGCTCTTTTGGTTTTCGAAAAGCATGTCGTGATATCTCCAAAACTTATCGTTCCCCGCTTGAACGAAAACCTCGGTCGCGGCTTCAGCCGCAAGCTTCGCGTTTTTATGAAACGGTAGTGGATAATTCCTCCAGATAATCGAGACTTTGTCTCCATACTCTTTTTCGATCTCTTTGACCGTAGGTACCACGCGACCGCTAAACGGACACTGATAGTCGCTAAATTCCTGGATCACCACCTTTGCGACACGACCTCCTTTACGCGGCGCTTTTTGAGGAACCGGGATGTTGTAGATCTTATCGGCGTCGGGTCGTTGCGGCGAGGGCGCATCGCTATCCGCAGCACCTCCGGGTGGGTTTACGAACTGAGGAGAGGTCGCTCCGTTGGCTATGATCTTCTCATACACTTGGGAACGCGGGGTGCCCTTGGCGACAAATTGCTTGGCCTTTACGAGCTCTTCGTCGATTACCCGTTGAAAAGAGGGGAAAGGCTGAGCGCCCCTCAAGCTTCGGCCGTTGATAAAGAAACTAGGCGTGCCTCTCGCGCCGAGCGAAGCCGCGAGCTTGCCGTCTTGCTCCACGTCAGCTTTGTGAAGATGGTCGCTGAGCGCCTTTTTAAACCTGGCCATGTTCAACCCGATCTCTTGGGCGTATTTTTCGAGATCGGCCTGCGATAGCGTTCGTTGATTTTCAAACATCTTGTCGTGCATCTCCCAAAACTTGCCTTGGGCGCCCGCTTCCTGAGCGGCTTCCGCGGCCAAGGGCGCGTCTTTGTGAAACGGTAGCGCGTTGTGCTTATAGACTACCCGTACATCCTTACCGTAGGTGTCCATGATCTGTTTTATCGTGGGATTGACGCGATTGCTGAACGGGCATTGAAAATCGCTAAACACGACTAGCGTAACCAACGCATCCTTCGGACCCTTTGCGTACGATTTGCCAACCGGCACCTTATAGACAGCGTTGGGATCCGGCTCTCTGCGAGCTTCCTTTCTCTCCCGCTCCGCCTCTTTCGCCTTGGTCAGCCCGTCTTTGGTAAGCGTCGCGTAGATGCTGCTCTTTGCCACGCCGCTCTTGACGAGCTTTTCAGCGCGCGAGATCTCATCGTCGATAATCTCTTTAAATTTAATTTTCGGTTGAGCGCCCGAAAGCACGCGTCCGTTGATAAAGAAAGCCGGTGTACCGCGCGCTCCCATGCGAGCCGCGAGCGCTTTGTCCGCGTCGATGTTTCTTTTATGGGTGTGTCCGTCCAGCGCGTTTTTGAACTTCTCAAGATCGAGTCCGACCTGCCCGGCGTATTTCTCGAGATTCTCTCGGCCGAGCTCACGCTGGTTCTCGAATAGTATCTTATGGTATTTCCAAAACTTGTCGTCGCCGCCTTGAGCTCGAGCCTCTAAAGCCGCCTCTGCCGCAGGTTCCGCGTCCTTGTGAAAAGGCAATGGATTGTTTCGCCAAACGACTCTTAGCTTCCCGGAATACTCCTTCATCAAATCGTCGATCGTCGGCTCCACTCGGCCGCAAAACGGGCATTGAAACTCGCTGAACATCACCATCGTAACCAGGGCGTCTTTTGGACCTTTGCTCGGCTGACCAACGCCTACAGGAACGCGGAAACGCTCGATAGCTCCCCCTTCCTCTACGGCATTTGTCGGATCAGCAACCTCCTCAACATCCGTTTGCTCCCGCGACACCCCGCTACCGGTGAGGTTACCGACCAAAACGCCACAGACAAAGGCGAATACGATGGCTACGATTGCTGAACCTTTACTCATTAACGATCCTCCTCGTATGACTAAAAAAGATGGGGTGATACGCCATTTCTATGATTTCAGAGAGACAGACAGCGGAACGGGGTAGCGACTAGAATATCGATACATGGCGGAATATAGGCGATTTTGGCCGAGTTTACTCTACCGAACTCCAATAGCAACCCCCCAATAGAAGCGCTTATATCGATTTGATATTCCACCGGTCGCCGGCAAATCTTACATAACCGTTCAGGGGGGTACTGCTGTTTGACTACGACGGCGGCCAATTCATCCCGTAAAACCGGCTTTCGTCCTCGCGCCGGCTCG
>JAFGIB010000341.1 GCA_016929805.1 Deltaproteobacteria bacterium | reverse complement strand
CGAGCCGGCGCGAGGACGAAAGCCGGTTTTACGGGATGAATTGGCCGCCGTCGTAGTCAAACAGCAGTACCCCTCTGAACGGTTACGCTCTTATCGGTAATTCTGCGATACGGCGACGTTTCACGATCATCGTATCAATCCATGTTTGTGTCTTTTGTGGAGTAACAAATATCGACGCATTGTTGCGCGAAACAGTCGTTTATCGCCAGAGCTAGCGTTATCGCCGTACTCTGAGTTAGAGATTGCTCTAAAAGAAAGAGTGCGTTGTCGGTTCCCGCGGCTTGTTCAATGGTTGGCTTACAAGCGCCGTTTGCGTTGTTATAACAGTCTACTAGCGAGTATTCCGTTCCGCAGTAGCAGGCAAGGCTTACGCATTTGGCTCGATAAGCGCACTCGGCGATACTCGCGCAACCCGGGTCGAAATTTGTAGAGTTGCCATCATAACAGGCCACGGTTTGTTCTAAACAATTGGTACACATACAGACCGTACACTCTGGCGAGACCTTGAGCTTCTTAAGATAGTCGCGTTCGACGCAACGATTCTGCTCGGCAGTAAATAGAGAAATGCACTGGTCGTTGCAACCGGGGCGACTGTCGCATTCTTCGTTTGCCTCGCGAATCCCGTTACCACAAGTTGGTAGGCAGTCCGTATCCGTATTCGCGTCGGCACCGTCCGGACAACACCCGTCGTCGTTGATCAGGTCCGTGACGGGTTTCCTCGCGCATGATAGGTTGCACAATTCCGCAGAGCCGAGCGTAATCTCTTTGGTACAGGGATCTCCGTCGTCGGTACATTCAGAGGGACAAAGCACCGTCCCCGGCGGAATTTTTTTATTTCTAAACGCGCTCAAAGGTTCGCAGGTCTCGCCTTGTTCCGGTTGAACGATTCCGTCCCCACATTTTTTCGAGCAGTCGGAATCATTAACGCCAGTACACCCAGGTGGACAACAACCGTCGCCGTCACTACACTCGCGCGGGATTAAAACGCATTGAGTCTGGCAACCCGATCCGCTTAGAATCACATTGTAGCAAGGATCGATCGGGGGACATTCGATGGGGCAGGCTCCCGCACGCCCTCGGTAGATGCCGGTGTCGCATTTCTCTTCTGCGGTAACACGACCGTCACCGCATACATCGCTCTCTTCAAGCCCGCTTTGTCCGATCATGTTTTGCCTATCGTTGCCACCGCTCTGTCCACCGCTCTGTCCACCAACCTCTTGTATGATAGGATCCAAGGCACCGCCAGCGGATTCATTCGGAGCGACTTCGAGCAGGTCATTATCGTAGACGTCACAGGCGAGGGAAGATAGAAAAAATAAGAATATACAACTAACGAGAAGAAGCGCTCTTCGTCTACCTTTCGTTACCTCCCGAAATGGATATACGATATACATAAAAAACACCTCGGTTTGACGCCCATATACAATGATATAGTACTCGACCTATTCCAAAAAAATGAGCCGGTCTTTAAAGAAATAGATAAGCGATAAAACTACAATAGCGGCGCGATTCCGCCACATACCGACAAATCGAGAGGCGTATGGATATTCAGCAAACCCGACACAACGCAGAAAGCCGATTGATAAACGATAGCCAAAGAAAAATATCCCCCATGCTCGAATTGATCGATAACCGATGTCTATAGGAGGCTAAGGGAAGTATACCTCCGAGAGGTATAAAAGATCGGGATTAGCCGGTAAGAGATAACTTTCGGTATCTATTAGAATCGGGGATACATACCGTAATCCGACAGATGTGACGCGATTCCAAAGGCCACTAAAAGCGATATCCGGCATTGCACAAACTCTTATCATAGTTCTGACGATTTCTACGCACAAGGAATACGGTTGGTTGAATAATCATATCAACTAATTTAGTGAATAACGCGGTAAGGTAACGGTAAAGTAGCGGTAACGCAGCGAAGACAAGCGACAGATAGCGAATGGGGTATAGTAACGGTACCAACCGACCAAGGGCGTGTTAAATAATGTCCGACCGAGTATTTCGGAACGCGACGGTCCGAGATGCAAGGAGCCGCGACGAAGGACTAGCAGCGCTCTAATGATTCATCACATATCATTCGTTTTTCTTCGCTTCGTGAGGGAGCCGACGGGCGCTGGGGTTGAGGGTCAGTGCGACTCAAAGAATTGCAGCCACGCTTGTCCGCAACTCGGCCCATCCTGAAAAGGATCCGCTACCGAACGGCTTGGCCCATGCCGGAGCGCGGTTCTTCAACCCCAGCGCCCGTCAGACGCCTGCAGTTTTCGATCGAGATGTGTAGAATCATCAGAGCAGCGCTATTTCGAGGGTTGCGAGCGACGCCGCCGATTGGGCCGTCCCGCCCGAAAGACGAGCGGAGGAACTTATTAAAGCCGCATCCCCCGGCGGCCGAGTTCAAGGTGTCGTTCGACCACATCGTCGCGATCGCGAAACAATATCTGCCCGCGCGGATGAAAGTATATCTTCAATCCCAACTGGGACGCGGGGCTCGAAGGTGCCGAATAGGTACCCGAGAGCGCCGATATCGTCGGTCCCGACGCGTACAACAATCCGCAGTGGTGAAAGGATAAGAGCTCCGTGTAGTGCGCGGCCGACACGTTCGACCCCAGCCGACCGGGGTCGATAGTTTTCTGGACGAAGGCCGCGCAAGCGGCGGAACTATAAGAGCGAATGGCGAATCGGACTCCTCCGCACGCAACGATGGCGCGAGCCTTATGCTACCACGTCATCGGGGCCTAGCGGATTCATCCTATCTAAAGACTTCAATGGCACACGCCATGGACACCCCACCACCGCCGCACAAGGTGGCCAGCCCAAGGGTGTTGCCTCTTTTCTGCATGGCGTGAATCAGGGTCACCATGATCCGTGCGCCTGTGGCGCCCACGGGATGGCCCAGAGCTATACCCGAACCGTGGATGTTGGTAATATCGCGATTAATCCCCAACTCCTTCTCGCATCCGATATATTGAGCGGCAAAGGCTTCATTGAGCTCGATGAGTTGGAAATCCCTCAGCTTCAAGCCGCTCTTTTTCATGAGATCTTTGACGGCGGGCACTGGCGAAAGCCCCATCACCGACGGGTGGCACCCTCCACGACCAACGGCTGCTATTCTGGCAATGGGCGTAATTCCTAAATGTTTAGCCTTTTCAGCCGACATGAGGATCATACCGGCCGAACCGTCGTTCAAACCACTGGAATTCCCGGCAGTTACCTTACCAGTCTCGGGAATAAACGCCGGCGGTAGTTTGGCAAGTTGTTCCATGGTCATACCCGGCCGAAAGTGTTCGTCTCTATTAAACAATACAGGAGGTTTTTTGCGTTGGGGCACTTCGATGGTAACGATTTCATCCTTGAAAGTCCCTTCATTGGTCGCTTTTTCCGCTGCGTTGTGGCTTCTCAAGGCCACGTCATCCATCTCCTGACGGCTAATGTTTAAATGCTGCGCGATAAATTCTGCGGTATGCCCCATAATGTAAGGTTGATTCCTGAAAAAGGAGAGCGGGGGTTCGTCGGCATTGACGGGGCCGTCTTCGGGATGGGGAATAATGTGGGATCCACAATGAAGACCGTGTATCAATGTATCCACAAAGACTTGATCTTGAAGCCGGCAGCCCCATCTGGCGCTGGGTGCGGTGTACGCGACTCCGGACATATGTTCCACGCCGCCGGCCAGAATGATATCGGCCATCCCGGCCTGAATCATCGCCATACCGGAAAGAACCGCTTCCATTCCCGAAATGCACACCCGGTTGATGGTAACGGCGGTCACTGTTTCCGGAATACCGGCCAATAGTGCCGCGACACGGGCCACATTAAGGGTATCGGCGGGTTCAAAACAACAGCCATAGCGGACGTCATCTATCACATCCATGGATATGCCGGCCCTTGTTACCGCCTCTTTCATGGTGACACTGGCAATTTGCGCGGCATTCATGTCCCGCAAGGTTCCACCAAAAGTACCGATCGCCGTCCGGCACGCCGATGCAATGACAACCTCTTTCATTTTTCATCTCCTTATCCTGATTAGATAGTTAAAGAATACTATAAAGACATTCCTTCTATTTTCCGATGGCGGCCATCGGTCAATCGGAGGTTGCGTCGTTTCGAATTCCCGGTGTCAATGAGCGTTATACCAAAACATGAAAAATTTTCACTTCCGATTCGCCCTATCCAAAATCTGGCACGTGTGGAAATCGACTCTTGTTATTGGTCTTAACGTTGCAAAAAACGTCGAGCGGAAACGCGAAAAAAGCGATGAAATAAGGGCGCGGAACCTTTTTTGGAACGTAGCTTAGTGCACCCTAAGTGAGGTCCAAAAAAAGTGAGCACGCCCTTAGTTCGTGCTTTTTTTCGCGAGCGTAAGCGGTCTACGCCGACGGATTTTTTGCAACGTTAAGGTCTATACGAGCACCGTCGGCCGCGGTCTGATTTTTGGAAATATCGAATCATCCGATCGGAAATGGGGTTACTAAAGCCCCCCGTCCGAACGCGCCAGAATTGACGAAGCCAATCGATCTCCACCCCCCTTATATCGATAGGGAGGAAAGGGAGGAAAGGGGTCTGTTGGAAGGGCTTTAAAGCTTTTCCAAAACCATCGCCATCCCTTGGCCGCCGCCGATACAAAGCGTTGCGAGACCGATGTTGTAGTTTTTCTTCGCCATCTGCATCGCGAGACTCAAAACAATTCTCGCGCCCGTACACCCGATAGGATGTCCGATGGATATCCCGCTGCCGTTTAGGTTGCACTTATCGAGCTCAATGCCCAACTCGCGCATGCAGGCGATCGCCTGGCACGCGAATGCCTCGTTCAGCTCGATATAGTCGATATCCTTGATGGTCAGCCCGAGCTGATGCAATAGCTTTCGGGTCGCTGGAATCGGTCCCAGCCCCATATATGCCGTGTCCACGCCGCCCGAAGCATAGCCTTTGATTTTCGCCAAAGGTTTAAGTCCGAGCTGCTTGGCCTTTTCGGCGCTCATCAAAACGACGGCCGCGGCCGCGTCGTTGATACCCGAGGCGTTTCCCGCGGTGACGGTTCCCTCCTTGGAAAACACGGGCGCGAGCTTCGCCATCTTTTCCAAGGTCGTGTCCATGGGGCGTTCGTCCACAGTAAAAACCACGGGATCACCCTTGCGCTGCGGGATGACCACCGGCACTATTTCCTCTTTAACCTCGCCGGAGGCGATCGCCGCGCGCGCTCTTTGATGGCTGAGCAGCCCGAGCTTGTCCTGCTCTTCGCGGCTGATGGCGTAAAGCTTAGCGATGTTTTCCGCGGTAAATCCCATGTGGTATTTGTTGAAGATCTCATACAGCCCGTCGTGAACCATGATATCGGTGATCTGGCCGAAGGGCATATCCATCCTGTATCCCCACCTCGCGTTCGGCAAAGCGTAGGGCGCTTGACTCATGGACTCCATGCCGCCCGCCACGATTATCTCCGCGTCCCCCGCTTTAATCGCTTGAGCGCCTAGAGCAATCGCCTTCATCCCCGACGCGCACACCTTGTTAACCGTAATGCTGGTTGTCTCCTCGGGTAGGCCCGCGTGGATCGAGGCTTGACGACCCGGATTCTGCCCCTGTCCGGCCTGAAGAACGTTCCCCATGATGCACTCGTCGAAGTAGACGGGCGTCAACGAATCCGTGTATTCGTAGAATTTTTCGTTTATCGCCGTTCGATTAAAGTCTCCAAACGCGTCCGCTCGCACCGAACGTATAAAGTCGGTGACGGCAGGCCTGAGACCCGCCCTTTTGATCGCCTCTTTTATAACGATCGCGCCAAGCTCGACGCATTTCACCTCTTTGAGAGAGCCGCCAAAGGTACCGACGGCGGTCCTCGCTCCGCTTACAATAACGACCTCTTTCATAACCTATCTCCTTTTCCTAAAAGATATCGCGAAGGGGCTATTCGCGTTTCAATATATAGCAAATACACGAATCAGTTGTCGCGCGTTGAGCTACGGGTAATCGAAGAATCATACCCGGTTGCGTAAAAACATTCTCCGACAAAAAGGGTTCGGAGGGGCTGTCGATCTATCAGCGGACTACCGGTCGAGCAATAAACCTTAACTTTGCAAAAAACGTCGAGCGAAAACGCGAAAAAAGCGATGAAATAAGGGCGCGCGGAACTTTTTTTGGACCGCAGCTTAGTGCACCCTAAGTGAGGTTCAAAAAAAGGAGCACGCCCTTAGTTCGCGCTGTTTTTCGCGAGCGAAGCGGTTTACGCCGACGGATTTTTTGCAACGTTAAGGTAAATATTTGCTGGAAACGCCGAGGCTTTTAGCGTGTACGACGTTTTCACGGCCGGGCTGAACCGAGAAAGATACGAATAGGCCGGTAGCCGAGCCCTCTTTTTGCTTCCCTATCGCTTGATCCGGCGTTGCTGCCGGGCAACGGACTTGCCACGGTAAATAAATTGATAAGACTTATTTAGACCCTCTCTCCCCATCTCGGTCCGTGCGTCGCGTACGCGCTCGGCGTTATCCGCTTCGACGAGGCGGCCGTAAAAATAGAAACAGGAGCTCACGATGAAGAGCGTAAAAGATTCCAGTATCACGGTGGTTCAGCAAATGACGAACGCGGACGCGAATCTGGCCGGGAATGTCCACGGCGGAACGATCATGAAGCTTATAGACAACACGGCCAGCATGGTGGCGGCCCGACATACGCAGAGCAACGTGGTCACGGCGTCGATCGACCGGCTGGATTTCCACAACCCCGTGTTTATCGGCGATCTGTTGCGAATCATGGCCAGCATTAACTTCGTCGGCAAAACCTCCATGGAAATCGGCGTGAGGGTCGAATCGGAAAACGTATTTTCCGGCGAGGTACGCCATACAGCCTCGGCATATTTGACCTTTGTGGCGTTGGGAAACGATCTCAAGCCCATCGACATAGCGCCCGTGAGATTCGAGACCGAGGAACAGCTCCGGCGCTACCGCGAGGCGAGCGAGCGCAGACAATACCGCTTGAGGTGGCGGGAGCAGCGGGGCGCGAGTTGACCGCTCTACCAGCAGTAGGCCAAGCCGAGCGTGATCGGAAAGACGTAACGGCTTCTGGTTTCGCCAACGCTGTTGGGCCCCGAGTAATAGTACTCGTCCTCCAGCGAAAAGAAGGGCGCCTCGAAGCGCACGGCCAAATCCAAACGGCTGCTGTGAAACCTCAAGAATTCGACGCCGGCTTCAAGGTAGGAGGTCAGCCCCGTGCCTTCGTAATCGATATAATAATCGTAGCCGTCATCTCGCGTTACTTCCATCAATAAGAAGCCCAAACCGCCGCCGATGAAAGGCGAGATATTGGCGGTACTGAAAAAGTAACGCGCGCCCACCGACATGCCGAAAAATTTCGCGTCGTCCTCCCCTTGGTCCGCTCCTCCTCCCTTGATATCCACCCCGATGCTGTACTCGCTGCTTTCGTAAAAGACCTTGAGCTGAAAGCCGAACCCGGCGTAGATCTCGACCGTCGGCATCGCCACGCCGAGGATTCCCAACCCCCAGAAAAATTCGCCGTATATCTTCTCATAGGGCCTGGTCTCGTCGCCGACCAACGTGCTGATTTCCGCGGTCGTTTCCATCGGCTCCTTGCGGATCAACGCTTTGGCCAGACGCGGCGCTGCCACGATTACTTCCTCGATGCTCTTGAGTTGTGTGCTTCGGCTGTCATGAGGGCTTCCGATAGGCGACTCGTATATAAGATCGATCAGCACATTATCCCCGAGCTTGCGTAGCTCGATGCGATAGGCGGCCGAGGCGCCTTCGGCGCTTCGCTCAACGCCGAGCACCGACACTCCGTTCTTTCGCAATTCCTTACATACGAGGTCAGCGGCGGTTTGCGCGTCGGACTCATCGATCCCGGTATGAAGTCCCAACAGACAAACGGTTTCTTTCTTCTCGGGCGCTTCTTCTACCCGCTTTTCCTCGGCAACCTCGACGTTCGATTCCGATTCCGCGCGGGCCGGTTGCTCCGAGCCGGTACCCTCCTCGACCCCGGTCTCTTGCTCTTGAGCGAACAGAGTCGAAACAAAAATAAGTGACAAAACGAAAGATATCAAAGCCGCCGATCGAAACATGGTTGATCCCTCCTTAGTCCTATTTACTGCCTTCATGCAGAACTTATGCCAAACAGAATAATCCTGGCTAAGTGGTTGTTTTCTGCGGTTAAACGACTGCTTTCCAATCGTATTATAGTGTGAATTATCGTATACACGCGGATGGTTGAGTGTGCCGAAAACACGACACTTTTGTCATAACCGTTCAGGGGGGTACTGCTGTTTGACTACGACGGCGGCCAAATCATCCCGCAAAACCGGCTTTCGTCCTCGCGCCGGCGTACTCGGGTCCTACGGACCCTGTGTACTGCCGCTTGAAACGT
>JAFGIB010000340.1 GCA_016929805.1 Deltaproteobacteria bacterium | reverse complement strand
CGAGCCGGCGCGAGGACGAAAGCCGGTTTTACGGGATGAATTGGCCGCCGTCGTAGTCAAACAGCAGTACCCCTCTGAACGGTTACTATTCGAACGTGGGTCGCTCGAAAACTCTAATAATTACGAGGCGTTTGGCCTCGGCTTTGGGCCCGTTCGCTCCAGCTCGCCCGCGGCGATGAGGCGCAACATCCAAACCTTGCCGCGCTAAATACGAAATCTATACTAAGTAAATCAAATCGATTTAGGAAGCCAGACTTGCATGGCTTGTTGCTCGAGGTGACGAAGGTACAGAAAGATCGCCATTTGATCGGGGCTTAATATATCCTGAACCTTATCATTGGTTTGCGCGAGCATCGCATTCCATTCAGTTAAGAACGTGGGCGAGGCGTTTTCCCAATCGACATCCCGAAGCACTTCCACCATTCGGTCGACTTCGTCTTCTAAAATGGTTTGAATCGCGGACTCCTGCCCTGCGGTCAATCCCTGCTTGATCGCGAACTCTCTAACCGCCGCTTTACGGTACTTGACCAACGCATCGCGATTGCGTTTGAGCTGGATATCGCGAATTCGCTCGACTTCCGACCGTATTACCGATAGCACTTTGTCGCTGAACATGTCGCCCGGTTCGCCATTCGTCGCTGCACCCGGGTCGGAAGTCGTCGTGTTTATCGATCCGCTGGGGAGACCTAGTTGCAACCGATCGACTCGCGTCGTGAGCTTTTTTACCGACTCTTGGAGTTTGGAGAGAGCAGCCGCGTTTCCTTGTTTGTTTTGCATTTGATCCATCGCGTCAGCCGCCGAAAGCCCTTGGACGATTTGTCGGAGGGTGTCCACCCGACTGCTCAGATTAAAGAGTTGGTATTCCAGAAGACCGCATAAAGCGACGACTACGACAAGTATATGCCAGGCACGCATCATTCCGCCTTTGGTTAGTTGCGAGGGCTTATTATAGCCCCTAATCACCGAATCCAATCAAAGAAGTTAACCCTTTATTTGTCCGAATTTCGGAGTTTTACTTATCGCAATGTTCACTTTTAATAACGGCCGCCTCGGCAACCGTTAGTAATAGGTGTGTTTTGTCGCCTTCCAGAACTATAGAAGGGATTGTTAACCAGGAAATCGATGTTTCCGGCTTTTATTTATAGAAAAATACATATATACTGTTACTACCGCGCCATCTACGAATAAGAACGCCACAATGAGAGAGTTCGAGATCGCCGGGGTTTATTTTGATGCGACTAAAACCTTATCGAGAAGTCACTGTTAGTACGCGCGTAGATATCATTCTAATAATTCAGCCTCGTTGTAAAATTGCGTCGGTATTATGGAGCCGAGCCTAACAAACAGCGATGTATGGCTGATTACTGCTTAAGACTGTCACAATTTCGGCCAATCCGCATGGCGGTGGTAATTCGAAGTCGTTCGGCTTCGCTAGGAGCATAAAAAAACGATGAAACAAGCGCAGATAGTTGAGATTAGCAGAGAGGGTAGAAAGAGCAGCTCACCGAGGATGAACAGATTTCCGTTGGATTGGCCGCCCCCTGGAGCAATAGACCTTACCATACACGATTTACCGCACGAGTCGTCGACCACGGAATGGTGGTACTTAAACGGGCATTTCGTGACGGAAGGCGGAGGACAGTACTCGATTTTCGCGTCGTTTTTTCGCAAGTTGAAGCGCTGGCATCAGCATAGCAAGCAGCCTGAGTACGTTTATTCGTTGACCTGGTCGATCGTGGATGTCCAGGGCAAAAAGATCGTGAACGTATCGCGAGTAGACCGCAGCGCGGCGGCTGAAGGCATTCGCATGATGGATCGAGGGCTCGGTTCGAAGGATAAGCTATTGAATCAAGCGTTGAGGGAGATATTGCAGCGAGGTAATGTTCCGATACCGGATCGAGTATTCGAGAGTCGGGTTTACGTCGCCATGAACAAGCTCGATCTCGATTATGGGGGCGCGAGGTTTAGCAAGTTGGAAGAGGGTGGTTATCGCCTGAAGCTGTACGACTCGAGGAAACAGGTCGGTTGTGATATCGTATTTGAGCCGCGCAAGGCGGCTGTTAGGCACGGGGATGACGGGGTGGTCCGAGGTACGGACGACGAGACGATGTTTTATTACTTTATTCCGAGGTGTAAGTTACGAGGCAAGCTGATATACCGGGGAATGGAGCTGGTGTTGAGCGATGGACAGGGCTGGTATGACCACGAGTTTGGGGTAGGGGAGGTCGAGTCGATAGACGACGAGGCGGAGTTAGTGTTAAGCGCGCAGGAAAGGGCGAAGATATGTCGCGAGCGGCGAAGGCGATATGACGAGCGGCAGGTAGGATGGGATTGGCTATCGGCGCAGTTAGAGGACGGCACGGAGTTGACGGTCTACCCGATGCAGTATGTGCATACGGGGAAATCGGCCGGCAATTGGGGGATAATGATCGACGCGGCGGGCAATCGCAGCAGTTATAGTGATGTCAAATTCGAGGCGGTACGTTTATGGCAGAGCACGCAGACGTTTTTCGAGTATCCGGTTTGTTGGCGTTTGAGCGTTCCGAGCGCGCAGATACAACTTGAGGTTGAGGCGACGTTTGATGACCAGGAGTTTGTGACGTTGATCTCGAAACCGTCGTTTTGGGAGGGACGGGTGGAGATTAGGGGACGCATCGGAGCGAGGGAGGTTAAGGGAGTAGGATTTGTAGAGCGTTGCGGCTACGCGCCGTACGAGACGTTGGAGGGATTTTTCCAAGAAGTGGGCAAGGTGGTTCGACAATCGGTGAAGCAGATGTTGCCGTGGATTGTGGATGATGAGCGGGCGAGGGATCTGATAGCGTCCAAGGGCCACGAGCACTACCTGCATGGAGTGGATTTGGAGCAGTACGCGCGCACGCACATTCATCCGATTCGCGAGATCGTGGACCGAGGAGGCAAGAGTTGGCGTTCGTACGCGGCGATCACCTGTTGCGATATAGTGGGGGGCGATTCGCGAGAGTTTGTCAAATGGTTGGCGTTGCCGGAGATGATGCACGTGGGCTCATTGATCGTGGACGATGTCGAGGACCGTTCGGACGTGAGGCGGGGGGGACCGACGGTGCACAAGATTTGGGGAGAAGCGCAGGCGATCAACTCGGGGACGGCGGCGTATTTTATCGGCTCGGGATTACTGATGTCAGATAGGCTTTCCGACGCGGCGAAGCTGAAGTTATATGATTTGTACTTTGAGACGTTGCGGGCGGGTCACGCGGGCCAAGCGTTGGATATCGACGGTTTCGACCATTTGATGCCGCAGGTAGTGGAGAGCGGCGATAGCACGCTATTGGAGAGCCGAATATTGGCGGTGCACCGATTAAAGACCGCGGCGCCGGCCGGGTGTTTAGCGCGCATGGGCGCGATAGCGGGCAACGGAACCGCGCAACAGGTGGAGGGGCTGGGACGATTTTTTGAAGCGCTGGGGCTTGCCTTTCAGATCGTGGACGATGTGTTGAACATCCGGGGTTTCAAGGGTAATCTGAAGAATAAGGCTGAGGATTTGGTGCAAGGTAAAGTGACCTTGCCGGTGGCGAAGGCGATGCCTTTTTTAGGTCACGCGGACCGTGTTTGGTTGTACCAGTCTCTTCGAGCGGAGCGTAAAGACGAGCGCTTGGTCAAATTGATGGTCGATAAGCTGGAGGGATGCGGCGCGGTCGATGCGTGTGACAGTCAGGCCAGGCAATTGGTGGAGAGGGGTTGGGAAGAGGTACAGCCGTTGCTGGAGGATTCTCTGGCCAAAATGCTTTTAAGAGCCTTCGGCTGGTTTGTCTTGGAGAGGCATTACTAGAGTCCGTTTCATAAGTTCTCCCGAAGCATTTCGGAGCGTGGTCCGATGGCAAGGAGCCGCGACGAAGGGCTGCAGCGCTATTTCGAGGAGTGAGCGACGCCACAGATTGGGCCGTCACGCCCGAAAGACGAGTGGAGGCATTCATGAGACGGGCTCTGGATCTTTATAGCGCTTGATGTTGCCGTTGGTCCCAAATTAACGAACTTTTCGCGAGATTTCGCATCAGTTCCAGCGACTTGGCCACATTCGAAAAATCCCTATTCGCTGCGGCCCCGATGAGATTTTCGAGCATCGATTGAATCCGATCGATATTCTCGGGAGAGATGTCGGCCGCGGCCGCGGAATAGCGGAATGCATCCATCGCATTGTCCCATTGGGCCTTGACCATTTCTTTCTGCTCTGGATTGGCAAAGGTATCACGACCGGCGATATTTAACATGGTCGACAAGTGAAATCCGAGATCATACCAGTCGGCGATGCCTTGTTGTTCCTGCGGCAGCGTTTCAAAAAGATTAACCATCGCATTACTCCATATATCGATATCGTTAAGCCGCCGAAGACCCGCCCAATTTCCGCCAAGCGAATTAACAAAAGAGCCGAAGGTCTCGTCCAGTTCGCGACAGAAATCGCTGATCTCCTCCCGGTAAAAAAAACAATCGGAAAATGTAAGCCCTGCGTTAAGCGCTTCGAGGAAGAAAGGATACGTATCCGTTTCGCCCCTATCTTGCAGGGCCGCATCGGGTAGCACGGCGGGAATTCCCTGAAGCGTGTCTACTGCGCCGGTTTTTTGCCTATCCTCCCCCGAGGCGGTTTGCGCTTCATGTTCGACTCCAGCTTCGAGAAACGTGGCGAGCGCGGCCGTTCCCGCTTCAGATTCGATGTAATTCGGGAGAACTTTTTTTGCGAGTTCGATCAGCGATTCCGGTCCATTTGCCGCGATTTGGGTTACGCGATTCAGCATCTGGGGAAGATTTCCATTGGTGACCTCGGCATCGACTAGCGTGATCAACTGATCGTTTAAAGCCCATGCAACGCCCAACTCGAAGTTAAATTCCGGATCCGTAAGCGCCGCGTTCGTAACCTCGGCGATAACCTTATCGACTTGATACAACGCGGATTTTATTTCTTCCGAGGATTCAGCCTCGGCATCAACGGAGTATTCGGGAACTGAACTCGATTGAACACGCAACGGTCCGGCCGAGGACGCTTGAAGATACTCGATCAGGCGTTTTGCCCGTTCGGCGTCCGATGAAGAATGTATAATATAAATACTTGAATCCATGGACACTCCTCGTATCGTTTAGGCACCAACAAAAAGCGATAGCGATCGATGTATACGCTTTAACTGTACAGCTTTCACACCATAATTCGCGTTGAGCGGAAGCTAAGACGGTTATCAATATTTCGTTGGTTTTTTTGAATAAAGACGGCGACCACAACGCCGTTTTTTCGTCCGATTCTTCGCTACCATTGCATTAGTGCTACCTTCGAACGATTTTAGACGGTCATACTTGTTTTTCTATCGCTATCACTCGTTAATAGCATACCATTGTGCTTTCCACTACATATCCGTCCGCTGATTTATGCTTTGGATTCGGATCAGAATAAACGTTGCATTTTACATCCCATCTTCAGGCCATATGCGTCTCGATCCGATTCCGCGAAATCCTCGACGTAGCGCTGCTATTCCTCCGGTTTCGCGAAACGGTTCGAGGCAAATCTGACCTAAATCTGAGTGCCAAACGCAACATGTATTTTGACGCGAGTCCTTATTGCTTAGCGAATATCGAAAATATTTTACCCTGATTGTAATTTTTGGGTGAATCAATAGCGAATTGAATAGACGATATAAGAGACGCCTGATGGGCTTTGGGTTTATCCTTGCGGTTATCGGAGCGTATTCGGCTTGCGAGGCTTTGCTTTCGGGTCGACGCTATCGCGTACCGATCAAGGCTCTTGTCGTTTGCACGGCAATTTACGCAATCTTGGCGGTTTGCGGTTGCGTTGAAGAAGGTCGAAATCGAGCCGAACCGGTATTGCTCAGAGAGGTCGTAGATGTCGCCGTCGGTGAAGCGCACTCCTGCGCGGCGCGTCGAGACGGCACGGTTGTTTGTTGGGGGTATAATGCGGGCGGTCAGCTCGGCTCGGATCCCGAAATCGACGATTTCGAAACCTTGGACCCGGTGGGTATTACGACTGAGCGCGTGCGCGGGTTTAGTCGCCACGCCTCCGCGGTTGAAGGATTGAGCGCAGTACGGCGGATCGCGGCGGGCGCCAATCATACCTGCGTCATCGTAAACGACGGGTCGGTCTGGTGTTGGGGCGACAGCGCGTCCGGGCAGTTGGGAAACGGCGAGTTTTCGCTCGACTCTTGCGAGGGTCGACCCTGTAGCCGCAAACCGGTACGTGTAAAAGGAATCAACAACGCGGCGTCGCTCTCCTTGGGAGAGAGGCACTCGTGCGCGTTACTCGACAACGGAGATCTACGCTGTTGGGGTAGCCTGGCGCTCGGGCATGCCTCGGACGACTTGGTTAGCTGCGATGGGCTTCCATGCGCCACCTCGCCGGTCCACGTTGATTTGGCGGACGACGTGCTCGAGGTGAAAGCCGGTTATCAGCATACCTGCGCGTTAGTAGAGTCCGGTGCGGTTTTTTGCTGGGGGCAAAACCCGGTCGGACAGGTGGGTATTTCGCGTGAGACCGATGTGTCGGTTCAGGGCGTTGATCGCCCTAACGCGGTAGATAGGCCCGCGCGGGTCAATCTGCCAGAACCGGCCGGTCAAGTCGCCGTTGCGGGTTCATCCGTTGCCTACAGAAATAAGAGCTGCGCGAGACTGCTCGACGGTTCCTATTTTTGCTGGGGAGTCAATGACCGTGGAGAGTTGGGCATCGCGCCCGTGCAAACAGAACGCTGCGGTGCAGCACAGAGCTTCTGCGCAACCGAACCACGCGAGCTGGCGCTGGAGGTAGCGGTCGAAAGGGTCATTTTGTCCGAATTTACCGGCTGCGCGGTATCGATCGACGGCGTTCTTTATTGTTGGGGTCAAGACACTCTTGCTCAGCTCGGTCGAGACGCGCAAATCCAAGACCGATGCGTGAAAGAGGAACGTTGCTCGCGCTTGCCGGTCAAGATTCCGACAAGGGCGAAGATATTGGACGTGGCGCTGGGTCATCGCTATAGCTGCGCGTTACAAGCCGACGAGCGGGTCGTGTGTTGGGGGTGGGGATATCCGATGGCGGACACCGGTTCGGCTCGACCTATAGATTGTAGCTCTTCTCTCGACCCGTGCGTGGTCGAGCGGACTTGGGCCGGCAGACCCAAATCGCTAGTGATGACCCATTTCGATACGTTCTGCGTAGTGACTGAGCAGGGCGAGTTACATTGCCTGGGGGACTTTGTCCCCGATCTGCATGCCATTGAATCGGAGCCGATGCAGGTCTACCCATGACAGAAGGCCGGCTTCTCGCCAGCGCTCGATTGATATCTTGGATATCGGCGTGGTGCGGATACGTGTTTCAAATCGCGACCCCGGTTACGGCGCAGACGGTCGTCGAGCCCGAGGTTGTGCATCTCGAGGTGTTGACCGGGTTACCCAATACATCTATCCCGCGGCAAGGTCTGACGGTTGTGGTTCGGGTCTCGGTCGACGGGACCGCCAGGTTGGACGACCCTGATCTCGATCCCGCGTGGGTTTCGGAGGTCGAGCGAGCGCTTGGAAATAGCCGATTTAAACCAGCAACAAAAGATGGGATACCGACCGCTTCGCGAGTGTCGGTCAACTTCAGGGTGGTTGAGCCAGCCACTGAGCGGTTGATCGATCGATCCGCGTCGCGACCGCGGCCACCGGTCGCTTCGAAGCGAGAAAAGGGAGAAAATCGTCGAGAAGAAGCGGTATATGGGGCTACCGCTCGAATCGCCCGGTCGCGGCCTGATCTGCGCCGGTTGGAAGCCGATGAGTTGCGGGATCTACCGGGCGCTTTCGGAGATCCTTTCAGATCGCTCGAAGCCATGCCCGGGGTCACGCCGTACACCAACGCGTTACCCTATGTCTATGTGCGCGGCGCCCCGCCCGCCGGTACGCTCTATATCTATGACGATATCGCCTTGCCGGCGCTTTTTCATCTGGGCCTGGGTCCGGCGGTCATTCATCCCGCGATGATCGGCCCGATCGTCTTTTACTCGGGCGTGGGACCGGCGCGTTACGGCCGACGGACCGGAGGGCTTCTGACGAGCGCGAGCAGAGACGTCGCGGCCGACGCGCGAGAGACACTCGGTGAAATCGAGCTACGCGCCATCGATTTCATGGGCATGGTTCATACCCCTCTCGGCGGCGGAAGCGTAACCGCCGCCGGGCGCTACGGCTATCCGGGATTGATACTCTCCTTGGTAAGCCCCGAAATCGAGCTGGCTTATTGGGACTATCAACTGCGTTTCCGCCATGCGATTAACAACGGGCTGCGCGCCGAGCTCGTTTGGTTTGGTTCGTATGATTCGTTAAGTACGCAAAGAGATACCGAGGGGCTGCTGTTGACCTTTCACCGTTTGGAGTTGCGCTTGGTGCGAGAACGCCGTCAATGGGAGTACGGAACGGCCTTGCTTTTCGGATACGAGGAGTCTAAGAGCGACGCGAGCGCGTATCAGGATTCAGAAGCGGGTGTGATTTGGTCTGGCCGCGTCGGTCCCCGCGTTTGGCTCGATTGGAAGGATGCGAAGGCGACCCACCTGCGTTTAGGCGCCGACATGATCGGTATTATCGGCAGAATCACCCGAAACGAACCGCCGCCTTCGATTGCTCCCCGCGGGATTCCGGTCAAAGAGACCTCTCGCGTACCCTCCTATGTTACCAGGACGGTCACTGTGAATTTTGAGCAATTCAACAATCCCCTTTACACCTGGGTCGCGTCGCGCAACACCACGGGCCTTTACGGCGAGCTCGGATTTCGCCCGGCTCCATCCTGGGATGTCGACTTAGGTTTGCGCGGCGATTTATGGCTAACCGGTCACCGAAGCGAAGTCGGAGTGGACCCCAGGTTGTTGGTAACCCATTATCCACTGGCGATCTTGGATCTGCACCTGGCGGTCGGGCTTGTGCATCAACCCGCGGTATTTTTGCTTCCGATACCGGGAGTCGCCGACGTGGCCTTGGACCGGGGGTTGCAGGAGGCGGTTCAAAGCGAGTTCGGCGTTGGATTCGATCTCTGGAAAGAAGCGCGTTTCGAGGCACAAATGTTTTTACACTACTATACCGACCTGCTTTTTCCCGAGCTGGCGATAGAAAGACTAAACCAGTGCAGCGTCGGCGATTTTTCAACCAACGGCGGCGATGCGGCTTCAAACCTGTGTCAAACCGGGCAGGGATTCCCCAGAGCCACGGCGTTTGCCTACGGCGCCGAATTCTTTCTCCGCCGCTCGGTCGCTCGATCGCTATCGGGGTGGTTGAGCTACACCCTGACCTGGTCCGACGCCAAGTCCGAGCAAGGGTTTTCGTTCACGCCCGTCTTTGATATGCGCCACGTGGCAAACCTGGTGCTGCAATATCGACCGGTGCCGGGCTGGCGTTTGGGAGTTAGGCTGCACGCGAGGTCGGGAAAAATGGCGACGATTCTGACCGACGACTTATACCGTTTAGAGCGACGCTTGCCCGGTTTTTTCCGCGCCGACATTCAAGGGAGCTACGGCTGGAATACGAGCTGGGGGCGGGTGCGCGTAACCGCCGAATGGTTTAATCTGACCCTTGCGCGAGAAGCCCGTTCGATCAGTTGCGGGCTCGATATTACCGATCAGAACCGGCCGGCTCCCGGGGAGACTTGCAGCGTGGAATATGGGCCCGCGTTGTTTTTTCCCAACGTCGGAGTTGGCGCTGAATTTTAAGCGCTCTTTTTCACGGTTTTACCGGCAGATATCGAGACAGTTGGTTTCATAGCAGGAGCCGAACAAGAAAGCGCGTCCTACCGGGACATTGGGGTCAGCCTGTTGTGCCCAAATGGTAACGATATTATTGGTCCCCGCGGCTTCCTCGATAACGCTTTTACAAGGACCGTTCGCAGGAGCGCCGACGACACAGGTTTGGAACACCGGGTCTAAGGCTGTTCCGCAGTAGCAATACGTGCCCACGCACGCGTTTTGTTCGCCACATTCCACGATCATCGAGCATTTCTCGTCGAAGGTCGAATCGCCGCTATTCAAGCAGAGCAGCGTTTGCTGCGTGCAGTTCGTGCAGACGCATTTTTTACACTCGTCCACATGTATATCGTCTACCTCAAAGCACGTACGCTGCTCGGGCGTCAGCGTCGATTTGCATTGGTCGTCACAGCTATCGGCGCCGTCGCACTCTTCGTCGCCCTCGCGCACCTTATTGCCGCAAATGGGCTGACAGTCGCTGTCCGTGTTGGCATTCGCCCCTTCGGGGCAGCATCCATCTCCCGCTACGATAGCGGCGATCTCGGTGCGCGAGCACTGCGCGTTGCAATTATCCTCGGAGCCCGTGAGCGTCTCCAGTGTACAAGGATCGCCGTCGTCGTCGCATTGCGTGGGACAGGCCAACGCGTCGACATCGGGATTGTCTTCTAAAGCCGTTCTTGGCTCGCATAATTCGCCTTCTTCGGCCTGCACGACGCCGTCTCCGCAACTTGCCGAGCAATCGGAGTCGGTCGCGTTCGTGCATTTGCTCGGGCAGCAGTTATCGCCGTTTTGACAATCAGGAGTTTTGGGTTGGCATTCGGCTTGGCACCCGCCTCCGACAAGCTGCCACTGCGCGCATCCATCCGGTTCAGGACAAGTTGAGGGACAAGCGCCGGGCAGTCCGGCGTTGACGCCGACGTCGCACAACTCGCTTCCAGTAACCCGTCCGTCGCCGCAAACGTCTCCAACATCGTTATCCGGCTCCACGCTACTGTCCGGTTCACCATAACCAAACTCGTCAACATTGTTGGTGTTGCCACCAGCGCCACCGCTCGCTTTACCTCCGCTTCCCGAGTCACCGACTGTCCCACCTCCGCCGCTTTCTTCCTTGCCGCCGCCGATAACCCCTTCTTCTTCGGTTTCGATCAAAAGTCTGTCATAGACACTGCATGACGCGAACAATACAAAAACAAAAACGCCCGTTATGCAGCTTCCCGAGCCTTTGCGAAAAAACATCGTACATCCTAAAAAATTCACGTTTTTTACATCAGCCTCAAGAACGCTCCGTTTGTTCTACAATTGCTAGAGCGTGTGAGAAACACTCTAATTGTATTTCAAAAAACCGAATTACGCCACGTCGTTTTGCGCGATTTTCGAGCAGCAAATAAAATTGCGGGAAATATCCAGACCCCCATAAATTGTAATTTTTTGTTAAAACGAAATGCATGGAATATAAAGAAAATCCAACTTTGCTTCACGCGAATCCGCGTCGAGCCGGTTTTACGGGATGAATTGGCCGCCGTCGTAGTCAAACAGAAGTACCCCCCTGAACGGTTACGATTTTCTGCAACGTTAGGGTTTACTTATGCGCCGCGTCGAGCATTTCCGCGGCTGCTTCCCTGGTCTTGCGGGTTATCTTGACCCCCCCCAGCATCCTGGCGATTTCCTCCGCTTTCTGTTCTTGGCCGAGAGGAGTTATCTCGCTTATCGTGCGTCCCTTTTCGACCTTTTTGCTGACTTGAAAGTGGGCATCGGCAAAGACGGCGATTTGTGGGAGGTGGGTAATGCAGATAACCTGATGGTGGCGCGACACCTCTCGTAGCTTTCTTCCGATGGTTTCGGCAACGGCTCCTCCGATTCCCGCGTCGACTTCATCGAAGACGTAGAGCCCGGCCGGCCCGAGACCGGCGAGCACGCGCTTCACCGCCAACATCGCGCGCGAAAGCTCCCCTCCACTCGCGATCTTTTGAAGCGCTTGCGGTTGCTCGCCGCGATTCGGCGCTATCAAAAATTCGACGCGGTCGATTCCGTTTGGGGAGAGACGAGCGCCCGCGACCGATAGCTCGCCCTCTTTCTCAGGCGCAGGTTCCACTTCGACGATTACCCGCGCGTCTCCCATGCCCAAGGAGCCGAGCTCCTGGCTGATAGCTCGGGCGAGTTTTTCTGCCGCTTTGACCCGATGCGCGGAGAGCTTTTTGGTTATTTGCTCCGCGTGATCCATGTTGGCTTTAAACTCTTTTTCGAGTGCTACGATTTGATCTTCCGAGTTGAACAACTGCTCGAGTTCAGTTTGAGCGCGTTCGCGATGCTCGAGCATGCTTTCGACGCTGCCTCCATACTTGCGCTGCAGCCGATGAAAGAGATCGATGCGCTGTTCTAGCCGGCCGAGTTTTTCCGGGTCCGCGGAAACCCGGCGCGCGTAACCGCCCAACTCGCGAGCGCACTCTTCGAGCGACAGATGAAGCGAAGCGAGCTGGTCGGCTAGACCGTTTAAGCGTTGATCCAGGTTAGCGGCCTGGCGGACACTATCCGCGACGCGCGCCAGCTCTTCGCAGATCGCATTGTCTCTAGCGTACAGATCGTGCTCCGCGTTTGCGGTTAGCGAGGCGAGCTGTTCCGCGTGACGCTGCCGTTCTCGCTCTTCGATCAGCTCGACAAGCTCTCCGGCCTTTGGGTCCAGCTCATCGATTTCCGCGATCTGGTAACGGAGCAGATCCTCACGCGCGGTTCGGTCTTGACACTTTCGCCGGGTGTGCTCCAGCGCGTCTCGAATTTTCAACAGCATTTCATAGACTAAAGCGACTTCCGATCGAAGCTTTGTCGCATCGGCAAAAGCATCCAGGAAATTCAAATGGCTGCGCGGGTCTACCAGGGTGTGGTGCTCGTGTTGAGACGAGATGTCTGCGAGCCCGGAGGCGAGCTGCTCGATCTGGGCGCTCGACGCGAGCTGCCCGTTTGCAAACGCGCGAGCGCGGCCCGCCTTGGCGATTACGCGCCGGATGACGAGTTGGTTATCGGGAACAATCCCCGACGCTTCCATACGTTTTCTTACCTCAGGGTCGTCGCCGACGTCAAAGAGCGCCTCGACTTGCGCGTTTTCCGCGCCGCCGCGAACGACTTCGGCTTTCGGCCGCCCGCCGAGAACGAGTTGCAGCGCGTTGACCAATATCGACTTCCCAGCGCCGGTTTCACCCGTGACCACGTTGAAACCGGGATCAAACGCGACTTCCAACTCATCGATTATCGCGAAATCCCGGACGCGCAAACAAAGCAGCATAGCGGCTACGGATAGCACGGCGTCGAGAAAATGTGGAGTCCGCACGATGCATATGGCCAACCGAAGGCTGCTGCGCTAAAGATCGCTTCGAAATGCGAAGATCGAGGGAAATTAGGACGAGTTTTCTCAATTACTTCAAAGAATGGAACCATCAGGTGGTTGCGTCAGCGCCTTTGGTGCCCGCTAACGATCCAACGTTGATGTTTACCAACGCGGGTATGGTTCAGTTTAAAGAGGTTTTTACCGGCCAGGAAAGACGCGATTACAAGCGCGCTTGTTCTTCGCAAAAATGCATTCGGATTAGCGGAAAGCACAATGATCTCGAGAACGTCGGCGTAACCGCGCGCCACCACACGTTTTTCGAAATGCTCGGTAACTTTTCCTTTGGCGATTACTTTAAAAAAGAGGCGATCGGATTCGCCTGGCAGTATCTCACGAAGGTATTGGGCGTTCCCGAGGATCGCCTCGTCGTGACTGTATTCGGGGGCGAGGGCGACCTTCCCGAGGATGCAGAGGCCGAAAAGCTATGGGCAATGGTTACGGGTTTCCCCCCCGAGCGGATCATACGCTGCGGAGCCAAGGATAATTTCTGGCAGATGGGCGATACAGGACCCTGCGGCCCATGCTCGGAGATCCACTATTACAACGGCCGCGGCAAACCGGATATCTCGCTTTTCGGCAAGGAGCCCGGGCTTGACGGCGAGGGGTGGATCGAATTGTGGAATTTGGTCTTTACTCAATTCGATCGATCTGCTGAGGGGCGGCTGAATCCGCTTCCCGCTCCTTCCATCGATACCGGGGCGGGGCTTGAGCGCTTGGCCGCCGTCTGTCAGGGGGTGTTAAGCAACTACGATACCGATTTATTGCGTCCGGTTGTGGAGAAAGCCGCTGAGATATCGGGCAAGAAATACCGCGGGACGCTTGACCCGGACGACGTATCCATGCGCGTCATCGCGGACCACGCGCGAATGGCGGCTTTTCTGATCGCCGAGGGTGTTTTCCCAGACCGAGATGGCCGGCCTTACGTGTTGCGCCGCGTCATGCGCCGGGCGATACGCCATGCGCATAAACTCGGGATCGGGGAACCGTGCTTGCACGAGTGCGCGCTCGTGGTGGCGGATATGATGGGGGAGGATTATCCGGAGCTCGTGGAACGACGGGCATTGATCGAAGAGGTTACGCGGAATGAGGAGGAGCGCTTTCGCGCCACGCTCAAGCGGGGTCTTGAAAAGCTTGAAAGCTATTGCCGCGAGGCTTCTAACGACAAGCAGCGCCTTCTTCCAGGCACCGTGTCGTTTGAGCTATACGACACCTACGGGTTTCCTCTCGATTTACAAGAAGTTATCGGCGAAGAGCTTCGCTTTAAGGTCGATCGCGACGGATTTGAGCGCGAGCTCGAGCTCGCTAGAAAACGCAGCTTGGGCTCAAAGGTTGGGGACGACGCGGTTGAAGCGACATACCGTAAGCTAGCGAACGAAATAGAGGTCGAGTTCGTCGGCTATCGAGTCGAGACCGCCGAATCAACAGTCATCCGCTTAATACGCGACGGTGAATGTGTCGAACAGATATCCGAGGGTCAAAACGCTGAAATCGCTACAGCCATTACTCCCTTTTACGCCGAGACCGGCGGCCAAGTGGGAGACAAGGGAGAAATTAGAGCGAAAGGCGGTTTGTTTCAGGTGCTCGACACCTCGCGGCCCGTCGGCGCTTTGGTCGTGCACCGCGGAAAGGTCACGACCGGTCGAATAGAAGTAGGCGACGCCGTTCGGCTCGAGGTGGACCACGCGTTGAGATCGGACACGCGGCGCAATCACAGCGCGACGCACCTTTTGCATTTCGCTTTGCGGCGCGTCGCGGGCGACCAGGCCATGCAAAAGGGTTCGCTAGTCGCGCCGGATCGACTGCGTTTCGACTATAGCGGAACCAAACCGCTCACCCGAGAGCAGCTCAATCTGATCGAGGAGATGGTGATGCGGGTTGTCGTCGAAAACAAACCGGTAGAAACCGAGGTGTTGCCGATTTCCGATGCAAAAAGGAGAGGCGCCGTTGCTATTTTTGAGGAGAAATACGGCGATATCGTGCGCACGGTGAGCATGGCGGACTCGATCGAATTGTGTGGTGGCACGCACGTGGCGAGAACCGGTGATATCGGTTTATTCAAGATTATTTCGGAGAGCGGCATTGCCGCGGGGGTTCGACGGATTGAAGCGACGACCGGTCTTTCCGCCCTACGATACATATCGAACTTAGAGCACGAATTACTCGCGGTGGCTTCGCTTGTAAAAGGTGCGCCCATGGACGCGAGTGCAAAGGTCGATCGGTTATTACAGCAACAGAGGGAATTAACCCGGGAAATCGCTCGGCTCAACCGACAACTCGCGTCGGGCACCGGTTCGCGAGACCTCGCGAGCAACGCGCGAAAGATAGGTGATGTCACCGTGCTCGGAGCGCGTGTCGAGGTAAACGACGCCGCGACATTGCGCGAGACCGCGGACCGGCTTCGTGACAAGCTCGCGCCCGCCGTCGTACTGCTCGGCTCGGTCGACCAAGAAGGCAAAGTGATGTTGGTTTGCACGGTTTCGCAAGAACTAACAAAGAGCTTTCAGGCGGGCGAGCTGATAAAGCACGTTGCCCGTATCGTAGGCGGACGCGGCGGTGGGAGGCCGGACTTCGCCCAAGCCGGCGGAGTCGACGGCGACAAAATAAATGACGCGATCGAAGCGATTTACGCTTTGATTTCCGGCTAGAGCGCGGAACGGTTTGAAACGCGAATGAATTCGCGAGGATAGCGAGGTCAGACGCGAATTGCTGGTGACAAGCGGATCTTCAAGGGCGTTCGCCGAGGCGAACGAGCGGAATGAGCGGGATTTTATCAAGCTTTTTTGCGCAACGCTGGTATCCGGTGAGATTTTCTGCGATGATTTGTACGATTATGAGAGCACACGGATATGGTTCATAGGGATTTTAGCGATATCGATCGAGAGCTTGAGAATCTGGGAATAGTTCCGTCGCACTTGTCGCGAATTGTCGCGCGTTACGGCGGTTGGGGGTTGGATCTCGATGAAGTAGACGAGTCGCTCGCGGGGTTAGCACAGAGCGCGGCTCTCGGCACCTCTCCCCAACCGATTAGCACCGAGCAAGGCGACGCGCGAGGTATCGCGCCGCAGCTCGAGTTTCAAGAGGAACCCGAGGCAGAGGTCACCGCTGGCGACGCGCGAGAGGTTTTTCAGGACGATATCGACGATAGCGTGGCAGAGGCCTTTTTCGTCGAAGCGGAATCCCCGGGGCTGATTCAACGTCCTGGCTTCTCTTTCGAGCAGCGATCATCTGAAACAACAGACGCCGAGCGCTCGGAACGGGTTGAATACGTCGACGTATTAGCGGAGGAACTGACGCCGGTCGATCCGGAGGTTCTCGAAATAAAGGCGAGTAGCGAGTCAGGTCGTCATTCGTTTGCGGAATTCGTGCAAGAATCGAGCGAGGAATTAACTATTTCGAATGACCGAGCTTCGGTTCCGGAACCACCTGATCAAACAGAGACCGGGCAACCGGAATACGAATCCGTTTACTTTTCCGAAAGCGAGGAGGAATTGCCCGCCACCGAGGAACGTCGTGCCTACCTAGAAGAAGGTTTCGGAGAGGAAGAAGATGAGCTGACGTTCGCGGTCAATCGGCTTTCTGAAGAGCGTGTTCAAGCGAGAAATTCCTTCCGCGATAGCGAGTATAAAAGACTACTCGATCTCGAGCTCGACCCGAGCGATTTTCCCCAGAGCGAACCATCTTCGAAACCGCCGTCGGAAAGGGTGGGGGAGGCCGAATTCGAGGCGCTCGAAGATGATGATATCGTCGAGCTGGCGGATGACGACATAGAAGTCGCGGGCGAAACCGTTAACCCGACGGTCGAGACGGAGCAGGTGAATTCTCACGAAGGCGTTGTGGATCTGGTTGACGATGATTCACCGCAGTAAATTGTTGTTCTATCCCGGATGCCCTCGGGGTTAGCCCCATGGCCACAGGAAACGCCCGTTACGAGCCGACCCCTCGAAAACTCGCCGACATTCGCCGTCGAGGCGAGGTCCCACAAAGCCGCGAGCTGAACAGCGCGGTTGTTTTGGTTTCCGGCCTGTTGGTATTGTGGATTTCAGGCGACCGGTTGGTTGATGTATTAAGGCGCAATTTCGCGTCGGTTTATTCCGCCATACAAACCGGGGATGCAACAGCGCTTCAAGTACTACAATCGTCTGCTTTTCGCACCGCTTCGGTTCTGCTTTCCTTTTTTGTTCTGTTGTTCGTAGTCGGTTTTTTTACCTGCTTTTTTCAGGTCGGACCGCTATTTAGCCTTCACGCTGTTTCGCCTCAAGCCTCTCGCATCGAACCGGCGAAGCGGCTGTCGCGCCTCTTTTCCGGATGGTTTGTAATAGACGTGGCGATGATCACGCTAAAGCTCGCCAGCGTTGCCTGCGTTTTTTGGCTGACCCTAAAGCATGAGGCGCGCGGATTGTTCGGTTTAATGCGTAGCGATCTACAATCCTCGATGATAGCGTTTGCAGGGCTCGTATTCGATCTATGCGTTCGCGTAGCTGTCGCTTTGGCGGTGATCGGGGTTATCGATTTTTTTTACCAACGCTATCGTTTTCGACAGAGTCAGAAAATGACGCGAGAGGAAGTGGCGCGCGAACAACGTGAAATTTACGGCGATCCGCTCGTCAGACAGCGCCGCAACCGGATGTATCAGGAAGTCGTTGAATACGCGACGTTGGAGGAGACCGCGAACGCGACCGCGTTGGTTTACAGTTCGACGCGATTCGCAGTGGCGCTGCGCTACCGTCCGGACGACGCAGGGTGGAAGGCGCCGAAATTGGCGGCGAAAGGAGAGAAGGCGTTGGCACAACGGATGATACATACGGCGATCTTGTCGGCGATTCCGGCGGTGGAGGATCTTCGACTCACCATGGCTTTATATCGACTAGAAACCGGCAAAGAGATTCCCCAAGCATTATACCCGGAGGTCGCCGCGGTGATCACGCGTGCGCGCGCCCGCTAGCACAAAGAGTCGGAGTCGATAAAAGCATGGATCAGCAGCAATCGAATCGTTCGATCGCCGAGGCGGATGGGCGTTACGTCGAGGTAGCCGTACAAGCGCCTTTGCGCCGCACTTATACCTATCGTTTGCCGGATCGATTGATCGGTAAAGTCGCTCCCGGCAGTCGCGTCGCTGTTCCATTTGGTCGTAGAAAGCTCGTTGGGTTTGTTTTAGACACGAACTCTCGAGCGCTTGAAGGACGAACCATGAAGGAGCTCGCCGGAGTTCTTGAATCCGAGCCGATCTTGCCACAGGAGCTGCTTTCTTTCCTCGCAGATGCGGCGACCTATTACCACCATCCCATCGGCGAAGTGCTGCGCGCCGCAGCTCCGGCGTTGCCTACAGAAGCGCTTAAGCTTCTCCGCCAGCAGGGTTTTCTCGAACGGGGAGAGACGCTTCCGGGTGAGCGAGTATCGACACGACGCGTGTTGATGGTTAGGCCCTCGGCCGATTCGCCGCCTCAGTCACGCGTGGGAAGCAATCAAAGAAAAATTCTCACCTTGCTCGAGGAGCGCGGAGAGATCTCGCTCGACGAGCTTCGCCAGCATTTGAAAAACCCTCGCCACGCGGTTCGTTCGTTAGAGAAAAAGAGAATTGTAGCCACCTTTGAGCGCGAGGCGCCGATAGATCCTTTTTTCTCGGAAAAAGTTTCGGCCGATATCCCGCCCCGATTGAACCCGGCACAGAGCCGGGCCGTATCCGCAATTATAAACAACGCGCCGGGCAGCCGTTCGGCTTATTTGTTGTACGGCGTTACTGGTTCGGGCAAGACCGAGGTCTACCTTCGGGTGATCGCAGAATTTCGCGCGCGCGGTCTTGGTGCTCTGGTGCTGGTGCCCGAGATCGCCTTAACCCCGCAGTTGGTATCGCGGTTTCGGGCGCGCTTTGGGGACGCTATCGCGGTATTACACAGCGGGCTGAGCATTCGCGAACGCAACCGCGCATGGCATTGCTTGCGTCGAGGCGCGGTTGATCTCGCGGTTGGCGCGCGTTCGGCGCTATTCGCGCCGGTACGAAAGCTAGGAGTTATCATCGTCGATGAAGAGCACGACGCCTCTTTCAAGCAAGAGGAGGGCTTTCGTTATCACGCGCGAGATATGGCTCTATGGCGCGCACACAGCGCGAATGCCGTGTGCGTTTTGGGAAGCGCGACACCTTCGATGGAGAGCTTCTATCGCGCCCAGCAAGGCAAGCTTCAACTCCTTACTCTACCCGAACGCGCGACGCCGCAACCATTGCCGGCCGTCGAGATCGTGGACCTGGCGCGCCATCGTCAAGGGCCGTCGCAGCACAGATTGCTGACCGAGCCCATGCTGCAAGCCTTGGAGAGCTGTCGGCAAACACGAGGACAGGCAATCCTCTTTCTCAACCGCCGAGGATTCTCTCCGAGCGTCAGATGCGTTTCCTGCGGCGAGGTGGCTCAATGCCCGGCTTGCAATGTGGCCTTAGTCGAGCACCGCCGCGAGGGTGTGCTTCGCTGCCACTATTGCGACTTCTCCAAGCCGCTGAACACGATGTGCAGCGAATGCGGCGGCGCCGTTTTTGAATCCTTGGGCGTGGGAACCGAGCGGCTTGAAGAAGCGTTAGCGACGCGATTTCCCGAGCTGCGTGTCGCGCGGCTCGATCGAGATATCGCGGCAGGGCAGGGGGTTGAAAGCGTTCTTGAGCGTTTGCGGCGCGGCGAGATCGATATTTTGGTGGGCACTCAGATGGTGACCAAAGGACACGACATTCCGGGAGTCGTTTTGGTGGGTGTCATGCTTGCCGACCAATCATTGGCGTTTCCCGATTTTCGCGCGTCGGAACGTACCTTTCAACTATTGTCCCAGGTCGCCGGCCGGGCGGGTCGCGGCGAGAAAAAGGGTCGGGTGCTGATCCAGTCTTATCAGCCGCAACATCCCGCGATTGAGTCGGCTCGTACGCATGATTATCTGAGCTTTTATCACAACGAACTGAGAGCGCGCCGCGAGGTGGGCTTTCCGCCCTTTTCGCGCGTGGTAGCGGTGCGCGTGGACGCGGGCGGTGAAACAGAAGCGCGAAAAGCGGCCGCTGAGCTGGCCCGAGTCGCTAGGAACCAGCGCGCCGTACGAGAAGGTCGGGTTCGTTTGCTCGGGCCCGCGCCAGCGCCTATCAGTCGTTTGCGGGGGAGATACCGTTTCAGACTGATGCTGCGCGCGGCTGATCGCGCGGCGCTTCGAGTTGTCACAAGCGCCCTGGTCGAACGAATTGACAGGGGAATAGCTCCCGCTCGAGTGATCTTGGACGTCGACCCGATTTCAATGCTCTAGCCCGCAACAGGCGCCACAGGGCGCGCGGCTGTATTTCATCGCGGGAAGGTGACGATCCGTATTGCCGAATACTCCGCCCGGTGTTAATTAATACGATAAGATGGCTGTTCGGCAGATACTCCACTATCCGGATAAACGGCTTCGTATACCGTGCAAACCGGTGACGGCTTTCGATGATGAGCTTCGATCCCTCGTCGAAGACCTGATAGAAACGATGTACCATGGCCGCGGCGTTGGCTTGGCCGCGCCGCAAATAGGGGTGTCCAAACGTCTTTTTGTGGTCGACGTGGCCAACAACGAAGAAGACGCTCCGAGTGAGATTCGGGTTTTTATCAATCCGCAAATCATCGAGCGCGAGGGTCGAGTCGTCTGGAATGAGGGGTGTTTGTCTTTCCCCGGGATTCACGAAGACATCGAACGGGCTGAACGGATAAAGGCCGCGGCCTACGACGCCGCCGGTGAGCGATTTGAGCTTGAGGCCGACGGCTTACTTGCAGTGGCTATCCAACACGAATCCGATCATCTCGACGGTACGCTGATCATCGATCATATCAGCATGCTTCGGAGGCGTCTGGTTAATCGCACGATGAAACGGCAAGAGAAGCAATCCGCGAAATCAGCGTGATATGAATCGCCGCGTTCCCGCTAAACCGCGCGTCGTATTTTTTGGCACACCCGAGTTCTCGGTTCCGTGTTTAAAGTTTTTATCAGAGATAAGCCATTTGATATTGGTCATTTCCCAACCCGATCGTCCCTCGGGTCGCGGGCTAAAGCTAACGCCTCCAGCGATTAAGCGGACGGCGGAACAGCTCGGGATTCCGGTGATTCAACCCGTAAGCGTTCGAACGACCGAATTTGTTCGGACGCTGCGAGAGGCAAAACCCGATTTGGGCGTGGTCGTAGCGTATGGTCGGATACTACCGCTCGCGGTTTTAGAGGCTCCGCGCCTCGGTTGCGTCAATCTCCACGCGTCGCTGCTTCCGAAGTACCGCGGAGCGGCTCCGATTCAATGGTCGATTATCAACGGAGAGGCCGAAACCGGTGTATCTCTGATGCGGATGGATGAAGGAATGGATTCAGGACCGGTTCTTGCCGCGGTAAAAACCCCGATCGATCCAGACGAGAACGCCGCGGAGTTGTCGGAAAGACTGGCCCGTATGGGAGGCGAGCTTTTGCGAGATCGGTTTTTATCTCTTATGCAAGGCGAACTGCAATCCGTCGAGCAAGCGAGGGAAACGGTGAGTTACGCACCGATGTTGCGAAAATCAGACGGTAAAATAGTCTGGGACAGAAGCGCGCGTGCCACCCACGATTTCGTCCGAGGGATGAATCCTTGGCCCGGAGCGTTTTCTTGGCTGGGTGGTAAACGCATAACGCTGCACCGAACCAGCGTGACAGCCGATGAGGGTAATCTTCGTGAGCCCGGCGCGATTCTACATTCCGACGATCGCGGAATCGAAGTCGCCTGCGGCAGCGGAGCCATCTTAATCGAAGAGGTGCAGGTTGAGGGAAAACGTCGAATGTCTGTAGAGCAATTCCTTACGGGCAATCGCATTTCAATGAACGCGCGTTTTTCCGCTGCGGTTTAACCCGGCTCAAAGAAAGTGAAAAAAAAGCACAATAATTGTTTATGCGATGAACGAATTCGTCGTTGGCTGTATTGACTCCGCTAGTCATTCTAGTATTGTTAATAAATCCCTCTATTGGGATTCGAGGAGGTGTAAAAGTAAAGAATCTCAGTACCCTTTTTTGTCAGGGGGCATCCCTTGGTCGCGGTGTGCAGGCCCGACCACCCTCATCGGGAAGCCTAAAACGACCGACACCAGCTCCCACTTACTAAGGAGAGATTCTTACTTGTAACACGCGAGCCCGATGGTAAGGATGTTCCAGGAGCCGATATCGTTGATACCGGCTCCTTTTATTTTTTTTACTGTTGTAAAATAACGTGTTTTTTGATAGTTTCCCGGCATGCGAATTATCGTCACCGGAGGCGCGGGCTTCATCGGAAGCCATATTGCAAGCGCTTTGATCGAGGAACGACACCACGTGCTGGTTCTGGACGACTTGAGTACCGGGACGGCAGCGAATATTCCGGCGTCGGCCGAGTTCGCAAAGGCAGACATTCGCGACGCGGACGCGGTAGGAAAGATATTCGATGACTTTAAACCCGATGCCGTGACTCATCAAGCCGCTCAGACCAGTGTCGCGGTCAGCACTCGCGAGCCGATTCGTGACGCGGAGATTAACATTATTGGAAGCTTAAATATTATCCATCAGAGTATTCGTCATCGAGTCGAAAGGTTTGTTTTCGCGAGTACCGGCGGGGCGATTTATGGAGAGGTTCCCGAGGGAGAGCTCGCTGCAATTGATTGGACGCCGGTGCCGTTAAGTCCCTACGCTTGTTCTAAGTTCGCGATAGAGAGCTATTTGAGAAGTTTCGATCGAAATCTCGGAATTCGCTATACGATTCTCCGTTACGCGAATGTTTATGGACCTCGCCAGGACCCGCATGGAGAGGCCGGCGTGGTAGCGATCTTCATCGATAGACTATTGAATCAGCGGCCAATTCAAATCAACGCTAGAAAAGTCGAGGGCGACCCCGGCTGCATTCGCGACTATGTTTACGTCGACGACGTGGTACGAGCGAATTTGGTTGCTTTAAGAGGTGAAGTTAAGGTTCCTATTCTCAACGTATGTACCGGTATTGCAACCGCGACCATGCGCTTGGCTCAGGTTATCGAAGACGCTTTGGGTTGTCACGGGGAGGTCCGCTTTGCGGGCCGTAGATCGGGTGATGTTGAGTATTCGGTGCTCCAGGCGAACGAGGCTGGATTACTCGCGCCGATGATGCCCTTAGAACGTGGCATCCGGGAGACGGTGCAATGGTTTCGTAGTTCGTCGGCGAGCCGGGCCTAGCGAAACGCCGACCGGTCGAGATCTAATTTTTTATCGGTGCCGCTTTTAGCGCCGCTTTGCCTTGCTTAACATAAACCGTGAACCGAACGCCCACGGCGCCGTGTTTGGATATGATCTGATCGCGGTTCTTTCGGAGCGTCACTAGAAATTTGTCGAAAGTCAGTTGTTCGATCGATTCGCCGCATTGTCTACGAGTCGCCAGATATTGACTAAACACCTCTTTGAAGTGTGTATCCTCGTCGAAATCCGCGCTTTTTTCGGACGGCAGCGGTTTTAGCGGGTGTTGGGGTAGCGCGGGTGCCGCTTTGGGTTTCGACGGCGGTCTTGGCGGCGCCTTGGGTGAATCGATAGTCGAGGGGGGCGGCGGGGTAAGCATAAAACCCTTCGCCGTTTCGCTCGGCGCTTTGGTTTCTTCAGCAAAGCCGAAAAAAGCGCTCGAATCGCCGGCTTCAGGTGTTGGGCCGAGGATTTCGTCCAAATTAACCTTCTTTCTGGTGGGAGCTACTTCCGCGGCTTTTTCGACCTCTTTGTCGATGGCGCGATTGATCGCGTCAGCGAGCTTACGAAACCCTCCACGCCACTCCGTCACGATCAGTCGATCTCGCTCTTTCTGGGCTATTTCGTTGGTTTTATCGACCAACTGTCCAAACGGTCTGTCCCGTTCTAAAAATAGAAACAATAAACCGATGCCAAACAGACCCAAGGCGATTACGACCAGCTCCGTTATCGGTAAGGCCTCAATATCTTGGTCTGATGCGCTATTGAACAGCTCGATGGGGGTAGCAATATGTTCTTTCAGCCTTGCGATGACATATCCAACATCGACATCCGCCGCGCTCCCAACGACCCGCGAGTAGATGGCTAAACCATCGCCCTCCAGCTCCACCGGATCGGTACTTTCACGCTGCTTGAATTTTTCCGATACGAGAATTTTGGACAGCGGTTTCTGCATTTGCTGCCGATTCGGAGCGTTTTGCGGGTCGCTCGGAGAATAGCTTGCCAAGACATCGGTTTGATAGAAAAACGCAACGCTGGCTCCGCCGAGGTTCTTGGCGTATTTTTCGATGAAAGGTCCGTCGTAGCGATGTCCGTGCAAAATCGCCCCGACGTATTGTCCGCCGTAAATAATGGGTCTCGCCGCCATGCGATAGACCCTCCGGTCATACACCCAGATATCATCGCGAAGGTATCCCTGCAGAGCTCGCCTAACCAACGGGAAAGTTCCTAGCCCGGACCCCGGTGGATTCGCCATCAGAGGTCCCAACTGAGCGATTATCCGTCCTCTAACATCTACCGCGATCGCGATATCCGGAGCCACGCGCGTTCGTTTTTCCTCTAAAGTGCCTTTTCCGGGAGCGGCTTCGGCTAAGCGCGTGATATGGCCTCGCAGAACCTCTTTAAGCTGAGCGTTCAATTCCCATAGCCCTTTTTCATTCTCGACGTTCACGGCCTTTCGTAAGATTTCTCCGATTTTATTGTCGACGGTGATAAACGCGATCGCGTCCAGTCGTGCCCGCGACTCAAGGCGCAACATCGCTTCCAATTCAAACCGGTCGCGGCGGAGCTGCTCCGCGAGATTGCGGTCGGACTTGGCGTTAATGATGCCCTGTCCGAGTAAAGCCGCGCCGACCGCCGCCGCGGCCATTACCGCTAAAAACAGGTACCAGAATCTTGAAAGCAGCAGCATTTAGCCTCCGCAGTGTTTCGTACCTGACTCGATAAGATCGAGATCGGAGAGGTCGGGGTAATTTGCTTTGAGTCGGTTAAAACGCATAGAGTTGGAAAACGCTGTTGTCATGGTGCGCGATAGCCTTACTCGGGTTTCGAGGAATTCGTCAGTGTGATGGGGTCTAGCTTAATTGCAATTTCCTTCTTTCTATTATCTCTTTTAACAACCTCTACGGGCTTCTCGACCAATAATTTCGCTCCGTGATAGACTCTCAACGTATAATTACCCGGCTCGACGTCGCTGAAGCTGTATTCTCCATCGGGATTTACTTTTGCGATCGCCACGAGATTCGCTAGAACGTGAAGCTGGCCGCGTACATGAGTGACCAGACGGTCGTATAACTGCCAGCTTCCGGCTTCCTTAAGTTCAATCGAACGGATAGCTCTGGGTGAGATGGTCTCGGGACCGAATGCTTTTAGTCCCTTCGCGTAGACCTCGTGGGCGATTTCGTCTTTGTTGTTAATACGTAAGGTCGATCCTTTCCTTACCACGATGGTTGATGGGAGCAAACTCCCGCCGTAGAACTCAACCTCGAATCGCTTCCCGTTCTCGGATGCGTTGTCGCCGAGCAATACAACGGCAAGTTCTCGTGGAGCATCAATTCGACTACGAGCGACCTCTTTGACGCCGTTTTCGAGCTCCCAATAATAGGATCGACGAGCCGACGCGGATTCGGCCGGTACTCTGTACGCTCCGACGAGCAATTTCCCGTCCACTTCAAGAGCGTCGGCGGACGACGCCAGGGTCGCGACCGTCGCGAGCGCGAGCCACCTCGTCGCGAATTGGCTTCTCTGATTCAGTCGATGCTTTGTCATATTTGCCCTTTAGCAGAATATCTAAGAGCATGTCCAACGGTCAATGACGCCGTTGGTTTAGCGCGAGAATGAGGCTTCCGCGGTGGAAAAATCGCTGTGCAGAGCGGAGCTCGCTAGCGAGCTTTTCATGTAGCTCTGCGGGCGGTACCTCGATGTTCCTACACGTAGTAGTCGACGAAGCGGATGGGGCGTTTGGAGAGCTCCGCTTGAACCACGGTTCGGCGCCCTAAAACCTCTCCGCCTACCTGAAAATGAGTCGGTGTTTCGCAACGGATCGATATCCTCTCGACTAAAAAATCATGGAGATATTCGCTCTGGAAGCCTCCTTTCCAAATGGAACGAATATTCGCCAATGCCCTGATCGGCCCGATATTGGCGATGCGCAGATTGAAGCGGTCCTCGCGAAGATCCGAATACGGAAAGATTCGCGCTCCGAAACCCCAATACGGAATGGTGCTGAAGGCGACCAGACGCATCGGTCCTTTGTAGATCAACTCGCCCTTTCCAATCGGGTCCCCTATTGGTTTTCGTTCTTTTCCGACTTCGAAGGCAGATTCGCCTTCATTGATAATCGTCACGTTCAAGGGTTTAGATATAGCGAGCTCAGGAGCGGTTCGCGCGAGAAGCGCTGCGCTATAGGTGACCGCTCCGGTTGACAAAGTCCTCAAGAGTTTAGCTCGATTGAACAGATCGCGTACTTGAACGTAATGGGTAAGCGCGATCGCGTCCGCCCCGAGACCGGCAAAAGGGGTGAGTAGATCTTCGACCTCTATTAGCCGGATCAGCCTACTACCTTCTTCCATCCGAAGTCGGCCCAAATCCGCCACGATTCCTTCGCCTTCGCCGCGTTGCGCACCTAGAACCCAAGCGAGCGCGTTACCGGTACCTAGTTTGAGTAAGCCAAATCGCGGCGGCGTTTGTTGTATCGATTCCGCGATTTTTACAATCCACGAAACCATCTGTACAAAAGTACCGTCTCCACCCCCTGTTAGCACGGTCCGATAGCCACGTTCCGTAATAAGTCTCGCGATTTCTCGTCCTTCCACCATGCTGCGCGAAACGAAGAGGTCGCCGTTTTCAACGATTTGGTCCAGTATCTTCACCAGATCTTCGGTAACCCCTCTCGCGTTACCGTTGACGACGACCGCGACACGGTCGTATGCCGTGTTCCAATAGGAGTGGGAAGAACTACCCGGTTTTTTTTTCGGCGGTCGAATCGAGACCATTTTACATTCAGTTTTTGTTCCTTCCCCGCCTCTAAGTCAAACATGTTTGACCTAAGGACTCGGATCAAAATAAATGTTGCATTTAGCATCCCACTTTCAGGCCATATTCGCCTCGATCCGATTCCGCGAAATCCTCGAAATAGCGCTGCTATTCCTCCGGTTTCTCAAAATCGGATCGAGACAGATCTGACTGAAGCCTGAACGCCAAACGCAACTTTTATTTAAACGCGAGTCCTTATGCGCGTCGGTTCTTAGGCAGCTTACAGCGGACGAAATCGATTCCGCGGATCCCGGTTTTTCAGCTTTTGCTCGCTGATTCTCAGAACAGGTCCGTTAGGGAAGCTTCAGGTTGTTTTTTTTGTTTAAGCACTGCGTTTACCGCTCTAAGCAGTCTGCTTTTCGCGGCCCCGGAAAGCCGTTCTCCCCTGATCGCGCGGTTTAGGGTCGGATTGGCGATCGGTCGGCCCGAACGTGGTTTTTTTTCGCCGCCGTCCTTTTTCGAATTCTCGTCTTTTTTGAGTGTACGACGTAAGAGCTTTATCGATCGGTCTTCCGGTTTTAGGGATTCGAGTCTTTTCGAAGCCACCAATATTCGTCGCGTATCGATTCCCTGTTTGTCGAGATACTCCTGAAATTTACTCATATGCTCTCCACGGTAGCCGAGGTCGGATTTGAACCGACACGCCCTCGCGGGCACCGGATTTTGAGTCCGGCGCGTCTGCCAGTTCCGCCACTCGGCCGAAATTAGCGGACGAAATATAACCCGTTATCGATCGAAGCGCTTGTATAAAACGCCTGATTTTTAATATTCGTGATCGAAATTACATCCTACGACTAGATCGCATCCATGGCGTCGTTTTTTTCGCGATTCCAGCCTTGACCGTTTTTCGAGTCAGAAGAAAGCTCTTTTAGTAGATCACGACATTCTGGAAGTTCCCGGAAATGGTTTATCAACTGCGTTGAAGCTTCTAAAAATTTCTTCTCGTAATTGATCGCGGATTCCACCCGTTTCGCGATAAGCTCGCGTCCCGCGTTTAGGTCGTTTTCAAGAGCATCCGAATAGTGCTGAAGTTCTCCGCGAAGTTCTTCGATTTGCTTTCGAAGATTAGCGGCGTGCGTTTCTATCTTAATCGCGCTTTCGGTATAGGCCTGATACTGATTTTCGTGAGCGGCGACCGTCGCGCGCGCGTGACCGACCGCTTCGAAAGCGTCACGAAGCGAGACGATATCCGCGCTCGACCCCGCCATCTGTTCCGCTCGCTTTAGCGCTTCCTCAAGTACCATAGCCGCTTTTTCGTAGTTCGCCTTATGCATCGCAGCTTGGCTGCGATCGGCGCTTGCCTCTCGCAACGCGCGTGATTCGTCTGCGGCTTGACCTTCAACTTTACGGCCTATTTCGGCGCGTAACGCGCGACCACGGCGTCGAATCGATTCTAGCCGTCGCGTGTGGCTCGCCAGCTCTCCTTCTAAACGAGAAGCGCGCGCGGCCAGATCCCAAAGCGTATCAACCGCTTGCTGGATCTCTTCCGGGGCTTTTCCGTTGGGATACCCGCGAGCCAACATACGCGCAAAATTGGCGGCTCGCGTTCCCCATTCTTGTACTCCGGGCGTAGGAGCCGGCGGAGGTGGTAGTTGAGCGGGCGGTTGGTCGTTCTGCTCGAGCTTTTCCCATTGGTGCGTCGGCAGCGAACGCTGAAAAGATTTTAGTTCTTCTTGAAGGTGGTGGCCGTCGCGAAAACGTTTAGTCGGGTCTTTTTCCAGTAGCTTTAGTACGATCTCGTCAACTTGAGGAGCGACATCGCGTTGCAGCGAACTGGGTCGCGGAGCCGGGGCGCTGCGCTGCATTTCCAAGAGCGTCTCTCTATCATTCGACCGAAAGGGTAATTCTCCCGTCACCATCTCAAAAAAAAGGACACCCAACGCATAGAGATCGCACAGGTTTGTAGCGTCCTCACCTCGCGCTTGTTCCGGAGCCATATACTCCGGGGTGCCAAACACCGCGCCCTTTGGAGCGAGACGAGCGTCTCTAGCGAGAGCGGCTAGACCGAAGTCAAGTATTTTTACGAAGTCTTTCCGACCACCTTGAACGGTCAGCATGATATTATCGCTTTTAAGATCTCGATGAATCACACCGAGATCGTGGGCTCTGGTCAGCGCCGCGCACATTTGTTCTAGAATATCGACGGCGCGCGTGATGGCGAGAGGTCCCTTAGCGCAGATGCTGGCTAAAGAGATGCCCACCAGATACTCCATCACCAGATACAACTCGTTGGTCTCTGTTTCCCCGATATCATAGATCTGCACAATATGCGCGTGGTCGACGCGATTTGCCGCGCGCGCCTCACGTAGCATCCATTGTCGCAAGTGCGTTTCGCTTCGTAGATCCGGCCGGATGATCTTAAGCGCCACGACACGATCGATCAGTACATGGCGGGCTCGATAAACGATGCCCATCCCTCCTTCTCCAAGACGTGTCTCGAGACGATATCTTCCCGCTACCACCTTACCGATGTAGGGATCATCATGAGAAGTGCGCTTTGCTTTAATTGCCATATGCTTGATCTTGTATTTTCGTCTTCAAATCCGTCTATGATTATTACTAATCGTTTTAAGTTCTATCATACACACCGATAACGTTCCGGCTACTATCTTTAAGGATTAATACTGAAAAGCATGGGCTAAACTAGGGAAATGTATGTCTGAACGTGATTCACTGCGCGACTAACCAAGGGTGCTGAATCGAGTAAAATCACCGGTTCGGTAGTCACCTGTGTGCTGCAAGGTTTTGCGCGAGCGGTCGTTTTAATTCTTGTCTTCGCGAAACGCTTTCTTTCTAATCTAGAGTCGACTTTTCGCGCATTTCGGTACTAGAGATCAGGTACGGTTTAATTTCCCTTGTACTTTAGCCCGCGGGTCGTGTCGCCATGGCCAAAAGCGCAGAGCTTAATGTTTGTAATCGTGGATGGTGTTTCGCAGTGTTATCCCTAGTAGACGAACGACTAGTAGCGATGCTTAGGGCTCGCGCAAAAATAGTTTCGCATTTTCAGCACCCATCTCGGGGTTGAATGTTTTATCGACGACTGAGCGGAACCGCAGGAATAGCAGCGCCATTTCGAAGAATCCGCGACCGAGGAGCGAGCGAAGATGGCCCGAAGATGGGATGCGAAAATGCGAAGTTATTTTTGCGCACGCCCTTAGGTTAGAGTTTTGCCATTTTTCGTAGCGATGCCGAGAATAATGGGCGCGTAGCAAGGGACATCGGCATTTTTTCTCCGAGGCGTAGTTCGACCTACGTCGAGCAAAAAATCGGTGGTGTGACGCGGCTACGCGGCTGCGCGTCCATTATACCGGCCGCAGTAGAAAAATGGCGAAACCCTACCTTAGCGTTAAAAAAAACGTCGAGTGGAAACGCGAAAAAAGCGATGAAATAGCGGCGCGCGGTGCTTCTTTTAACCGGCCTCCTTAGTGCACCCAAAGTGAGGTCCAAATGAAGTGAGCACGCCCTTAGTTAGCGCGTAACCGTTCAGGGGGGTACTGCTGTTTGACTACGACGGCGGCCAATTCATCCCGTAAAACCGGCTTTCGTCCTCGCGCCGGCT
>JAFGIB010000339.1 GCA_016929805.1 Deltaproteobacteria bacterium | reverse complement strand
CGGCGTAAACCGCTTTCGCTCGCGAAAAAGCGCACGAACTAAGCGCGTGCTCACTTTTTTTGAACCTCACTTAGGGTGCACTAAGCTCGGGTCCAAAAAAAGTTCCGCGCGCTCTTATTTCATACGCTTTTTCGCGTTTCCGCTCGACGTTTTTTTGCAACGTTAAGGTTTGATATACCGCTTTTAGTTAATATACGCGGCGCCGATAGCGATGCCGATTTGGCCGATCGTGCTCGAAACGTCGATTTCCGTTCCGCTGAACGGATCCTCTTCCGACGAGCTGGCGAAATGCAAGAAGTACCCGACCTCGGCGAAGAGACCGAACTGCTCTGTTAGCTTATAAAGGCCCCCGAGAACAAAATTAAGATTCCATCCGACCTCGGCATCTCCTTCATCTGGAATAAATATGGTGAGCCCGACGGGTATCGCGAAATAGACCTCGCCCTGCTCAAAAGGATACCGCAGCCTGGGCAACGCGTCGATATCGATCGCAGAGGAGCTATCCTCCGCGTCTTCTGGACTGATGGAAAAATAGCGGAAGATTCCGCCCAACGCAAAGTACTCGTGCAATCCGAAATCAGCCCCCGCGCCGAATCCGATCGATGGGTCTAAATCGCCCTCGAAATCCTGCGAGAATCCGCCGGCCTCGGTTTCGCCGTCAACGCTGCCTGCAACCCCCAGAATAAATTGCCCAAATAAACGCAGGTTTGTACCGTATTCCTGCGCCGCCGTGGTGGTTGATTGAGCGACTAGGAAAAGAGTTACTAAGAATAATAAACGCATTCGAGCCATGTTCGAGTTCCTTCCAGAGAATTGTTATTGGTTAAACATCGGTCGCTACTACGCAAACTACCTTACGACGCACTATTATTATTTCTTATTAAAAATAGGTCAATCTTCGTGCGCGAACGCTATGCAAAGGCTTCCCTTGAAGCAAAGAGTCGGGTAATACCGTTGAATACAAGCGCGCTATTTGCTTTTTGGGGTTTTGCTGTATAAATATCCTCAAAAACTCCGTCGCGCGGCGGGCGGTCGACTTCAAGCCGCGCCACGGTCATGCGCGCCCATCAGAGCAATACCGCTCCCGCGAGAAAAAGGAAGATAGAACAAATGGAAAGAGTCGTGATCGTTAGCGGCGTAAGAACCCCGATTGGGAGGTACGGCGGATCGTACAAAGATATCCCCGTCTATAGGTTGGCGAGCCTGGTCTTGAACGAGGTGATTAAACGGGCGCGAATAGAGCCCGGGCTGGTAGATGATGTTGTCATGGGCCAATCCTACCAAAACGGAGAGTGCGCCAATGGCGCGCGCATGGCGCTGCTGGACGCGGGCTGGCCTGATATCGTACCCGGGTTGGTCATCGACCGTCGCTGCTGCTCGGGGCTTGACTCGGTTTTTATCGGGGTGATGAAGATCCAGACCGGCAACGCCGAAATCATCGTCGCGGGTGGTATGGAAAACATGACCCAAGCGGAGCTCTATATTCCTGGTGAGATCAAATGGGGGCTGGGAGGCAAGAGGGACCCGAAGTGGGGGTTCATGCCCAAAGGCCATGGCGCGATGACGATGTGGGGCATACCGCTATACGATAGGATTCAACGCGCTCGGGTCATGTCTCAACCGATCGAGAGATATGGGGAACTGAATTCCATGATGAGCTGGGCGGAAACCGCGGCAAAAAATGAGAAGATCACCCGACAAGAGGCCGATGAATGGGCGGCCGCAAGTCACGACAAGGCGATTGCGGCGATCGACTCCGGCATCTTTAATGAAGAGGTCCTACCGATCCCGGTGCCCCAGGAAAAGGGCGAGCCAAAGCTATTAAGAGACGACGAAACGCCGCGACGTGGAACCACTGTGGAAAAACTCGCCAAGCTTTCGCCGGTCTATCCCGACGGCATTTGCACCGCGGGCAACTCCTCGACCGAAAATGACGGAGCGGCTGCCGTCGTATTGATGAGCGAAACTAAAGCGAAACAGATGGGTATTGAGCCGATAGCCTATTTCGAGTCCTGCGCCGTGGCTGGAACGGATCCGACTCTGACATACCCGGCCGTTCCCGCGTCAGCGGAAAAAGCCCTTAAAAAAGCGGGTATTGCTATTGAACAAATCGATTTGATAGAGATACAGGAAGCCTTTGCCGTTCAAACGCTGGCGGACGCGAGGTTGATGGGGCTCGAAAAACATGATTTCCACAAGAAGGTCAATGTCAACGGCTCCGGCATTTCCCTCGGCCATCCAATCGGCGCGACTGGAACAATGCGAATGGTTACGCTGATACACGAGATGAGGCGACGCGGCAGTAAGTACGCGCTGGAGACGATCTGCGGAGGCGGAGGACACGGGATCTGTGCAATCTTGAAGAGATAACTAACGTTCAGTAAAACGAAACTTTTTTCTATTAGTCGGGCCGCTTGATATCTCAATGGCGCTTCCGTCGTTTCCACTTTATTTCCACTGAGAAACGAACCGGTATCTGTTCCCGGTCGAGGTGTAACTATTTGATTAGTAAGCGGATTTTTACCGCGGATCGAATTTCGCCAGGCACGATAAGCGCGTCACTAAGGCGAGCATGGCGGGTACGATGTGGTTCGCGACGCGATCTCTAAAGAATTCTGGAAATACGACGAGTCGTATAGGGTTGTTTCCTTCGCTCGGTTCGCTGGTATAAGCTTGAGATCCGCCTTATGGGAAGAGTCGATCTCTTTATCTCCGTTTTATGCCTACGACGTGGATGTGGCAGAAATGGAAACAACCCCGACCGCTGTTCGGCCTTCTTCGGAGCACGCGCTACACGCGGAGCGAATCTCAGAACCACGAGGCTGAAAGCAAAGCGCGAGCGGCGGCCAATCGCAGCGGCCGTGCAACGCGCTACGAAAAGCAGACTTTTACTACCCCTTTATCTATCCCTTATGTCGTTACTAGGAGTTTCTTTATGGCAGGCCTCTGCCTATAGCCAAACCCGTGCAACCGATGCACCCGCGCTCAATTGGGTGAGGTTAACTGGCGCCGAAAGCTGCATTTCTCCGCAAGCATTGGCGATCAAAGTCGAGCGGCGATTGGGGCGTGATGTTTTTGTGTCGAGCGCTGCCGCTGAATTCGCCGTAGAGGGGTATATTCGTCCCTCGGAAAACGGAGGTTGGATAGCCCAACTTTCGGTTACCAATCGAGCGGGGGAGGTATTGGGGTCTCGAGAGCTCGCGTCTGATCGCGAGCAATGTAACTCGATGGATGATGCTTTAGCGCTGGTTATCGCGGTTACGCTATATCCCCAGACCGGTTTTGCGACCTCGGGCATTCCGCTGCCAGAGGAAGTCGCGGCTCGTTTAGACCATATCTTTTCCGAGGAGCCGACGGATTTCGATCCGGAACTCAGGCCCGACGCCTCTCATTCGATCTCAGAAGGCGTTCTGCAATCCCCGTATAGAAAAGAAGGGTTACCTCGCGCTGCGTCCGGCGGCAAAACAGACTCGATTTCTGAAAACAATGAAAGCAATACGTGGAACCTGGGGCTGGCCGTTGTAGGCGGTTTGGGGCTCGGCATGACGCCTAAGCCGAGCGTCGGCTTCGGATTGCTCGCGAGATTCGAAACGCCCGCTTTCTGGCCGTTAGACTTCCGAGCCAACTATTGGTACGGACAAACTGAAAATGTGAGCAGGTCGTCGAGTATTTCGATATCTCTATTAGCGATTGACCTCGGTCTATGCCCGATCAGCCCGAAGGGTGAGTTGTTTGATTTTAGATTATGCGGCGGTTTAGAGGTCGGCGCGATCATTACATCGAGCAAAGGTTTTGCCAATAACAGCATTAATCCCCTTGCTCCCTTGGGTGGCGTTTATACCGGCTCGATAGTCAGCATGGATTTGGTCGATCCCGTGGATCTGTGGGTTGGGGCGTCCTTGGTTGTTCCGGTCGTACGGCAAAGGCTGGTGTACGTACTTGAAGAGGGAGAAGAGCCGCAAAACTTTTTTACCCAAGGTGTCATAAACGGTAAGTTCGAAATCGGCCTAGACACGACTTTTTTTTAAGTGTTCAGGGGTTAATAAAGTCAGCGGTTAGTTTGCCCGCAAACCGATCGCGCCCGCGGTGTCGGCGAGGATGGTACTTGCTGTACCTGACGGTTGTCGGTGGAAAGGTACAAATCGGAGCGGACGCGAGTCCGCGAAGCTGTACGCTTGTAGCGGCAGTACGTAGGTTCCGAATGACCCGAGTACGTTGGGGTGATTCGAATAGAATCGCCAGAGGGTCGGTGCCGGTTTTGTGGGATGAATTGGCCGTCGTCGTAGCCAAAGAGCAGTACCCCCCGAGGAACGGTTACACTTTTTTTCGCAAATCCAGGTGCGCGAACCTACATAAAGTGTAAATCTGTTAATCAGGTTCAATGTCAGGAGTCGGAAAACTGTCAGAAGAGCGCGCTATATCCGCGGCGACTGCTGCTGACCTGAGCTGGAGCGTTACAAAGATAGGAGTCGTTCCAAGCTATGCATCGAACGCGATACCGATTAGGCGAGATTTTGTAGCGGAAAAGAAAAAGAGCGCCGAATCAAATCGACTCGATGAAAGCAGTAGGACGCGAGTAAAATCGGTCCCGGATTATCAGCAGATCTTTTGTGAATATGCGCCCTATGTCTTGAGGGTGCTGCCGCGATTAGGAGTGGCGAAATCGGATCTAGAAGATGTCTGTCAAGAGGTTTTTTTAGCGGTATACAGAAAGTTATCGGGATTTGAGGGACGTTCCTCCTTTCGCACTTGGCTTTACGGGATCTGTTTGCGCACCGCGAGCAACTATCGTCAGCGGGCTTACCGGTGGCGTGAGATCATTACCGACCGACCACCCGAAAGCATACAGAGAGACGGACAAATCGAACGCCTCAACCAACGGGAAACGCGAGACCTATTGGACGAAGCGCTCAGCGTTTTAAGAGATTACGAAAGGGAGGTCGTCGTGCTTTATGAGATCGAGGAGTTGGATATGGCGGAAGTCGCGCGTGCCGTGGGTTGCTCGAAGTTCACGGCGTACGCGAGACTCTACTCGGCGCGCAAGCAGATGAGAAGTTTTATTCGCCGACGCGATGCGCTAAGGAGAGTACCATGAGTTTGTGGAAAGGACCCGTTCGCTGGACGCAAGAGGGCTCGGGCGCGCCGGCAGAATTACGGAACGCGTTGCGATCTGCTCGAGCGCAGTTCGGTACACGCGACCAACTGCATCGCATAGCGCAACGGCTCGAAACGGAAATCGGTACGTTGAATACGAGCAGTATACCTGCTGGAGTGGCGCTATTGGGTAACAAGACCTCGACACTGTCCGGGCTCAAAGTGCTGCTGTCGGTTTTCAGCGTCGCGATTGTGGGAACGGCCCTACTGTGGCAACTTCCGTTCGAATCGCCTACCCCGGCGGCGACCCCGATTCGGCTAAGTGAAGAAAAAAAAGAAGCCGTCCCCGCGGTTGCGATCCCGATTCTGCCAAGTGAATCAAAGCAAGAAGCCGCTGATTCGGTCGTCAGTAATAATGCAGATGAAACGAGCCCCCCGGCCTTTATAGAAGAAGTAAAAGAGGAGTCGCGACTCGATCACGCGGTCGAAGCATTTGAACAGACCCCGCAAACGACGCGAAATCGGCCCAGGCAGGCTCCGGGAGCTAGAACGAAACTCGATCCCGAAGACGAGCTTAGAATTCTCAGACGCGCGCAGGACGACCTCGTCAGCCGCCCCTTACGGGCTCTAGGCGGCAGCGAACGGCACCTGCGCGACTACCCAACGGGTGTCTTTTCGCAGGAAAGGGAGATGATCGCGATCGAGGCGTTATTTCAACTCAATCGGTTAGACCAAGGTATTGGTCGCGCCAAGCGCTTTTTAGAGCGGTACGGCGATTCGACGCATGCGCCGCGGGTTCGTTCGTTACTCGAAGAAGCCACGGGAGAAGGCATCATACAAGGGCATTGATAGGCGGCCCATCCCTTCAGACTTGCCGACGCCGGTTTTTTTTGTATGAAGGGAGAAGAGCATGCCTAACGATATTCCCAATGTTTTAGCTTCTCGCTATGCGAGCGGGCCGATACGCGACATCTGGTCGCCGACCCGCAGGGTGATTCTCGAGCGACAGTTATGGATCGCGGTGCTCGAAGCGCAGAAACGGCTAGGCGTTGATGTCCCCGAAGGCGTAATAGAGGCCTACCGCGCGGTTGTAGAACGGGTGGACCTATCGTCTATCGAGGCCCGCGAGCGGGTAACCCGTCACGATGTCAAAGCGCGAATCGAGGAATTTTGCGCCTTAGCGGGATGCGAGCACATTCACAAGGGAATGACCTCTCGGGATCTCACCGAGAACGTCGAGCAGATGCAAGTGAGGCTTTCATTACAAATCATTCGGGAAAGGGTTGTGTCCGCGCTCGCTTGCTTGGCGCGAAGGGCGGCTGAATACGAGAGTCTCGTGATGGCCGGTCGCAGCCATAACGTGGCGGCTCAAGCGATTACCCTGGGTAAACGCTTCGCCAATTTCGGGCAGGAACTGCTTCTCGCCTACGAAAGAGTCGAGGCTTTATTAGAGCGCTATCCCTTGCGCGGTTTAAAGGGAGCTGTCGGCACCCAACAAGACCAACTCGATCTATTTAATGGCGACTCCTCAAAACTTGACGCGCTGGAAAGCGCGGTTGCGCTGCACTTGGGTTTTAAGAATACGCTGAGCAACGTGGGTCAGGTCTATCCGCGTTCACTCGATTTTGAAGTCGCTAGCACGCTGCTTCAAGCCGTGTCGGGACCTTCGAGCTTCGCCACCACGCTTCGGTTAATGGCTGGGGTTGAGCTGGCGACCGAGGGGTTTAAAGCCGGTCAAGTTGGATCTTCGGCCATGCCGCACAAGATGAACGCGCGTTCGTGTGAGCGCATCAACGGATTTAAGACCATTATTGCGGGCTATCTCACGATGCTGAGCGGCATTTCGGGAGACCAATGGAATGAAGGCGATGTCAGTTGCTCGGTGGTTCGTCGGGTCGCTCTTCCGGATGCGTTTTTTGCCTGCGACGGCGCGTTTCAGACCTTTCTGCACGTGCTCAGCGAATTCGGCGCTTATCCGAAAGTCATCGACCGGGAGTTATTGCGTTATTTACCGTTTTTGGCGACGACAAAGATATTAATGGCGGCGGTGCGCAAGGGCGTGGGACGCGAACAGGCACACGAGATTATCAAAGAGCACGCGATTGTGGTCGCAAGATCCATGCGCGAGCATGGTGCGGAAAAGAACGACTTGATCGAGCGCCTGGCCGACGACGCGCGCTTGAATTTGAACCTCGCGGAACTCAATCAGATATTCGGTCAACCGATCCGATTCGTGGGAGCGTCGCGGGCGCAAGTTCGGACTTTCGTCAACCAAGTCGAAGTCATTGTGCAACGCTATCCGAAAGCGGCCGCCTACCAGCCGGAACCGATGTTATAACGCCAGCGTATTGGCGTTCGCTCTATGTCAGCGATTCGATCATTGAGTAACCGTTCAGAGGGGTACTGCTGTTTGACTACGACGGCGGCCAATTCATCCCGTAAAACCGGCTTTCGTCCTCGCGCCGGCTCG
>JAFGIB010000338.1 GCA_016929805.1 Deltaproteobacteria bacterium | reverse complement strand
CGAGCCGGCGCGAGGACGAAAGCCGGTTTTACGGGATGAATTGGCCGCCGTCGTGGTCAAACAGCAGTACCCCCCTGAACGGTTACGCGGAATCCTCGAAATAGCTCTGCTATTCCTTCGGTTCCGCTCAGTCGTCGATAAAATATTTGACCCCGAGCTGGGCGCTATAAATGCGAAATTATTTTTGCGCGAGCCCTAAGCGGGAAATGCGATCGCCGTCGTCGCCAAACGGCAATGTAACCGCGAGCTGTTCCGTCGGCTCTACCCCTCGACCACCGTTCCCGGAACCGTTTCGCCGAGTAGCGCTCGTTCCAGCAAGCCCGGCTTTAACCCGTTGATGATTCGAGCGGGCACGCCCATCTCCAGCGAGCTCTTAACCTTGTGAAGCATTCCGCCCGTGACGTCCGCGACCCCGTCGGACTCGAGCAGCGAGCGGGAAAAACACTTGAAAGTCGCCGAGCTGATCCGCGCGATAACCTCTCCCCGGTGGTCGAGCACGCCGTCAACTTTTCCAACCAGCACGACCCGGTGGGGGCCGAGAACCGCGGCGAGGTAACGGAAGATCTCCTCGGTAGATGCGACGCACATGCCTCTTTCCAGATCCAGACAGACGTCTCCATAGAGCAGCGGTATCAAGCCGGCTTCGAGCAGTAGCTCGATCGGCCGCGTGTAGGCCTCTTGGATGCGACCCGCGCGAGCGATACAGACGCTCGACGGTTGAATCGTCGCGGCGAGCACGCCGGTTTTCGCGAATGACTCACGAACAATCGCGTTCAACTTGGCCGCGTCCTCGTGAACCCGGATGAATCCCTCCCAACTATTTGGGTTGATCGCGCCTCGCGCGGTCTCGAAACGCGTCGCCGATACATGGGCGAAACCGCCACTTCCGTGACCGACGACTAATCGCAGCCCGCGTTGGGTTCGAGCCCTTTGGATTTCTCTTGAAAGGCGGTCTATGACATCAATTCTGGCCTTATAGGCCGTGGACTTGTCCGTGATGAGCGAGCCGCCTAATTTGACAAACACCAGCTCGTCGCGCGGCGTTATCCCGTTCGTTTTCGTCATCCCACGGCTTTCCGATCGATGCCCAGCGTATCGAGCAACCTATTGACGAATTGTTCGATCATTTCGTCGATGCCTTTAGGCATCGTATACATGGTCAGCATCGGGGGCATGATAAGGCCGCCGGCCAGCGCGACCCGGCGCATGTTTTCCAGATGGACTAGGCTTAGGGGCGTTTCCCGCGTGACTAGAACGAGCTTGCGTCGCTCCTTCAAGCAGACATCCGCGGCGCGTAATAATAGGTTGTCCGAATAGCCCTGGGCGATACCCGCAAGGGTTTTCATGCTGCACGGAATCACCACCATTGCGTGGACTGGGTACGACCCCGAGGCAAAAGGCGCGAAGAAGTCGTCCGGACGATAGACTTTCGTCGCTAGATCGTGCAGCTCCTCGATATCGTACTCGGTCTCGTGCTCGATTACCTGCTCGGCGGTCTTGGTGATCGTGACGTGCACCTCCCACTCCGTCTGGCGCAGTATTTCGAGCAATCGAATGGCGAGCATCGCCCCTGAACCTCCAGAGATTCCTACCACTAGCTTTTTCGTCTCAGACATGTTTCACCGTTCCTGCATCAGCGTCTACCTCAAGCATATCCCCGGTCTCTATACCCGAAAGATCGATTCCATCAACGCAAGGAATGGCCGCCAGGATCGCTCCTGCCGCCACGATGGTTTCGGTCCGCTCATTAACTATTGCCCGCGGTCCCACGCCGTTCTTCGCCAGGCCGTAGATCACGTAGGAGCCCACGGTTGAGCCCTTTCCGCAAGGAAATACCAAGATCTTGTCTTTTACCGTCTCGCCTTGAAGCTCGTGCCCCCGCTCGATGACCATACCGGTTTTCAGATCGATGCCCCCGTAAAAACCGATAGGCGCACGCGATACTAGAGCCCGGCCGCTGGCTATACCAAATGAGATCGACCGGCCCTTCATTCGATGACTCCTTTAATCAGCTCGTCGGTTTCGCGGAACATCACCTTTTGGCGACAAAAACTCGGAAGGTAGTGGGCGGCCTTTGCCGAATTGACCCCGGTGGCTTGAAAACCCATCTCTTCGATAGGAGATACAACCATGCAGGTGTCGGCGACCAGTTGTCCGCCCGCCTGCTCGATGATTCGAGTTAGACCCATCGCGTTCGCGCTTTGTTTCAAGCTGCGCGAGGTACATACCCAAAGCGGCTTTTTGACCCTTTTGTTTTGAAGCTTACGCGCCACGGCAACGATCTCTCTCAATGAGGCGTGCGGGCAGCCTATGACGACGAGGTCAGGACGCTCCGCCGTATTCAATCGCGAATAGACCTCGTCTATTTCGCGGCGTCCGACTGCAATCGAATCCAACCGGGCGGTCGCCAGCAGGCGCGCCTCGGGGGTGATTTCGTGAATGTGATAGAGAGCGACCGAGCCGCTCGCGGCCATGGCCGCGCCTAGCGCTTTGAGCTCGTCGATGCGCGCGCTTTTGACGCCCCGAAAATAGGGAATCCCCGCTTTCACTCGCTCGCCGACGTAATATCCCAGAGCGCTGAAGTCAGCGCTCGACCTCAACTCCGTCAGGACATCGACGGCCATAGTCGGCCGCCGGTTCTCCTCGAGATGCAGCCCGTAGCCGGGGGTACATCCGCAGAGGGCGGCCGCGAGCGCGGAGGGCCCGCCCTCGCGATTGGTGCGCGCTCCGATCACCGAGTTCGCGAACGCCACGGCAGAGCTTTCCGCCCAGGCCAGGTGCTGCGAATATCGCGGGAGGTTGCCCGTAAAATAGGGAGTACAAGTCGCTGACGGGGCGACGCCCAGCCGGCACAAGGCCTCGATGACCTGTTGCTGTTTATTCGCGAAATCCTCCGGAATGCCGTGCGAGCGCCAATCCTCCAGGTCCATACCGGCCGGATTCATCGAGGTGATTGCCTTGACGCGAGCGCCGCAAGCGGCGACATCTCGCAAAAAATCCAACCCGGGCTCGCCGAGGGATTTATATGACACGCCCGAAATCTGAGCGGATTCGACCTTCAACATGCGCTCCGCGCCGTAGATTTCCCCCAAGCGCGCCAGAAGCCGCATTAATCTCCGGACGGTCTCGCCATAAGCGCCGTCGAGCATCGCTTTCTGCTCGTCGCTTAGCAGCATTGTTACAGTATTGCCCGTCGCTTGCTTTTTTCAAGCGATACCGGTACCGCTTAAAATCTTCATCGGCCGTCATGCCGAGGTAAATCAGCGAGGTTTTTTTCTATTCGATCGATCGGTATTAAGCACAAGCGCTCGGAACCATGAAAGCAGAAGGCGTCAACTATCGGCTACGACGAATGTACGTCGAAGCGAGTGGGGATCGTCACCCCGGTTTCCCCTATCTCGAAACAATAATACGAAAAAATCTCTACTGGGCCTGAATCGTTGACACGATTCTTTTTATATATTGGCGCATCCTCGCTCTGAGATCGTATTTGCCGTCGCGAAGACACCAATCGAAAAGCAGGCCCCGAGCAAAGACAAAAAGCATGGTGGTAATCTCCTCCGCGGACATCTCTTTGCTAATTTCCCCCCGCTGCTGTCCACGCGTAATAATACTATTAAGGATCACCAGCATCGGACGCCCTTTTTTGATAAATGGTTTTACCGTAGGCCGGTAAATCTGGCGGTCGGTAGCCAAACCCGTGTCGAGACAAAACCTCGCGTAATAATCAAAATATGTTACGATATCCTTAGGCGAACTTTCTGTCCCCAGCTTGGCCGCGACCTCCCGTGCGAAATAGTCATCACCGCGTTTAAAAATTTCTACCAGGATATCATTCTTAGATTTGAAATAGTGGTAGAAAGAACCGACGGAGACGTTCGCTTTTTTGGCGATCTCCGCGATCGTGATATTTTCATAACCCTTTCGATCCATCAGTTCAATCGCCGCGTCGTAGATCTGATTTCGGGTTTCGATCGCCTGATTCTGCCGTTTTGTAAGGGCTTTTCTTTTCATGGATGCGCTAATGGGCAGGACGTACAAAGAAGCAATAATGAAAAAAGTCGGTTTTCCAAAAAAAATACCACGAACCTTCTATTCTATGTCGGGCGCAGCTCCTCGAGTCTCTCTATACGCTTATTATGTTTTTTGGCAGTCAGATCGAAGACGCGGGGAACGTCGGCCATCAGCGCCTTTGATTGCCGCGCGGCCTGTGTGTAGAACCGAGCGGTTTTGCTTTCGATGTCTATCGCCGTTTCCAGCGCAAGGGCGTATTCCGTCCGATCGGCGAGCTCACTCGAGAAGGCATATTCCTCGGTGTCCATGGCAAAGGAAAAGCAACCCTCGAGGGCATCGGATATAACCCCGTAGTAGGTGCGCTCAACCTGAGCGATGTGCTTTTGGTTCTCTTTGGCAAAGGTCAGATAGGTCGCTTCTTCGCTGTTGTACTTTTCGGCGACGGCTTCGTAGAAGCGCGCCGCGTCTTCCTCCAGCTTTCTAGCGAAACTAATAGCCGCCGCGGCCGTGTTGAGCGCCATTTAAAACCACCTCTGGATGACCACTTTGCTTTCGGTGAAAAAGCGAACCGCGTCGCGGCCCTGCCCGTGCAGCACGCCGAAGAAGGAGTCCTTCATACCACCGAACGGGAAGAAGGCCATTGGGGCCGTGATACCGATATTGATGCCGACATTGCCCGATTCCACTCGGTATTGGAACTCGCGAGCGCTTTTTCCGCTAGAGGTGAAGATGGCGTCTCCGTTGCCAAAGGCGCTGCCGTTACAAATAGCGATTGCCTCGTCGAGGTCCCGCGCGCGTAGCACGCTGGCTACCGGCCCGAAGATTTCCTCGCGGCAAATGGTCATTTCCGGCTTCACGCCCGCGAACACGGTCGGGCCCACGAAACACTCGGCCGGGCAACCTCCGATGATCCGCGGTTTCCTGCCGTCGAGCAAAAGCTCGGCGCCTTCTTTAATACCCTTTTCAATATAGCCGAGCGCCCGCGTCACGCCGTCCGGCGACTGCATTGGCCCCATCTGCACGGAGTCATCCAGACCGTAGCCGATTTTTATGTTGGCGGCGGCGTTCACAAAGGCATCCAGGAATTTCTTGCAAAAGGCGTCGTCCTTACCCACGATAAGCAGATTGGCGCCGGATAGGCAGCGCTGGCCGGTATTGCCGAAGAAAGAGGTCATCAGCGCGGCGATGGTTTTTTGTAGATCGCAATCGGGCATAACGACCATGAAGTTCTTGGCGCCGCACTGGGCGATCACCCTCTTGCCGGTTTCGCCGCATTTGCGGTAAATGACGTCTCGGCCCACCGGTGTGGAGCCGACGAAAGTGACCCCCTTGATATCAGGGTGCTCCAGCAGGCGCTGCGATACCTCGTTACCTCCGTTTATCACGTTATAGACGCCCGGGGGTATACCGGCCTCATCCATCAGCTCGGCCAGCTTGAACTGGCTGATGGGGTCGCGCGGCGACGGTTTGACCACAAAAGTATTACCCGTCGCCAGCGCGAAAGGCGAGAACCATAGCGGCACCATGAAAGGAAAGTTGAAAGGAGCGATGTGGCAAAACACGCCGAGCGGCTGGTAGACGACGTACTCGTCGATGCCCGAGGCTATATCCTCCAAGTTGTAGCCCATCATCAGCGACGGAATGCCGGCCGCGGTTTCCACCATCTCGATGCCGCGCCGGGTCTCGCCTCGCGACTCGTCGATCGTTTTACCGTGCTCCATCGTTTGGATGCGGCTGAGTTGTTCAAAGTTTTCTTCCAATAGATCGATTAATCGCAGCAGATGTCTCGCCCGAGCCAAGGGCGGCGTCCGCCGCCAGTCGGGGAACGCCTCTTTGGCCGCGGCTATCGCATCGTCGACCTCTTGCTCGGTTGACATGGGAACGCGGGCGATGGTCTGCTGGGTGGCCGGATTGACGATGGAAATCATCTGACTCGAGGCGGATTTTACCCATTCACCGTTGACGTAATTTTTAAGCTCTAAAGCTTTCTTAATCGGCTCTTCAAGAAGCGCCATAGATCAAAAGTCCTTTCTTTTTACGGGGTTGCGCCGAGTCGGCGTTTTTTTCTTCCGGTTCTCAAACCAACCCTTAACGTTCGTAGGTTCTTTCGTATAGCGAAAAGAGAGCATTATATCCTTTTTTTGTCTTGACAGTAGCGCTCTTTTTTGGATAGATCGAACGCAGTCATTGAACGCGTTTAATATAGTCCGCCTTTAACCCTCACGCCATATCAATTTTTCTAAAAGAAACCTTCGCGCACCTTTTTTAGCGCAGCGGTATATGGCGATGGAGTTTTACGGTGTTACGGTCTATAGACGATATCCTGTGCTTTCCATTCTTCTGTAGTCGCTGGCTTACCTTCGTTTTGATCAGCATTCAATGCGCGCTCTTCCTCGAGGTAAACTAAAAATTCTTTTACAACATCGATGTTTTCCTTCGTAAATTGGAACTCTTCGTCGCAAAGTCTGCCGATCACCCGCTGACCGCTTCCGAATAATACCAGGGAACTTAGAGGCATTTTTATCTTTATTTCCTCGTCCCATCGCGCTTTATAGTGTTCTGCGCTGTTATATTCTACACGTTTTCCATTCGATACGATCTTCAGTTGGCAATCCGCAAATAGCGTTTTTCTGTATGTTCTAATAAGAATATCAAAATCTATATTCTTGCTATTATTCAAAGGCTCTGCCCGTAGGCTCACCTGAGCACGATACCGTCCGATCTGCACGCTAAACTTACCATATAGTATCGCTTCCCCCTTCTCATTACGCTTTTTCTCGACTCGTATTCCTGAAAACCCATCTGCTTTCGACGGATCGGGTCCCGACTCCTTGATACATGCTATATCCGTTTGTCCAAACCCTCCATAGGTATCGCCTCCGGAACAAATATAAGTCACCGTATGTCCGCATCCTTGAACCTTATAGCTACTGGCTCCCATGTCGTACACGATTCCCTCGCTACATTGGTATTCGTTTTGAAACCTCTTCTTTACCTCTTCCATATGCGTCGCACAACCCAGCACGATAATTAGTAAAAGTAATATTAGAGCCCGTCTCATAAATGCTTCCGCTCGTCTTTCGGGCGGGACGGCCCAATCTGGGGCGTCGCTCGCTCCGCGAAATAGCGCTGCTATTGCTGCGGTTCCGCTCAGTCGTCGATAAAACATTTGACCCCGAGCTGGGCGCTAAAAATGTGAAATTATT
>JAFGIB010000031.1 GCA_016929805.1 Deltaproteobacteria bacterium | reverse complement strand
TAGAAACTCGATGGGAGGTGGGGGACCGATTACGTCAGTGATTAGTAAATACAAACGTAACGGAAATGCGGGAAGAGTAGAATTGTAGCTTTGCGAATATTAAATTATCGGATTTTAGGGGGAAGTGGGTTTTTCTCTGTTTTTACCCGGGAGATTTCACCTTTGTTTGACCGACGGAATTGTCAGCGGTCGCTGGCAAAGCCAAGGAGTTTAAGGCCCTGGGTGTACAAGTTCTCGCTTGCAGTACGGACAGTCGATTCGTCCACAAAATTTGGCAAGAACAGGAGCTCACGAAAATGGTCGAGGGCGGATTCCCCTTCCCGATGCTTTCGGATGCCGGAGGAAAAATCGGTTCGGTATATGGAATATACGACGACGGCGCCGGGGTCGACGTTCGCGGGCGTTTCATCATCGACCCGGATGGTATCATCCAGGCGATCGAAATACTGACACCTCCAGTAGGCCGCAAGGTATCCGAGTCGATTCGACAGCTACAGGCGTTTCAACACGTACGAAAAACCAAGGGAGCGGAGGTCTGCCCGGCGGGTTGGGAACCGGGAAAGCCCACGTTGAAGGTGGGGCCGGATCTGGCGGGCAACGTCTGGAAGGTATGGAAACCGGACGAGTAAGAACGATGTAAAGCGACCGGGGTTGTTCTCCTCGCTCAAAGCGTGACTTATCATACGCGCGTGACGTTACGCGCGTATGAGATTTTTGTATTAGTTATAGATACACAAAAAGTTACGATAAGAAACAAAAAAAGTTTATTTTAATATTCGACGAACCGTATCGGCGTTCCCGGAGTAGATATCGGAGGGCAACGGCCGGCAAACATATCTATGCTTGAAAGGCGCAGCCACGGCAGCCACCGAGAACGCCTGGTCGGTTTGAACGAGGTATAGGCAGCTTGGCTTTGTCGCTCTCGGATGGCGGTCTCAACGTCGCCGATCAATGCTTCGATGTCGCCGTTCACCAACTGCAAAGATGCGATGATTCGGTACTCGATTTCTTCGGGCGTGTTTTTGAAGTAGTACTCGGGTTGCCTTACGCGCCGCACTCTACCCCGCCAGTCACGACTAAAAATCTACCCTGGGTACGTGACGCAATCGCTCGCTAACAGGATATCGGCTATGCGCGACAGTAAGGGACCAATCCAAATAATGTAACAAGCTAATCGTCTCGAAACCATTCGATTATGCCTTTTTCTAGCAATTTTGTTTCAATATTTACGCTTTTGATTCCTGAGAAGAAAGTGGGTTTCGTCGGATAACTAGGCCATATCTAGTGCATCAATAATCGTAGATGATCTATATATTGTATGAATTCATAACAGATTAGCGTTTCTTCTCAGGAATCCGCTTTTTTATTCCGTCCCCTCTGCGCATGTCGCTGTTTCGCTGGGCCCCTGAAAAATAGCTTGACTAAACCGCAGGATCCGGTCGACCGATGGGTTATCGTCTTCATTGGTTGTCAGTGCAGATAAGTAGGCCCGAGGATCGTCCCAAACCGGCCATATTTCCTTGTATAGGTTGCCCTTGCCGCCCTCCATGAAATGACTGCGCGTGAAGCGACCGTCTATCACTTCGACTAGAGTGAAAATGTCGGCCTGACCGTTGATCCGCGGAATCGCGTGGGTCGCACGCGGAGCCGGCGCGCCCATCTCGCGACACAGAGAGTAGCCGAGACGCTCTCGCATCATTGAAGGGTCGTTGGTCATCGAATTGAACACGAGTTTTTTGAGTCCGAATAACATCCCCTTCGAGTCCGACCGGTTGAAGCTAACCTTGACCGAGCACTTGCCTGCTTTCCGTCCCCCGCTGAGCAAGTCCGTGCATGGGGGAAAAAGGCGCCCAGGCTTCCCTTATAGCGAAATCCGATATCGTAAGTTTTGCCCTCGAATCTCAGGCGCGGGGGAACGTATTGCTCGGCCGCCGGATTGCTGTCGACGATTTCCAGATTCTAGCGCAACTGATGTCGGTGGTAGTGACCCCCTATCGTTTTCGCACCAAGCGTCAATTACGGAACTACAGCGGACTCGGGGTCATCATGCGCAGTTCGTCCGACTGGGAGAAGACCCCCCGATTTCTTACGTTCCCGGGTTGATTCTTTTCTTAATTATCGATAAGCAATATCTCCTTGTTGTCGATCAGGGGTTTCTAAAACTTGTGACGCGTTGGTTTGAACCGCCCCAAAAAATCAACCCGGGAAGGAAAGCCCGTGATGCTAGATAAAGTAAAGTTTTTACGAAATGACCTCGAATGATACAATGGCTCGAATAAACCATAGACTAACTTATATCATCAAAATATTATTAGCGATTCCTCCGGCGAAGAACGCGAAGACAGTCTGGAGCTATCTTTTGAGGTCACGTTAACGCCGCATAAACTCCGTCGGCACAAACCGCTTCGCCCGCGAAAAAAAAACGAGAAGTAAAACCGTGCCCACTTTCTTCGGACCTCACTTAGGGTGTACTAAGCTGCGGTCCAAAAAGAAGCTAAGAACGCCCTTGTTTCATGGCCTTTTTCGCGTTTCCGCTTGACGTTTTTTGCAACGTTAAGGATCGGTATCTTTATTTATCGGCTTTATGACTGAAGTCGGATTTCTGAAGTCGACCCGGTTTAGAACCGAGTATGATCGCAATTCTTCCAAAAGATTTGAGTTTTCCTTTTTCATCCGATTATTGTACACAATAGATTTTTACGCTATTAAAATGCTATTCTGGTGAGTTTGTCGATTCAGATACTTCGCCCTCTAATTGAGGCAACCGAACGTCGGGGTGTATCTCGACATCAGCTTCTGAAAGCGGCCGGCGTCGCCCCGGCAAGACTCGTCGAGGGCGGAGCGCGGCTTTCGACTACCGAGTACAATCGCTTGTTACTCGCCGCTCTAGAGTTATCTCGCGACGACGCGCTCGGGTTGCATATAGGCGAACAATCACGCTCTTCCGCATTCGGCCTACTTGGACATTTAAGCGTTCACGCCAGCACGCTGCGTCAGGGCATCGAGACTGTCGTACGTTATAAGGGTATCTTAAGCGATTTCCCGATTCCAAAAGTCAGCGAGAGCGGCGAGATGTTTCTAATTCAGTACTCGTTTCCCGGTTTCGACTCGACCGGCGTCAAGCTGTCAGCAGAGCTAGCGATGAGCGCCCTGTTGCGCTTCTTTCGTATCTTCGTTGGACCTAACGCGCGACCGAATAGGGTATTTTTCGCTTATAAACCGCCTCCGTATCGCCAAGAATATGAACGCGTCTTTGAGGGAACGGCGCGCTTTGAGCACGAGTTTACGGGCATTGAATTCGAGAGCGCGTGGCTTGATCGCTCGCAGCTTTTCGAAAATCGGGAGCTCTATACCGTCCTGCAAAGACAAGCGGAACAGATGCTCGGTCGGATTATGCGAGAAAGCAAGCTGGCCGATATCGTCTTGAAGGAGCTCGCTTTAGCCGATCCGAGTAGGATTCCACTAATGCAAGAGATAGCGCGTCATTTCGGAATGAGCGTTCGCTCGCTGCAACGGCGCCTGGTTGTCGAGGGAGTCGGCTACAAAGAGGTGGTCAAGCAAGCCCGCAGCGAAATCGCCAAGCGCATGCTCGAAAGCCCTTGCATGTCGATTAAAGAAACCGCGTACGCGATGGGATTTACTTCTCCGGCCGCGTTTCATCGCGCTTTCAAGCGCTGGACCGGCATGACACCAAAACAATACAGGTCTTCATACTAAACCTTAACGTTGCAAAAAACGTCGAGCGGAAACGCGAAAAAAGCGATGAAATAAGGGCGCGCGGAACTTTTTTAGGGCCGCAGCTTAGTGCACCCTAAGTGAGGTCCAAAAAAAGTGAGCACGCCCTTAGTTCGCGCTATTTTTCGCGAGCGAAGCGCTTT
>JAFGIB010000337.1 GCA_016929805.1 Deltaproteobacteria bacterium | reverse complement strand
TTGGGATGGAGTGTCATATTACCGATTGAGCGAAACCGCAGGAATATTAGGGATATTTTGCGCGATTGAGGAAATGTGACAATCCGCCCAATATGGGATGAAAAAAGTGAAGTTATTTTTGCGCGAGCCCTAAGGTCAACTCACGACATTAAGCATTTCGCGAATCTGCTCCTCGATACGCTGAATCGCCTCGGCGCTCTGATAAGGCTCTTTCAGCGCGAATTTTCCCGAGCGGTTCGTCAAATAGCCCGCGTCTACAAAAGACAATAGCGCGTTCTCCGTCAGATGCTGATTAATCGCTTCCCGTAATTCAATATCGCCCGTCTGAAACATGGTATTGCCCGTGGAGAGCGCCCTTTTGGTAAAATCCTTTTTGCTTAGCTCGGACTTGAGCAAGCTAGCGAGACTGCGAGCGACGATTTGATAACCTTCCAAGAAGCTACGCATGATCCAGGCGTAGGTAGACAGCCAGATTTGGCCGGACCAGTGCCCGTCGCCGGAACCGGGCCCGATCATCGCGTCTTCCGTTACGATGATCTCGGAAGCGGCTTTCATGGTTTCCACGGTATCGTCAAAAATCTCGTCAAAGCTCGCGTCAGCGCGAAAACGAAATTCGTGCTTGAACAAACGCGAAAGCGCTTGCACTCTTTCGCGGACGATTTCGCGACTGATCAAGGGGCCCGGTTTCGCGAGAATCGCGACCGATACCAACGAACGTTCCACGAAAAAATGCACGATGATGTTCTTGGTCGTATCCAGATGGAGCCGTTTTTTGGCGGGGACCTTATAGCTCATATCCCGACCGGCTTTAGCGCTTGCTCGACGGACTCTTACCAATTCGTTCCTGGACGAGCGAAAGTAGGCGTCCAACAGCTCGCCGTCGATAAACATCTGCGCCGCCTCCGCGATCGAATCGTGCCGGAGCGAACCATCGTCGCTTACCGTACCCGAGGTGACGCGAACTCCCATATCGGTCAACACGCGAAGAAACCTTTCACAACGCTCGAGCAGCGTGGCGTGTGTAATGAGCTTCTGCCGATCCGAGAGAATGGCCAGCGCGGTCAGCGCTCCGGGGGTAATAGCGGTTACACGATTGATTTCGTCCATCACCCGATTGCCCAATCGAACCGCAAGAGCCCGACGTTTTGCCGGAGTAAGACTCTCGTCCGGCGATATGCCGAGATCGCGACGAATGTCCGCGGGTGTTAGGAATTGACCGAACTGCACGTTAATTCGACCGTAGCGGTGCCTGAGAATCTCGGTCGATTTGATCAGAGCCGCGGTGTCCTCCTTGCCTTTCTCTTTACCGGTAAGTTCTTGGCCGTAGGCCTCGGTTTCGACAATGCGTTCGTAACTGATACTTACCGGGGCGAAATAAACCGTCTGTTTTGGACGCGACAGCGCCGCGTTCAGCAGCATGCTCAATAATCCGAAATGAGGAGCTCGAAGCTTTCCCGTCCGGCTGCGGCCGCCCTCGATAAACACCTCGATCGCATATCCGTCTCGCATCATGCGCCGAACATAGGCGCTAATCGCGGCCGTGTAGAGCTTATCGCCGCGAAACGAGCGCCGAATAAAAAACGCTCCCCCGCCGCGCAGGATCATACCCAAAGGAAAAAACGATAGGTTGTCGCCGGCCGCGATCAGGGGCAATTGAATGTTCTTTTCGTAAAAAATGAAGGAAAGAACCAGGTAGTCGATATGGCTCTTATGACTCGGTAAAAGCACCACGGTCGCGTCTTTACAAGACTCGCGAATCCGATTGAGGCCCTCCATATCGATATCAATCCCCGCGTAGATTTTATGAAAGACAAGGTCGAGAAACGCGGCGAGCATCTTCACCGTCGACCCGTTAGGCTTGGCTTGAATGCCCTCGATGTATCGCTCCGCGCGGCGCGTCACCTCGTAACGCTGCTCCGGCTTATCTTCCGTCAGCCTGCGAATCGACCGCTGTAGGCTCGGGCTGAGTAAAACCTGCTCTCGTTGAAGGTCCGGCGGTCGATACGCGGGGCCGGTAACGCTTCTGCGCTCGCGTTCGAGTCGTTCCAACAGCGTGTCCGCGATGACTTGAACCGTCGCTTTGGATGGTTCCTCGTCGGAACGAGCGAGAACGTCCGCCAAATCGACGGGTTTGCCCACCTTTAAAACAACGAACTTGTAATTATATAAAAACTGACCAACGGTACGAAGCGGGCTCGGCCACTCGCGCGGCCCGAAGAGAAAATCGTACCAAATCGCGCCGTTGGTATCCGGCCGCTTGGACCAGACGAACACCTGCGGTACCAATAAGATGGAAGTCGAGCTGCTTCGCTGAAGCGCCAAAAGCGTTTCCAACAACTGGTCGCCTTCCTTGGGCGTTCCGACCTTTGAGCCCGCGGCCATCTCGCGAACGCTCGGCGGGCGCTTGAGAAAAATAACCGCGGAATCGCCCTTGTCCAGCGCATCGCGAAGCTCGTCCGTGGGACGAAGGTCGCGCCGAGGAAAAATCGCGTTCTTCCACCCTTTTCCCATGGGGTTGAGCAGTCCCAAACCGAGATCGTTGACAAAGCGAATCCTCGGTAACCGGTACCGTTTAATTAAATGATCGAGCGCGAGAAAATCGACGAAATTGAGATTTCGTAAAATATAGACGACTCTTCCTCGGGCGGCGGTCGCGCGCACCTGTTCAACCCAGTCGCGGTCGACCTGGATGCTGTCGAAAAAACGGCGGTACAGCAGCCGCAAAACCGGGTTCGGCTCGTAAGTCTGGGTTATGCTTTTTTCGGCCATTTCTCCCACTCGTTTTTCGAACTATTCAGGGTCGCAATACGCGTTATTCGCTCATCCAGGCGAAGGAACGCTCGACCGCTTTACCCCACTTTTTACACAAGATATCTCTTTGTTTCTCCGACATTCGAGGCTGCCATGCTTTGTCCGCTTGCCACTTGACCTGAAGCTCGGAGATATCGCTGAAAAAACCCACGGCCAAACCCGCGGCATACGCGGCTCCGAGCACGGTGGTTTCGATCATCTTCGGCCGAATCACCGCGCGATCGAGGATATCCGATTGAAACTGCATTAAAAGCTCGTTACGCACCATTCCGCCGTCCACCTTGAGCTGAGTTAAGACGATTCCGGAATCCTTTTGCATGGCGTCGAAGATGTCCTTTGCCTGAAAGGCCACGGCTTCCAAGGCCGCTCGAGCAAGGTGGTTCTTGTTGATATAATGGGTCAGGCCAATTATGAGGCCTCGCGCGTCGCTTCTCCAGTGCGGGGCGAAAAGCCCGGAAAACGCCGGAACAAAATAGATCCCGCCGTTGTCGGGAACCCGCTCGGCGAGTTTCTCGATTTCAGGCGCTTGCGCGATCAACCCGAAATTATCGCGAAGCCACTGGACCAGAGAACCGGCGATGGCGATCGAACCTTCCAAAGCGTATACCGCTGCTTGATTACCGATGCGATAGGCGACGGTTGTTATCAGGCCGTTTTTCGAATGAACGATTTTGTTGCCGAGATTCAACAGTAAAAAACAACCCGTACCGTAGGTGTTCTTGGCTTCCCCCATTTCAAAACAGGTCTGTCCGAAAAGCGCCGCCTGCTGGTCTCCCAAGACCCCCGAAACCGGTATCTTCGCCCCCACGATACCGTTTGGATCGGTCATACCGTAAACCTCGCTCGACGACTTTATCCGGGGAAGGATCTCGTGCGGAATTCCCATCACCTGCAACATCTCGCTATCCCAATCGAGGGTTTCGAGATTCATCAGCATGGTCCGGCTGGCGTTGGTCACATCGGTCGCGTGAATGCCGCCCTGCGGCCCGCCGGTCAGCCACCAGATGATCCAGCTATCGATCGTACCGAAAATCGCCTCGCCTTTTTCGGCCGCCTCCCTGGCGCCTTTCACATTATCTAAAATCCACTTGATTTTGGGGCCGGAAAAATAGGTCGCCAGAGGCAGGCCGACCTTGTGTCGAAAGCAGTCCAGATCACCGTTACGAGCCAATGATTGACAAATCCGATAGGTCCGAACGTCCTGCCAAACAATGGCGTTATAGTAAGGTTGACCCGTTAGCCGATTCCACAGCAGCGTGGTCTCGCGCTGATTCGTAATCCCAATTGCGGCCAGCTCGTCGGCCTTTATCCCCGCTTGCCGCAAGGCGGTTTTGATCGCCTCTTGCGTTTTCTCCTTTATCTCAATGGGATCGTGCTCGACCCAATCCGGTTTGGGATAAATCTGCTTATGCTCGAGCTGATGCTTCGATACGATATCGCCGTCGCGGTTAAAAACGACGAAACGCGTGCTCGTCGTGCCTTGGTCGATCGCGCCGATATATCTCTTGTCGTTTGTGCTCATCTCGTCGCTCTTGATCGGTATTTTGTCATGAACGGTACTCGGAGTGCTTACCATACGGCACTTGGGGGTCGACCCGCTTTTGCCGAACGCTCGCCGCATTTCTAACGCATCGAACGGCTTAAATTAATTTCGCAAAAATTCAGCCGATATAAACCGCTTCACTCTAGCAAGGTTATCCTTAACGGTGCAAAAACTCCGCCGGCGTAAAGCGCTTAGCTCGCGAAAAATAGCGTGAACCAACGGCGTGCTCACTTTTTTTGAACGTCACTTAACGCCGCGGTCCCAAAAAAGCTGCGCGCGCCGTTGTTTTATCGCATTTTTCGCTTTTCCGCTCGACGTTTTTTGCAACGTCAAGGGTATGTAAGCCAAAGCGCTGAGTCGGCGAGTAACCGTTCAGGGGGGTACTGCTGTTTGACTACGACGGCGGCCAATTCATACCGTAAGACCGGCTTTCGTCCTCGCGCCGGCTCGTCAGGTACAGCAAGTACCGTCCTCGCCGGCCCTGCGGGCGCGCTCGGTTTTACAGGCGAA
>JAFGIB010000336.1 GCA_016929805.1 Deltaproteobacteria bacterium | reverse complement strand
TGCTCCCTAAAGGCATCCCTCCCCAGCCTTTGAGCAGTTGTTGTTACTTCCCCTTGGCCGCTCCCTGATAGTGACTTCCAAACTATCGAGCCGCCCTTTCGTATTCCCAAGTGAAAGACGGGTTTCCCTGGCTCGCAAAGCTCGCCGTGCATCGCGGGGCGGCCCGTGTGCCACTGCCCGAATTCCAATTAAATGATCGCCGGTTCGGGGCGGAAGTCTCAAAAACCCGATACGATATGAACGACGCCAATCTCGGGCGGCTATTATTATTCGCTCGCGCCGATCGCCGCACCCCATGAGAGCCGCCGCTTTCCGGGGCGAGCGACGGGCTACGCTCTCCAATCCCCTTTGATTTCAATACGTTACGATCAATTTCGGCCGATTTTAGTGGTCAACGGGGGAGTTGACAACAATCTTAGAATCCCGTCTAATGCGATTTGCTACCACGCCTTCGGGGGCTAGCCGATTCATCCTATCTAAAAGCTCGAGGTAAGCCGATGGACATCTTTATTTCATGGTCAGGAAGTGCAAGCCAGTCTTTGGCCCAGGCCCTGCGTGGCTGGCTGCGCGCCGTGGTCCAGCTAGCGACTCCATGGATGTCAGAGGTCGACATCCATGCCGGGCAACGCTGGGGCCACGAGGTGGCAAATCGTCTAGAAGGGACGAAGTTTGGCATCGTTTGTGTCACGCCGGAGAATCTCGCGTCACCATGGCTGATGTTCGAGGCTGGAGCGCTTGCTAGGTCAGTATCGTCAGCGCGACTCGTGCCCGTTCTTCTCGGCATCCGCAAGGCCAATCTCACGCTGCCTCTCGCACAGTTCCAAGCGGTAGAGACCGACGTTAAGGGAATCAAGTCCTTGGTTGTGGCAATAAATGAAGCTCTTGGCGATAGACAGCTACCTGCGGAAACGATAGCCATCACGTTTGAGGCGCTATGGCCGCAGCTTGAGCATGACATCAAAGCGATCCCACCGGCTGTGAGTGAGCACGAGCGGGCCGTGCGAAGCGAACGCGACCTCCTTGAGGAGCTGGTCGTTCTCGTGAGGCAGCTCGGGCGGCCCAAGCTGGATCGGGTCGATCTGCCGGTGATCATCAACGCCCTGCGTGAGCTCCACGAGCAAACTGAGTCTCATCGACGGCATCTCGACGATGTCGAAAAGAGCTTCGAGGCGAGAGGCCAGCCCTCTCCTGAATCTCTTGATCTGAACATTGAGAACACGGACGAGAAGCTCCGGACCCTGCGAAGAGCACTTTCTGTTCTCGGGGGTGGGACCTGACATCCTGAATGGCGGTCTAACAAGGCATTAAAGTTGCCGGTTTTCCTTGTTCCAAGGTCGTTGCTGCGGCCCACAGTGGCTCGTCGGACTCGCGCCAATTTTACTGTGGGCGGCTGTCTGGCTTTATGAAGCATCTCCGTGGGACTTTCTGGGTCGCAATTTACTGCCAGCCGTTGGGCAGACCAATCCGACCGGCAACGGCGATCTTCGGGCTATACGAATCCTCCCACGCAGATGCGGGCTCGAACAAGAAAACGTCGCCCTCGACAGCCGTCGTTTTCGTCCCCACAGCGGGTATGGCTACGGACATTGGTGCGTCCAGCGAAAGGCTGGCATGTTCAGTGGGAGTCAGTCCAAGCGGGGGAAAAGTTGCCGCGCACCGGTCATGAAGAATGGCGGCGGCGAGCGAGGGGGACGTGATCATAATCAAGCGGTCCGATCATTATCGAGCGACGCATTACGCGAATCGACGGACGGATTGCGGTCTTGGAGAATGGCGGCGGAGAGTGATAGCGGCTCACGCACTCAGATTTTAATCGCTCAATCATTTCGTTCGCAGCGATCGCGCCCGCTCGCTGTGACTTTTGGATGGACGGTCGGCAAAATGCCGGGATGAAAAGGAAACCGAACAAACTAGGATACAAGAATTCGCAAGCTCAACGCTCCGATTGGTAAGATTACTAACAATTACACTCGCTCCCTACGTCTACTTACGCGTATCCTGACCGCTTTCCTCTACTACGACCCCTTTACATCTTCGATGGAAAAACCTAATCTTTTCGCGTTGCTCGAGGGTTTTTAACGCCTAAATACGTGTAATCAACGACCAAAGGGGTTAATCAATGGGATATTTCGGACCAAATCGTAATACAGACTACGCGCCATATCGTTTTTATTCCATTCTTATTTTTACTACGGTATTGATAATCTCGGTGCTTATTACAGAAGTGAATGCAGAATCACAAGATGGCTTTATTGCATCAGGTAACACGTTGATTGCCCATTACTCAAACAGCCGAGTAATCGAAATCGATGCTGCTGGTAATATCGTTTGGGAAATGACCGATCTGTTTCATCCCTATGATGTCGAGTTACTATCCAATGGTAACCTACTTATAACCCTAGCGGCTGAGGACGGGCGCGTTATCGAAGTCGACCGTAATGGCGATATCGTTTGGGAAATGAGCGGATTGAACTATCCTCATGACGCTGAAAGGCTAGTCGATGGAAATACGTTGATAGCCGAAAGCGCTTCGGAAAGAGATAATCCTCTCAATCGAGTAATCGAAGTCGATAGTAGTGGTAACATTATATTAGAGATATCGGGAGTGTATTTACCTTATGATGCCGAGAGGTTGACGAATGGCAATACGCTCGTAGCAGACACGGCTAACGATCGGGTGATTGAGGTTGACCTATCGGGTAATACCGTATGGGAACTAATTGGCTTGAATCGTCCCTATGATGTCGAAAGACTAGACAATGGTAATACCCTGGTAACCGAACATTTGGGTTCCCGGGTAATCGAGGTTGACAGCGATAAGAATATCGTCTGGGAATTCTCAGAAGTCTATCGACCACATGACGCTGAAAGACTCTCCAATGATAATATATTGATAGCCGACAACGGAAACAGCAGAGTAATCGAGGTTGATCGTAATAGTAATGTTGTCTGGCAGCGTAACTATCTCGCGGGCTCTCTTGATGTTGAAAGGATCGCGTATTCTAATCAGCCTCCGATTGCCGACGCTGGACCGGATCAATCGGTATACGTTGACGATTTGGTTATATTAGATGGAACCGGAAGCATTGATCCGGATAACGATCTATTGGCTTTCAGCTGGTCGATTATATCACAACCAATGGAAAGCACGGCGACTCTGAACGACCCGGCTTCGGAGAATCCTCATTTCACGGCTGACGCCCCGGGGATTTACATTATAAGTCTTACGGTGAATGACGGATATCTGGATTCTACATCGGACACAGTTGAAATAATGGCAGAAAGCATTGATACAGCCATCTCTCTCCAATCCGGATGGCCAGTAACGACTGGAGACGATCAGTTCTCTGCCCCAACGTTGGGGGATATCGACCTAGACGGTGAACTCGAGATAGTAATTGGTTCTTTGGGCGAAGCGATTTATATGGGAACAGAAGGACACCTGTATAGCGAACTTGGCGGTGAGGGTAATGTTTATGTATTTGATAGTGATGGATATATCGCTCCTGGATGGCCGAGACCGACCCAGGACTGGGTGTTTTCTGCGCCAGCATTGGGCGATATCGATGGAGATGGCGTTCCAGAAATAATAACTGGAACATATCGATACGTATTAGATGAATCGGAAGGCTTTGGCGAAGGAAAGGTATATGCCTGGCATCAAGATGGAAGTCCGGTATTGGGTTGGCCAATGACACTTGAAACAGGTCATTACGCATATAGCTCTCCCACGGTGGGCGATATCGATGAGGACGAAGAATTGGAGATTGTTGTAAGTGTTAGTACTAATTATAATTTTAATAATCCTCTCGTTAACGATGGAAAGATCTATGTTTATAATGAAGACGGTACTCTGGCTCCCGGCTGGCCGGTCAGTATTGAGGGGTGTATAAACTCAAGTCCGGCCTTGGGAGACATCGACAGTGATGGCGAACTTGAAATAGTCGTAAGTACTTGGATGTGCGACGTAGACGAAGGAAGCGTGTATGCTTTGGAGAAAGATGGCACCGATGTAGCCGGTTGGCCAAAGACCCTGTCAGATTTGCCGACGACTCCAGTACTGGGAGATGTCGACAACGACAATCAACTGGAGATTGTTTGTGCATCCTGGTACCCAAACGCTAATTTATATATTTGGGATGGTAATGGAAGTCTTCTTGCCGGCTGGCCCACCTCGGTCGGAGAAATTTATTCCGCATCACCTACTGCATTAGGAGACATTGATAGCGATGGGGAAGCAGAGATCGTCGTCGCGTCATATAATAATATCTGGGCGTTCAACTCGGATGGCAGCCTGGTTTTGGATTGGCCATCAACGGTCGGAAAGGTGTTTTCTTCTCCTGTGATCGGTGATATCAATTATGATGGAGCTTTAGAGGTGATCGTTGGTTGGGGTTCGCATGATAATCGAATAATCGCTCTTACGGGGGATGGAGACTACCTCGATGGATGGCCGCTAACGACAACGGGTTGGCTTATCGTCTCTCCAGCTATAGGAGATATTGACGGAGACGGAGCAATAGAGATGATAGCTCCATCATTTGACGTTCCGTCAGAGTTTGGCGGTGACGGTTTAGATGATATATACGTATGGGATCTCGGACCCGGCACATGCGATAACAGTCTTTTACCCTGGCCGATGATCGATCACGACATGCATCACACAAGTCGGTTGTATTCGATAGACACCGATGGGGACGGGGTAGAAGATTCCATCGATGGCTGTCCAACCGATCCAAACAAGATAGAACCAGGTATCTGCGGATGCACTGTTTCCGATATTGATTCCGATTTGGATAGTGTACCGGATTGTATCGACAACTGCATGTCCGTCTTTAATTCAGATCAGTTGAATTCGGATGGCGACTCGATCGGAGACATGTGTGACGAGTGTCCATATGATTCGAATAACGATATCGACGGCGACGGTATTTGCGGCGATGTGGATAACTGCACTGATATTGCCAACGCGGCGCAACGGGATAACGACGCGGATGGCGAAGGCGACTTATGTGATCCCGACGATGACAACGACGCTATTCTCGACGAAAATGACAACTGCCAGTTCGACGAGAACCCGGACCAATTGGACTACGATAACGATGGCATAGGCAATGTTTGTGACACGGATGACGACGGTGATGGTGTTATCGATGCGAGAGATCAATGCCCGGAAACGGTTCTTGGGCAGATCGTAAACCAGGATGGTTGCTCAATCGCGCAACTATGTCCGTGCGGCAATGAGTGGAAAAACCACGGCGCCTATGTTTCTTGTGTGGCTCATGCTTCTGAGGACTTCGTCCAGGCTGGATTGATCACGGAAGAAGAAAAGGATACGATTGTTTCTTCTGCAGGGGAATCGAGCTGCGGTCACAAAAACAAGTAAACTCGGTACCTCAAGCAATCAGTGAGGAATAAACGTCTCCATTCGCTGATCGTAGATATTGGTGCGGACGACGTCGGCTTATATTAGAAATTTCGGACCCTCGCGCCGCTCGACACTCCGTCATTCGATTCGATTATTTATTGGATAAGCGCCTTTATCCCCAGGCTCGCACCGCCCACGCCGCCGCGCCATTTCAGCTCCTATACTTCTTTCTCCTAACCCCCCGAAAACCCACCGGCGAGTCGTTGCAATCCGGAAACGGGCGGGGGGATTCAAAAAGCATTTCGACCAAACCCCCCGGCGAGTCGGGGCAATCCGGAAACGGGCGGGAGGATTCATACGGACCATTCGCGCCCATCGGATTGCGGTCATGGAGAATGGCGGCGGGGATTCAACGGGATGCAGGCTTAGATTCAAGTCGCTCTTATTCCCACGCTCGCTCGTACTCGCGCCCTCCGATCGGATTGCGGTCATGGAAAATGGCGGCGGGAGGCCATAAAAATGCGCGATCATAACCATGCCGCCGCTTTTACGGGGCGAGCGACGAAGGACGAACCATGCTTTGACTAATACCTCAATCAAAACAAACGGCGAGTCGACGCAAAACGGAAACGGTCGGGATGGTTCACAATGCCAGATCGGATGGTGAGCGCAGCACGACGCGCACCTTAGTTCGAATCTTCCGTTAGTTGAAAGCCGCCCAATCGGTCGGCTCGCAGCGCCTGTCCGATCTCATCGGTTATTGGTTTGAGAGCCGACTAACCAGTTGGCTCGTGCCGATCGACGCGCCTCGACGATCGCGTTAGCTATTGGTATTAGAACCGAATATTGATGAGTCGCCGCGCCTCGACGTATACAATACCGCCTATAACCGGCATTAGGCTCATTAGAAGAACGCCTCGTACCGCCTCTCTCAGTCGAGGCGAATATATTTGTCACCCGTAGTAGATCAGGGAGAGGAATCTACCACGTGAAGTAATTTGGCCAGGTGATCTCGAGTGAAAAACCACCGATTTTTACGGATATTTGCACCCGAGGGCTTGATTTTCGCATAAGTCACTCCTTTCTTCGCTCCCGACGTAAGGGCGAAAAATATTGCTAAGTGACTACGCCGGTGGTACAAGACTAATTTGTTAACACTTGGTCTTGTACCAAGCCACTAGGGACTGGAACTCACTTCCGGTCCCTAAATCTTTAAGGATTTACCGGTCTCGGTTATCGCCGTCAATAAAAAAGCTTAAAGAATTCTTCGAATTGCTATAATAGCCGCTTTTCAAGTTCTCTATTAGTACCGCTTAAGAGGACTAAGCCGAGCCGAAAAAGTCTTTCTTATTGGGCAGTTAGTTTATCAAGCGCGCTTCTGAACAAGAATAAATAACGCGCTACTTTCGAACGAAGAATTCCTGCTCAGCGGCGGAAAACTAATGTATGACCGAATTTTAAGCACCGAATTTCAGCTCGGCGAATTGATAAAGTGTGTACGGGTATGTATGTCAAACGCCCGTGACTAAAAAATCTAGAACGGTATTCAATGACTACGCAATCATTGCGATTACGCATTCTAAACAAAATACAGATCACGAAAAGCGCACTCCAACGCTTGCGAAGAGGCGAGACGCAACAAGTCGCAACCCTCTACTGGGAGGCGTCGTTGGGCGACAGCACTGCAGGTAGGGCGGCTAAATACGCCATCGCGGCGCATTGCGATCCGAGTGGTTTTCTGAAAAACATGTGCGGTATGGTAGCTACGCTACTTTGCGCCATGGTGTCTGAATATGGCCCGGGAGTTATCGACCGATGTTCGGCGATAATGGCGTCTCGATTAGATGGCGTTTATAAAATCTAGTCGCCTGCCCTTTGCTCATTGCAACGGTCATCGGGCAGCTAAACCGCTGACCGTCTGCACGCGGGCCAAATGCCCAAGCCGGTATTCTAGAAAACGCGCTTCCACTCTTCCCTCTGAGCGCCCCACACCTCAACCCGCAAAATCCTCCGAATCTTTCTCTCCGAAATCGGCTCCCTCCCATCCACGCGCTCGAGGAATAGAATCGCGCTTGGATCTCGGACAGATATTTCGATCTAAAATAGCGGAAAAGCAAACGATTATTTTCCGACGTACTACCTTGTGGCCCTTCCCTTATCGTACTCGACGCCTCCGCGACGGTTGCTTTTCCAAGCCGAAAATCTCCCGAACTTCTGCCAGCTCTTCTGGTCCCTTGGGTTCGTGGGGCGATGAGCTATTTTCCTCGATAAGCCGATTTCGTTCCTCTACGAATTCGGGACTGCGATAAACGGCCGTCGCCCACGCCAGCTCCTCGTCGGTCCACATATCGAAGTACTTATCAGGAATCCAGTTTAGAATCATAGGCCATTCGTCACTGGAGCCGTGCCGTATATCGAGCTCCACGATCTCTTCGCCGATCAGGTAGGGGATGATATATAGGTTCTTCTGCATGGTCAGCTTAAGCAGCGACCGTGCACCCCGTTCGGCGCCATAGCGGTAGAGCGCCAAGGCCCAGCACAATACTTGGGCAGGTTCCCCTTCTTCTGCGCCAAATTCGCATTCAAACGATTGGAAATGTTTCAAGGCGCCTTCGAGGTCATCGATAAGAAGATACAGGGGGCCTATGAAAAACCGCTTGCCGTATCCGTCAGTATACCGGCCGAATTCCTGCAGTTCCTTCTCCAGTTTGCGCTCGTACGAACGGATACGCTGGCGGATTTTCTTCGGGTCTTTGGGTATTTCGTAGCGCATGTTAGTGGTCGCGTTTCCTAGGGTCTGAACTATCCTCGTTTTCCGGCCTAACGCGCTTTCGATTCTTTCCCGTCGCCAACCAACACGCGCGGAGCCAGGTCAATTCGGCGTCGTTTAATATCACGCCTTCGACTCTACCCTCAATAACGCGATGAACGTTCTCCCAACCGCAGTCTCCCATTCTGACGACGGCTTCACCGGTTTTGTAGTCGTAGTAGTAAATAGCTTGCTCCCCATACTCATTGGCGAAGTAACCGAAATACATATCGGGCGTGTCACCATTAACAGTCGGCGGTTTTCCGCAATCGATAACGTGGTGGTTCGATACTTCAAATAACGGTGATTTTGTCTTCATTAGGTCACCTAAATAGCCGAGCAAAGACGAGACTTCGATATCGTTTTGTAACTTTGGAGCGCCAGCCTATCATATCATCCCATTCGTCCGGAATAGATACTCAGAAAATTCGGCTTATCAGTCATCATCGTCTTCTTCCAAAAGCGCCGCCCGCGTGATTCCTTTGCTTCCAAACCGGTCGTGAAGTTCGGTCGTAACTTGCTGTAATCGCCGCCGACGCTCCGTTCGTTCGTCAGGGAATAGTGTTGGCGGCGGCGGACCTTCTAACAAATCGGACGCGGCCACGCCGACAAGACGTATG
>JAFGIB010000335.1 GCA_016929805.1 Deltaproteobacteria bacterium | reverse complement strand
TGCTCCCTAAAGGCATCCCTCCCCAGCCTTTGAGCAGTTGTTGTTACTTCCCCTTGGCGGCTCCCTGATAGTGACTTCCAAACTATCGAGCCGCCCTTTCGTCTTTTCGTATGAAAGACAGATCCCCTGACCGCGCCCGACCGGATTGCGGTCTTCGAGAACGGCGGCCGAGAGAGATACGCGATCATAATCTAACCGCCGCTTTCCGGGGCGAGCTACGAGAGAGGAGTCGAAGGTGATCTGTTTATTTTTTTAGTATTTCATCGACGCGCGATTCCGGCAAGGTTCTCGTCCGAACCCTTTCTCGCCCGAGGTCGACAGCGAGCGCGTTATTTCGATCCCGATACTCGGCGGATTACATTTTGAATATCGAAGACCGGCTTAAGCGTCTGGCAAGATAGGCGTCATTTCAAGTGATGTCTTTTCTGCTGAATAAAAAGGCAAGAGCAAGTTTATATTTACAATCGCCAAACTCGAGACTCGGTCTAAAGCGCTAAGATCCCGTGAAGCTCTTCGATACTCATGTACGGAGCAAAAAAGCGAAAATCCTTTCGTTGTACCTTGCCGTTGCCGATCAGGACCGGTCCGTTCATGGTCCCTGTGGCGAATTTGCCTTTCGACCACTGCGCATCGCGCCATGGTTTCCAAAGAGGCGACTTGCGACCTTTTTTCGGCGGACGGACCATCCAGTTGCCGTCCACCGCTCCGACAAGAGAGCCCTGACCTTCAAAGGTACGAACAAAAGGATTGCGCGTTGTATGCCCTGACGTAGTGTGTGCATAAACCCTGATCCAGGGTCTGGCGGCCTTGCAGAACTCATCGCGTACCCGATCTGCGAATCCGCCGTCTCCACCCGGACCCAGCTTTTTTTCATCTTCATCTGGCGATCCCGGTACGTCGCCGGTTTTACAGCAGTAGAGCAGAACGTGCAAAGTCGCCTCCGGAGCGGTGCCGGTCGAGATCATCGGTATAAGTTTCTCGACCAGTTTCGAAACGTCGGACAGCTGCACTCCGCATTGAATACCTTCTGCCCAACCGTGCATGAAAAACGCGACGTCATCGAAGTTGACACCCTCGTTTTGAAGCGCCTCTAGCTTTTCGAAAAGGTGTTTCCGTCGACCTGACATATCCTTTGATATATCAATTTTGATCTTGCAGTGATCACCCGGGATAACCTGCGCAAAGCGCTTTGATTCAGGTAAAAACGCGTTTGTATAATCACGCTTCTTTTGGTTTCGGTCCCCGGTTATTATCAATACATTTCTCATCGTAATGTCACCTCCCTTTTCCGTCGGTTATCCGCGGATCGTAAATGTTAACTCATCGACCGGAAAGACGGATAAACCTAACAGGTGTGTTTCTCAATTGTCAAGTCTCGCGGGGACAGCAATACTTCGCGAAAAAGTCATCAGCCACATTAATAAAGACGGATAAGTACAACGATCGTGAGTTTTGAGATACAAAGACATGAACGGTCTATCTGGACTAAAACGAACAAAGAATATTGATAACGACTTGTGATATCAAAATATTGACGTGAAAACGGATCATCGCGGTGGCTTCCGCAATTTCGAAACAATCAACCGAATTCGATAATAAAGCGAGCTAATGCAAACTATAATCGTGGCGAATACCGCCGAGAATCAGTAGCATAGCGACTATCGCGCGGCCCGCACAATCTTTTGTCTTCGCCTCTTTCTTTAACAATTGAGGATCTCGCCACGCTTTTCCGGGACGAGCGACCATAGCCGAATTATCATTCCGCATCGGAGTGCCGCTGCTTTCCGGGGCGAGTGCCGCATGATATTTCAATAAACGTTTAAAGGGCCGCCGCGCTCTGGGGCGAGCGACAATCGCTTATTAGAGGGCCGCAGCGGTCCGGGGCGAGCGACGCTCAATGCCTAATATTGAATCAACGATCTATTTGAGAGCCGCCGCGGTCCGGGGCGTGCGACACTCGATATCTTACTCAATATCGAAAAGCCGCCGCTTTCCGGGCGAGCGACACTCGACACCTCACTCAATTATCAAAAGGCGGCCGCGCTCCGGGGCGGGCGACCACTCCCAACGCGTCATTCAATATCAAGGGGACGCGGGCCAGGGCGAGCGACCACTCCCAGCACGTCATTCAATTATTAAGAGAGCAGCGGTCCGGGGCGTGCGAACACAGCGCATTACGGCCATAGGCTACAAGCAAATCGCCGATTTCCCGATTCCTCAATTAATTCGATCCGTTAGATTGGCGTGGGTGGATGTACGTGATCAACAGAGAAACAAATCTCGCCCTTCGTTTTCTCAGGGTCGTTTCTTTTTGGACCGTTTCTTGTTTTTAGATTTTTTAGACTTCTTTTTGCCGTAACGATATCGGCTACCTACCAGGCTTGTAGGTCCCGCGAACCTTTTTATTAACTCTTTTACAAACGCTCGTTGCACCGACGGTAGCCGATCAATCCAAGTGGTGTCGCCACTCTTAATCACTTCCGCAGCCGTTTTTATCCCTTCGAGTCGTTCTGCGAGCTCTCTAGGCTGCGCCGCTATTACGGCGCACATCACGCGCGCCCATGTATTACGTAGCTCAGGCACCGTTAGCGTTTGAGCGATGGATATTATATGAGCGAAACGGAGTTCTTCTGGAACTTCGGCTATACCTTCAGTTGCTGCCTTTAAAACAGCCTCTAGCATATTCTTATCGTCTCGAACAACTTCGCATACTCGCCGTAAGGCTCTCGCCCGGTACCAACCAAAGGCAGCGGGACTTCTTACGCAATCGAGTAGGTCGGCAATCGCCGTTTCTCGATTACCTAAACGAAGGCGAAGGGTGCCTCGTGCGAATAGCGCACTCGCGAGTGTTTCTTTGGTTGATTCTTTTTTCTCAATAACGCCTGTATAGTCAGCTATCGAGCCCTCCGTATCCCCAGTAAGCGCTTTTGTCACTCCGCGATTATATAACGCTTGTGCGACAAACTCCGGAGGCACTCCCGTAAGCTCGATCGCCCTATTATAGTTCTCAATCGCTTCAGCCGTGTCTCCGGCCCAACCTAACGTTACGCCGTAATTGATAATTGCTTGCGCCAACTGAACCGGTGGGACGTCCTCACGCTCAATGACGGCGACAAAATCCGCTTTAGCTTCGGACGGTTTTCCTACTACCGACTTTATTATTCCTCGGTTGGTTAATGCTTGGGTAACAATCGATATTGGAGCTCCGTCGAGCTTAATTACCGTAGAATAATCCGCTATCGCTCCGCTAAAATCACCAAGTAAGCCCTTTCTTGCTGCCCGATTATATAGCGCTTGCGCAACATACCGGGACCCCGCATCCTTAACCTCGATTGCCTTCGTATAGTCCTGGATCGCCCCGGCTATATCTCCGTACTCGTTTTTCGCTACTCCGCGATTGGTAAACGCCTGTGCAATCTGTTCAGGATGAGTGCCCTCACGCTCTATCACCGAAGTGTAATCCTCTATCTCGCCTATTCTGTCACCCAGCTGACCTTTTCGTACTCCGCGGCACATGAGCGCTTCCGCTACCTGCTCGGCGGTTGCGCCCTCGAGCTCGATCGTTGCGGTATAATCCGCTATTTCACCTGTTCTATCATCTAGCTGACCTTTCCATACGCCGCGGTAACATAACGCCCGAGCAACGCACTCGCTAGGCGCACCAGGAAGTCCAATTGCCTTGGTATAGTCATCGATTGCTGAATATAAATCTCTAGCTTCTGCCTTTAGCGTCCCGCGATAGATCAAGCATTGGGCGACATGCGCTGGCTGCGCATTAGGCAAATCTATTACTGCCGTATAGTCCGACGCAGCACCAAATGCGTCTCCCTGAAATCTACGGCTCGTGCCCCGATTCATGAGGGCCTCGGTTAGAATTTCAACGTTTTGAGGATTAGACTCGACCAATTCGTTAAAGATTCGTAATGCCTCCTCTTGATTTCCGGACAAACTCAACGCCAATCCGTAGCGTATTCGGATATAATAATCATTGGGATTTTGTTCCGTGGCTACCTGCGCAGCTCTGACTGCTGTAGCCAAGTTTCCATGCTCAAGTGCCCAATCTCGCAATTCGGCATATGCGGTAGCATTATCGTGAGCCGTCGAATCGATATCACGCAACTCCGCCAAAAACATTGCGGCCTCATCGAGAAATCCCTTTTTCAACCATAGGTTGACCACCGCATCCCTTGCCTCGAATTCATAGGGGGTCTTCGTCAACGAAGCCATGAAGTACTCGGCTGCTATCGCGGAATCGCGCACCTCACCACCTGAAAGACGGGCTGCTTGCTCCGCCAGCGAATGTACGGTTGCAAGGCGCTGTTCCTCCTCGAACCATATTTTTAGAACATCGACGAAAATCTCGATGCGTCGTCGCTGTTTACGCAGGTACCGCATCTGGTACCAGGTACTGAAGAGCTGGTCGGGAATTCCGTAGTAATCACGCTGACCCTTACCACCGTTGTGAAGCTCGACGATTTGCATGTCTTTCAGGCGTTGCAGCTGGCTAGTAACACTATTGAGGGGCAAGCGCGATTGTTGAGCGATCTCGGCCGGTGTTGCGATACCGCCCGTTCGCATTAGCGCGTCGATAACTTGTTTCTGTTGAACAGAAAGTTGGTGTTCCAGCACGTCTTTAAGTAACGGCGTTAGTTCGTCCACTAGGCGATAGAGCGCATTTACTGTCGAATTGAAGTTTCCCTGGGTAAGAATTTCGTAAACCATTAGTAAGAGGCGCGGGTTACCACCGGTTATCAAGGCTAGTGCGCGGATCTTTGCCTTTTGCTCGGCGTATTGGTTTTCAAAATCCGAGTTGCCTTCGTAGTCTGCCCGAAGTTTCATGAGCTCATACACCTGAGCATCATTGAGACGTTCTAAGGAGATTGGATGAAAGAAGTTGAAAAACGTGCTTTCGTATTTTTCAAATGCGCCTACGGCTCGAACAGCTGTACCGACGATCATCATGAAGGGTCTGTCCATAAGCAGTCGACGGAACCTGCTTTTTGCTTTATTGTCAAAGCTTTCTTCTAAAATCTGATCGAGGTTCTCTAATAACAAAATCAAACGCTTGCCTTCCCCGGCGGTGATGCGTTGGAGAGCAGCAAGTGCGAGGCTCTCGCTCGTTTCTTCGTCGTCCTCATCTTCAACCTTTTTATGCTGACTCGCTGCGCCGGAGACACCGTCCATAGCTAATCGCTCTAGAGTGCGGGACAGCAGATCGCGTAGCGATACCACACCACGAAGTTCCTCCGGGAAACGGACCGGAATCCAAGCACAGTTCAGTTCGGCATCCTCGCGAATACGCAGGCAGGTCATCAACACAATGGTCGTCTTCCCGGTGCCGCGTGGTCCGGTAATGAGATAGTTAGACAACGTCTTCGTTCGGGTCTGATCGCGAATTGCGTTGACAAGGAGGTCCAAAATGTCCTGCCGAGCGGCAAACGTGGCGCGCAGCTCCTCTACCGACATCTCCTCCGGCATGTACTTATGTGCAACCATTTCAACTCTCCCCACGGCGAGCAATCTTTAAGCCCCGTTTGCCATACCAACGGTCCCACCAATCGCGCATCACCTTAAGTAGAAAGTGGTATTCGTTGGTCTTTACGTCGAGTACAAGGTACCAGTCGCACTCCAAGTCAGCCATAAGCTCGTTGAACTCCGATTCGCTAGCGCCCTTCCTACGCGCGCTGCGATAGATGTTATAGAGTGCAGCGGAGCCGACCCGGTCTTTCGCCCCTACCGTGCGCAGCACGGCCTGGGCTGCGCGTTCGACTTCCTTGCCATATCGCGCCAAGCGCCTGCGATAATGATCGAAGTAATGCTTGCAAGTCGGACCAAGCACGCGCTGGTTATAGACTTCTTCTAATGTATCTAGCTTAAGAGGATGGCGCTTGTCCGACGGAAGTTGCGCGAGTTGCGAGAACAGCATGTGGATAAAGTAGGGTACGGGGGGGCCAAGCAGTTGGAGCAACTGTGGTTCTAACTCATTCGGAACTACGACGTCGAGGGACATAGCTAGGTCCTGTGACAGTCGCCGGGCATGCGCTTCGGAGAGCGGCTCCACATACAGACGTTCGAAGTCGTTCAGCGGATCGTCAGAATCGAGCCGACGCAGAATTAGGTCGATGCCTATGCTACCGCTTACGATAAACCGTGTCCTTTCGGCAGCGGTGCAAAGGACAAAAAAGTTGCCGGAATTGGGCACTGGCGAAGCGCGGAAGGGTTTGTAACGGCGCCCT
>JAFGIB010000030.1 GCA_016929805.1 Deltaproteobacteria bacterium | reverse complement strand
CTATTTCGAGGATTCCGCGATTGAGGAGATGAGACAGTTGGCCCCGAGATGGGATGCTAAAAGTGAAGTTGTTTTTGCGCGAGCCCTTAGCCGCGCCGTCCGCGCTTCGAGGATAGACTAAGCTCCTGTCGGGCCGCGTATCGAGTTTGTATACGGATAAGCTCGCCGTAGGTAGCGGGCAAGTGGGGCTCAAGGGCGAAAAGGACCTTCCCCGTGGCCTCCGCGTCGTCGGCGGCACGATGCGCTTGACCTACGGAGATACCCATTCGAGCGCACACCTCCGTCAATTTGTTGCTCTTTTCGTCTCGGTGTAGCTCTCGAACCCAGACCAACGGATCGATCCAAATGAGATCGGGGGAAAACGCCGGCGTCGACTCCGCTTCGCGATTAAAGTCCTGGCCGAGACGTCCGAGTTCCGCAAGAAGGAAATTCCGATCGAAATCGGCATTGTATGCAACGGCAAGCCGTCCTCTCAACACCTCCGTAAGCTCGGCGACGACCTCTGAAAAGAAAGGCGCCTGCGCTAACTGCTCGTCGCTTATCTGATGTACGGCCCGGGATTCGGGTGGTACCGGTATTGCGGGATTAATCAGCCAGTTCTTGAGCCTGGCTAGGCTTCCGTTGTCATAACAAGCGACTCCCGCTTCAAGAACCCTATCGTTGTCAGGCTCAAGTCCCGTGGTTTCGAAGTCGATCACCGCGAGCTTCGCTTCTCTCCAACGCTCGGAGGCTTTTACAAGCTTTGACAAACCCGGAATCCGAGAAGTCGCCCCGGCCAACTTGTCGGCGATTCCGGGATAATGTCTTCCCGTGGGAAAACATCCGCAAACATCATTGTCATAAATGTCCACCACGGCTTTTTGAACACAATCACGTCGGTCCGACGAAAACAAGCAAAACTATCGGCCTCTCAGAATTTTCCAGTAATCGAGAGAAAGGTCATCTTTTCGTTCGTTTCTCTCAGACGAGATGATAGTATTTTTACGAAATTCCAAAGGATCTCGAAGGCGAGATCCTTGTTGAGAAACAGCAGCTCCTCTAATGATTCCCGCGATATTTCCGCCAGTTGGCAGCTTTCGTGTACCAGCGCGTCCGCGCTGCGTGGAAAGTCGTCTATAAGGGACATCTCGCCAAAAGCCTCTCCCGGTCCGAGGATTGCGAGCGCTTCTTCACCCATCCCCGGAACAGTTCGGGAAATGCGTACCTTACCTTGCAGGACGATATATAATTTGTCGCCGAGATCGCCCTCGCGAAATACATAGGTGCCGGTTCGTAGCTCACGTTGGGTGGTGATCGCTGCAACTTGATCGAGGCCTTCTATAGCCATACCTTGGAATAATCTGACTGAACCGAGGGCGTTGCGGATATCGTTCACGGCAGAGAAACCTAACGTGATAGCGGGCGTTGGCAGAGGTCTTTTCGCGTAGGGAAACCGCCTTTTAAACTAGAGGATCAGCGACTATCAGGTCAACGGCGGCTTCGAGTCGATAGCGTGAAAAACCGAACTTTTTACCGCCTCGTATGAATTCGGCAGCTCAATGGGTTTATTCGCAAGGGCGCTCTCAAACCCCTCGATTCGGTTTTCGTGGTAGCGGATCTTAAAATCTACGAACTTAAGGCCGCTAGCCGTTGAGATCACCACAACCCGATCGTTCTTCTGAACTTCGCCTCTCTTTACCAGCTTGACCAGCGCGGCCAACGCGACTCCCGTATGTGGACAAGCGAAAGTACCTGTTCGATCCGCGGTTGCCACCGCCTCGGCCAACTCTTTTTCCGTTGCTTGTTCCACGACGCCGTTGAATTTATTCAAGGTTCGTACCGCGCGGCGAATCGATACCGGATTGCCGATTCGAATCGCGCTGGCTTCGGTCGGCATGGCGACCATCGGCTCATATTTATCCCAGCCGGCTTTGTAGGCGCGGTAAAGGGGATTGGCCGAGGCGGCCTGGGCTACGCAGATCCTGGGAAGCTTTTGAATCAACCCGAGAGCGTACATCATATCGAATCCGGAACCTAAGGCCGAAACATTGCCGAGATTGCCGCCGGGAATGATGACCCAGTCGGGAACCTGCCAATCAAACTGTTGCACGATTTCGATGCCGACGGTCTTTTGCCCTTCGAGACGTAGCGAGTTCATCGAATTAGCGAGATACACTCCCGGCTCCCGGGAGAGCCGCTGAACGATCGCCATACATCCGTCGAAATCGGTATCGAGAGCGCACACGAGCGCTCCGTTGGCTAAGGGCTGAACGAGCTGGGCCGTGGAGATCTTTCCTCGGGGTAGCAGCACGACCGCTCGTATGCCGCCCGCCGCGCAATAAGCGGCTAGCGCCGCCGAGGTATCCCCGGTCGAAGCGCATACAATGGCCTCGACCGGTCGCGAGTTCTTGATCATCTGTCGCACGACACTGACGAGCACGGTCATTCCGAGATCCTTGAAGGAGCCCGTGTGGCTGTTACCGCACATCTTTATCCAGAGATCTGACAACCCCATTCTCTTTCCGTATCGCTCAGCCCAAAAGAGATTGGTTCCTCCCTCGTGCAGCGACACCACGCACGCGTCATCTAACTCTGGAGCGATCCACTCTTTCTTCCCCCATACGCCGCTTCCGTAAGGCCATTGATTGGTTCGGATGCGTTCGTCGAACAGGCTGATCCACGACGAGGGGCTCCTTTGACGCAGGGCGTCAAGGTCGTGATGAACCTCGAGCAATTCGCCGCAATGCGGACATTTGTAGATAATCTCTTCGATGCTGTAGCTGCCCTTACAGCCTGCGACACAACGAAAATGGGCGGTGTATTCCATAAAGGCGCAGTATAGGGGATCGTTGCGTAGTCGCTAAGGGCTCACGCAAAAATAATTTTTCATGTTAGCGCCCTGCTCGAGGTCAAATGTATTATCGAAGATTGAGCGGAACCGCATGAACAGCAGCGCTATTTCGAGGATTTCACGATTGAGGAGACGAGACGGTCGGCCCCGAGATGGGATGCTCAATGTGAAGTTTTTTTGCGCGAGTCCTAAGCTAGAGTTTCGCGGATTGTGCGGGCGTAACGGCTCGGGTAGGGGCGTTTTCGCCGGGTAGGCTGGATTACGAACCTTCGAAACCTCTTGTACTTCCTCGTGATTCGCGTTTTTGTGCTAGAACCAACATATGCGTCGAATCGGAGTTGACCCCGGTGCTCGAAGGACGGGCCTAGCGTTCGCGGAGCCCGATGTGCGGATAGCCTATCCGCTTAAAACGATCGAGCATAGGGGATACGAGCAGGCGGCGTTGATGGTAGCCGCCGAAGTCAGTTCGGCTAATGCGCAGCAGGTGGTGATAGGGTTGCCGTTGCGCAGCGACGGCAGCGAAGGCGAGGCCGCTCGATCGGTTCGTCGATTCGCCGCGATGGTCGAGGCGTCGAGCACGGTACCGGTGGTTTTGTGGGACGAACGACTTTCCACCGCGGCCGCCGAGCGACACCTTTCGAGCGCGCGGATTTTCGGAAAAAAACGGCGCTCTGTGGTGGATCAAGCCGCGGCGACGCTGATTTTACAGAGCTATCTTGATGCGATTGGGAAAAGCGCTTGGGTAGAAGAAGAGATCCTACAGATCGGACCGGCCGTAAAAAGCGATCGCCGTCGTCGAGGCAGAAGCGCGGGCGAAAAAAGGTGGCGCGAGCGGCGAAAATAGTGCTGGCAACGCTGACGATCTTGGCCGTCGCCTTTATCACCGGTCTGATATTCGCGCTTGGCTGGCTGACAATCGTCTATCCGGATCGGCGTTTTGCGGGTAGCGGGCGCGCTGTCGAGGTCGCGATTTCCAAGGGCAGCTCGGCGCGCGCGGTCGCGCGCTACTTAGCCGATCAAGGAGTCATCGGCGAGCCCGCGATTTTCGCCCTTTACGTTCGTCTGATCGGCGCGGACCGCAAGCTCAACAGCGGCCGCGTCATGTTACAAGATTCGATGAGCGTTAGAGAGATCGTACAGCGACTGGCGTCCGGATTCGGCTATGCCGAGCTACGGGTGACTATCCCCGAAGGGCATACTCGGTTTGATATTGCGGACAGCTTTGAACGCTGGGGAGTATGCCGAAAGGAGGCTTTTATAAAAGCAACCGCCGACGAGGCACTTCTCGGACGGTATAATATCAAAGCGGCGAACGCGGAGGGATATCTCTTTCCGGACACCTATCAACTCAAAGAAGGTACCGACGAAAAGAGCGTGCTTGCGCGACTGCTGGCGAATTTTCAGCGCAGAATTGAGACACTAGAGCACCGGCATTCTCAAGCGTTCGCGCGACTCAAGAGCGAAATGGATTGGGAGCGACATCAGGTTTTGATTCTCGCGTCAATAGTCGAGAAGGAAGCGTCGGACCTATCCGAACAACCGATTATCGCGGGCGTCTTTTTCAACCGCTTGCGTCGCCCCGAGTTCCCCCTTCGTCGGTTGCAGGCAGATCCCACCGTCGCTTACGGCTGCCGGATTGCCGTCGAGCCATCGTCCGCCTGTGCACGCTTTGACGGAAATCAGATCACGCGCGCGATGACCCAAGACGAGAGCAATCCGTACAACACCTACCGGTTGGAAGGGCTGCCACCGGGACCGATATCGAATCCCGGGCTCGATGCTATACGTGCCGTGTTAGAACCGGCCGAGCACAATTACTTCTACTTCGTGGTCAGTTCCGCCGGCCGCCATCGGTTCAGCGAGACCGTGGCGGAGCATAACCGGGCGGTTCAGGCTTATCGCAAGAACGAATCCAATGGCGAAAACCAATCGGTTGAGCCGTCCTCGGAGTTCAAGTAGAAGCCTTAACTCGGGTTGCGAAACGTGCTAAACGTTTTTCCCGGGCTGTTGGAAGTTAATAAAAGGCAATCGTGAGCCAATGCTGTTTCCTCAAACAATTCAACTTTATTCCGCAAGGCTGGCAGAGTGAAGCTGGCAAAATCTACTCCGTGAGCGTTAGCGGAATCGCACAACCTATCGAATACCAGGTTGAGATGGCTGACTGTATTTAGAGCCTATCCCAGTAGGCCTCGTCGCCGGCGGCCTATCGGTACAGACTCTTGAGCCTATCGTCTGTAGGGCGAACCTCGCGCGGCGGTCGATCCGCGTCGCATCGCGGCGTTGCTCCTCGCGCCGCTCGCGGCCCGATTGACGGGCTCGGTCCGCTCGACTGGAATAGGCTCCCGGCGGCCTTTTTTTACCCGTTATCCCTGGCGTTATAAAAACCAGGGGTCAAATCCGCTGATTCCGTTTGGGGCTTACGTAAAAAAAATGATTTCACATTGTTAGCGCCCAGCTCGGGGTCAAACGTTTTTACGGCGACTGAGCGGAACCGCAGCAATAGCAGCGCTATTTCGAGAAGCGAGCGACGCCGCAGATTGGTCGGTCCCGCCCGAAAGACGAGCGGAGGAACTTATTAAACACGCTCTTAGAGCAAACGGCATCGATCAAGAGCCAAGCCGCGAATTCCCCCTAAACGGGAATATGGGTCGTTCTTATAATGATAATATTAGCATTCAGAATACGATAATAAATGAAGATACCATACGCGTTGCTTAACCTTAACGTCGTAAAAAACGTCGAGCGGAAACGCGAAAAAAGCGACAAAATAAGGACGCGCGGAATTCTTTAGGGACCCGAGCTTTATTCAACGTAAGTGAGGTAAAAAAGAATGAGCACGCTCTTAGTTCGCGTTTTTTTCGCGAGCGCAAGCGGTTTACACCGACGGAGTTTTCACAACGTTAAGGTCAATAACGACGTGGGGGGCTTTAGAAATATCCGGGGTTAGCGCCTAGAAAAGGTTCAGACCGGCAATCTCGATTATAGTATAGTCCGGCTATTCGCAAGGGCGTGTCTTGTTGTGCGGCAAGGAACACCGGGCTAGTATGTAGCGATATCCTCAAATTGTCTTTGCCTTTTTTTAATTGCCGACGCCGATGTTTTTTCGTACGCCTGAGTCGTCACGGTTCTCTTTATTAACGATCTCAAGATGCGGACGATTAGCCGTGACCCTAAACAGCACTGATCGAGGTCTATATTCCGATTAGCTTTTGAGTTATTTATTTACTAAATTTAACAAAAAATAGATGGAGGACGAACATGTCAATTAAAAACCGTATTCAATCCATGCAAATAGGAGCAACACTGGTAAGCGTTATCTTGCTGTTCGCGTGCGGTGAAAGCTCCTCAACAGGCGAAGAGGATTTCATTAGCGCGGGAAGCGCGGCAAGCGGTAGCGGTGCGACGGTGCAAAGCGGAGGGGTCGGTGGAGCTGAAGGAAGTCGGTACACGGGCTTCACAGGAGGCGACGGCGGTTTCACATACGGCGACTATGCAGTTGAGTGCGGTGAGCCGGCTCCCACCGCTCCCGTTGTCTGCGGCGGCGTCACCTGTGAAGACCCCGACTCGGAAGGCGGCTATGGAAGATGGAGCTGCGTCGCGGCATGCTGTACATCGAGCGGCGGGATGGAGGTGTGTGGAGCGAAAGATACAACGGTCGGTTACGAAGTCGAGTGCCAACCTCCGCCTCAACCCGATACGCGGTGTCCGAACTATCCGCCTGAAGGAACGCAGGCCGCGGGCGACGAAAGCGCTGATGGACGCTGGATGGAGGAGACGCTTCCCGGCTGTTGTACCTCGACGAACCAATGCGGAGTTATCTCTTCGCTGCGCCCCTTGTGTATCACGAGAAGCCAAATTATAGATTTGCCCGAAACACCGCGGGCCTGCGACGCGATCTAACTATCGTACGAGTGCCTTGCTTAGGCACCTGGCAGAAATAAATTTGCCAAGACCGGTCGCGTCCACGGAGTTCGATCGCGAGCGCGCCCGCAGGAAAAACCGCAGGAATATTAGAGAT
>JAFGIB010000334.1 GCA_016929805.1 Deltaproteobacteria bacterium | reverse complement strand
TACCATCCTCGCCGGCCCTGCGGGCGCGCTCGGTTTTACGGGCGAATTGGCCGCCGACTTGTTTGACCCCTGAACGCTTACAAAAAACTTGTTCCTTTTTAAATCGTTATTAATTATATATCGAACCTCTTCTATCGCGAACGGAGAAACAAAATGGAGCTAAAAGACTATTTCGAACAGAAGCACGGACTCGGGGTACTATCTACTTGCGACTCCGAAGGCAAAATCAACTCGGCGGTTTACTCGCGTCCGGTCTCCGTTGAAAACGGCTCGATCGCGTTCATCATGACAAGTCGCAAGAGCTACGCGAATATCCAACAAAATCCCAATGCCTTTTATCTTTTCGTCGAGGAGGGGAAGGGATACAAAGGCAAGAGGCTATCGCTGACCAAAACCGAGGAATCCACGGACCAAGTGCTGATCGAGTCTCTAAGAAGACGGTTTTACTCGGAAGAAAAAGAGCAAGCGATGAGCCCGCTGCATTTGGTCTACTTTCGAGTCGATCGGGAACGACCCCTTTTAGGCTAGTTTTATTAACGGTTTTTGCTGCGCGCGGCTAGAAACGGAAAAGGATTTTGCTCTCACCGACTCTCTCGGAGGCGGTTGAAGTTCATCGCTCGGTAAAACTTTATTCGCCGTGCATCGCGTCCGTGAGCTTGTGCCGGATGCCGCAAAGAGTAACAGTGAAAAAAAACCGCTGGAATTCGGCTGGTGCGGTCGACGCAATTCGTAGCGCGGGCTGGTATTATTAGATATTTTTCAAGATAATACGGCCGGTCGTTTACCAAGAAGCGAATCGGTTACGGTTAGTGGAAATCAACAATGAGTCATAACCTCGACGAAAAACCCTGGTTTTCTCAGTACAAAATTCACGGAATTCCAAAGTCGCTCGCCCCGTATCCCAAATTTCGCTCTCATAGCTTTTTGGAACAAGCGGCGGAGAAGTATCCCAAGATGGGCTATGTCCAACTCGGATACGAGATGAGTTATCCCGAAGCGCGCGAAAAGGCCGCGCGTCTGGCAAACGCCCTATACGCCCTCGGAACGCGAAAAGAAGATCGGGTTCTCACCCTGCTGCCCACATCGATCCAATTCGTGTTGGCGGACCACGCGATCTCCATGGCGGGCGCGGTTCACGTTCCGTGTAGCTTCTTGGAACCGCCCGAGCACCTGCTGCATAAATTCAAGGAGTCGGCTCCGAAAACCGTCCTCGTCCAATACGAATACCAACACGTGGTCGATAGTATAAAAGAATCGTTTCGCATTGAAACTGTTATCATCACAAGAGTCGAGGATTATTCCGAGAATCCGCGCGCGCGAGAGACGCCGCCCGACGGAACCTATTGGCTGACCGATTTGATCGATACCCACCCACCGCAAGCGCCCGCGGTCGAGGTCGACCCGGAACGCGATTTAGAGATACTTCTATTTACGGGTGGCACCACCGGAATCCCAAAAGGCTGCATGCTGAGCCACTACAACGTGACCTCGAACGCGACTCAGCAAAGCTATGCCTTGGGGATCAGTTCGCAAATCATGATCGGAAACATCGCCGTGTTGATCGGGCTGCCTTTTTTTCACAGCTACGGTCATTGCATCATGCACACCATGACCTTACTAGGGTTCAAGCAGCTTCTGGTGCCCGATGCACGGGACACGAAATCCATGGCCGAGATGATCAAGGAACACTATCCCATCCTGCAACTGGGCGTGCCGACCCAATTCATGAAGATGTTGGACGAGGAGCTTAAGGGAGTCAGCATTCTCGGTATCTCCGGTTCCGCTCCGCTCAGGCCCGAAATCCAAGAGAAGTTCGAAAAGAAGGGCGCGGGCTTCATCATGGAAGGGTACGGTCTTTCGGAAATGTCGCCGACCACCCATCTGAACACCTCGGTGATGCTCAGGCTTTTCGGCGGAAGCGGGCTGATCTCGCTTCTCACCAGATTTCTGCAGTTGCCGGGACAAGTCGCGTTCGCCAGATTTATCGCATCGATAATCGGTTATCGTTGGATCGGCAGGATTTTCTATCGGCTAGTTCCGTTGCTGACCAAGCTCTCGAAGCTAAGGCCGAAGTTGATAACAGAGGAAAAGCGGGCGACTATCGGCGTTCCGCTGCCGGATACAGAGGTTAAAATCATCGATGTGGAAAGCGGCGGCGAGCTTTCGTATGACGAGCTTGTCAAAGATCGAAAAGTCGGCGAGATGCTGCTCTCCGGTCCGCAACGCATGTTGGGATACTGGCCGCAGCTCGGGACGGGTTTCGACGAGGACGGCTATATCCATACCGGGGACGTCGTGCGCGTGGATGATCAGGGCTATTTCTATATCGAGGACCGAATCAAGGACATGATCGTCGTATCCGGCTATAAGGTTTACTCTAAAGAAATCGAGGACATCTTGTACAAACATCCCGCGGTCGCCATGGCGGCCACCATCGGCATCGTCGATCCCGAACGTCCCGGGAGCGAACGCGTCAAGGTCTTCATTCAGCCGAAACCGGAATCTCTGGGGAAAGTATCCGGCGAGGAGATCATCGCGTATCTGCGAGAAAGGATCGCCAAGTACGCGGTTCCGTCCGAGGTCGAGTTTATCAATGAAATGCCGTTGACCGAGGTATTCAAGGTCAACAAGAAGCTGCTGCGCGAGCAGGAAACAAAAAAAAGAGCGTCCGCGCCGGTGACGACGGCGCCGAGCGCGTAGCCCGCTTGCTAGTATAATTAATTAGTTACTTAGAAAAGCAACAAGCTGGTCGCCATGACGGCCATGCCGAGTATCACGCCGACGATAGCCGTGTGGCCTTTGCCGTATTCGCGCGCGGTCGGAAGTAGCTCGTCAAAGGATATGAAGACCATGATTCCAGCCACGGTCGCGAGCATGGCGGCGACCACCGTGTCGCTGATAAAGGGCATGAGTATCAGATAAAAAAGCAGCGCGCCTATCGGTTCCGCGAGGCCCGAGGAAAAAGAGAGAAGAAAGGCCTTGACGCGACTATTGGTGGCGAAGAAAGTCGGCACCGCCACCGAAATGCCTTCCGGGATGTTGTGTATCGCTATCGCAACCGCGATCGATAGACCCAGAGCGGGATCCGCCAAGGCGCTCGCAAACGTCGCCATGCCTTCCGGGAAATTATGTATTCCTATTATCAAGGCGGTGAGCGGACCGAGCCGTTTGAGCGAGGCGACCCGTTGGATATCTTCGGTCGCAATACGCTCGCTTCCCTTTTGAGGCCGGGCCGCTCGCTCCATCGCCGCGAGCGATACCGCTTGATGGGGATTGCCCGGCTCGGGCACCATTTTATCGATCAACGCCGAGACTAAAATGCCGCCGAAGAAACAGCCGTTTGCCAGCCACCCGCCGAGACCCTCTCCGAGCGAATGGCCGATCATCTTTTGCGCTCCCGGCAATAGCTCGACCAGGGATATGTAAACCATGACCCCGGTTGAAAAGCCCAACCCGAGAGACAAGAGAACCATGCTCGGCCTTCTGGAGAAAAAAACCACCGCGCTGCCTATCCCGGTACAGAGTCCGGCGAATAAGGTTAAGCCGAAGGCGATCAGAACGTTGTTTTCCATCTCTCGAGTCGCGCGCTATTTCCGGGTGGTTGTTACAGCGGTTAAAACGCCGGACGCCTAATCGCGTTGGACGCGCCGGCATCCAAAGCCAATTGTGTCGGTTTTTTTCATACTATTTTCGGGGCAACTCTTTTAGCCGGCCGGTTGAGCCGAACACGTCGCCCGTCTTTGGGGCAGGGGACCCACAATGGCTTCTAAATCCGAACGGTGAAGCGTTTCCTCAACCAATAGCTTTTCGATCATTTTGCCGAGCATATCGCGGCGGTCCTGCAGTATTTTGCGCGCCCGTTGATGTTGCGTATCGATGATCTGCCGCACCTCGGCGTCGATTGCCTGCGCGGTTTTTTCGCTGAAATTTCGGTCTTCCCCGAGCGGCATGGGACCACCCAAAAAACGCAATCCCGTGGGCCTTCCGAAGGTTTGCGGGCCGAGCAGCTCGCTCATACCATAACGGCAAACCATCTGACGCGCGGTCTCGGTGACGCGCTCGAGATCGTTTTGAGCGCCCGTGGAAATGTCTTGGCAACACAACTCCTCGGCCGCTCGACCTCCCATCATGACGCAGATGCGGTCGAACAGCTCGTTTTTCGTCATCATGTAGCGGTCTTCAGTCGGAAGCTGCAGTGTCGCTCCCAACGCTCCGATGGAGCTCGGGATAATGGTCACTTTGTAAACCGGATCGGCGTGCTCCACGCTCATCGCCACAATCGCGTGCCCGCTCTCGTGAAACGCCACTCGGCGCTTCTCGTCCTCGTTCATCACCTTGCTGGTGTTTTTCGTCCCGAGCTGAATTCGGTCCACCGCCTCGTCGAAATCCCGGCTCTCCACCACGCTCGAGCCGCGACGCGCAGCGTTCAGCGCGGCTTGATTCACCACGTTCGCGAGATCAGCCCCGGTCATTCCGGGGGTGCGCTGGGCGATGACGGTGAAGTTCACGTCGTCTCCCAGCTTGATAGGCCGCGCGTGAACTTTTAAAATCGACTCCCGGCCCCGTACATCGGCTCGATCGACCACGACCTGGCGGTCAAAACGGCCGGCGCGTAAGAGCGCAGAATCGAGGACCTCGGGACGATTGGTCGCGGCCATGATAATCACCCCCTTGGTCGAATCAAAGCCATCCATCTCGCTTAAAAGCTGGTTCAGGGTCTGCTCCCGCTCGTCGTTGGTCGCCATGGCCGCGATACCGCCGCGAGATTTCCCGATGGCGTCGATCTCGTCGATAAACACGATGCACGGCGCGCGCTCCTTGGCTTGAGCGAAAAGGTCTCGCACCCTGGCCGCGCCGACGCCCACGAACATCTCTACGAAATCAGAGCCGGAGAGGGTGAAAAAGGGAACGTTCGCCTCGCCGGCCAGAGCGCGCGCCATCAACGTTTTCCCGGTTCCGGGGGGGCCCACCAAGAGCACGCCCTTGGGAATGGTCGCCCCCAGGGCGCGGTACTTCTCCGGATTTCTAAGAAAGTCGAGCACCTCGGTCAGCTCGGCCTTGGCTTCGTCGATTCCGGCGACATCGTCAAAAGTGACCTTGTTTTTTTCGTTGTTGTCGTAGATCTTCACCTTGCTTTTACCGAAGCTCAAGGGACCCACGTTGCGTCCGATTCTACGCATGATAAATAGATATAATAAGACCAGAATTCCGAGCGGCAGCACCCAACCCAAAAAAAACTGCTTGAGCCAGGAGTCCGTCTCGATTTTACCCTGAAATCGGACTTTTGACGCGTATAGCTTCTCCAGCAATAACGACTCATTGATATTCGGCAAGCGTTCGGTCAGGATGATCTTGTTCTTGTTTTCTCTATTATCCTTGGATACAAGCTCGGCGACGATTTCCCTCTCGCGCAGGTTGACACTCGCGATCTTACCCTGCTCCAACAGCGAAAGGAACTCGCTATAGGGCACTTTTTCCGGCCGGATTTCTCCCAACAGCGCGGTCTGTAACAGATACAAAACGGCGAACGCCAGAAAAAAGTACCACCCGGAAAATTTGAGTTGACGTTTATGCTTTGGTTCCATCGCTTTTTCTCTATTCGATCGCTTCGAGCACCCTGATAAGCTTCGCGTCTACTTCACCAACAACGCGCGTCAGCTCTTGATTACCGGTCACCTTGAACATCTCTTTCGGCTTGACCATAGAAACGCTGACGCTTCCGTCGTCTTCTTCAAATACGACGACATTGCACGGTAATAAAAGCCCTACGAGAAGCTCCCGAGAAAGCGCGCGATGCGCGAGAGCGGGGTTACAGGCGCCCAAGATACGATACCTACGAAAATCAACGTCCAGCTTCTTCTTCAGCGTGGCCTTGATATCGATTTCCGTTAATACGCCGAAACCCTCCGTCTTGAGGGCTTCCGCGACATTGTCGAGAGCTTGATCAAAAGGGATGACTCCCAAATTCTTGGTGTATCCGTAGCTCACTTCGGTCATGGTCTCTCTCCTTGTAACAGCAGGCGCATCGTCTATCTATAACCACTCGCTCCGTAGACGCACTACGAAAAAGTAACAATTATTACGGTATACTGTCGATTAAAAGCAAGTCAAAGCCCGTACCGAGCGCGCGCCAGACGGAAATAAGCGATATTACTGTAATGATAAAAAGGAATCGAGTTGACACCCGTGCCACGACTTCTTTAAAAAGCTCCGGACTCTAGCGATAAAGCGATCGGACAAGCGTTTGACCGTTTGACCTGTACTATAATGTATGATAAGAGATAATCGATTTTTGATGGCTCTCGGCTACCGGCTTTTATTTCTCGTGTTGATCGCTGCGATGGGATGCGCCGTCGGTTACGCTATCGACCCGGATGCCGGGCTTCCCGAATCGTCTACCGTTTCGGATAACGATGGAAGCGCCGACGCCGACAAGAGCGATGCGCCCGGCTTGAGCTGCGACAATTCGAGCTGTCCGGGCAGATGCTGTAACGGCGTATGCATCGACCATCTGACCGATCGAAACAACTGCGGGGTTTGCGGCAAAACCTGTCCCGCGGTGCAACTGTGCGTCAATGGCTCATGCAAATGCGAAGACCCCGCTCAAAGCCTATGTATCGATGAATGCGTAGACCTACAGACGGACGTGGAAAACTGCGGCGAGTGCGGAGTCTCTTGCGGCGAGCGGGAGACGTGTACCGAAGGCGTTTGCGTCTGTGAATCGGAGAGCGACGAGGTCTGCGACGGCGTGTGCGTCGACGTGGAGACGGATCGCAGGAACTGCGGCGAATGCGGAAATAGCTGCGGCCTTTCGGGCTTATGCGAAGACGGCGTTTGCGGATGCTCCCGGGAGTCGCACGAGCTATGCGGAGATGAGTGCATCGACTTATCCTTAGACAACGAAAACTGTGGTGAATGCGGCAACGCCTGTCCCGATGACGCGAGGTGTCTGGACGGAACCTGTAAATGCCCGACGTCGAATGAAATGCCGTGTGACGGCGAGTGCATCGACATCACGAGCGATCCGGAGAATTGCGGCGAGTGCGGCGAAGAATGCGACGACGATGAGACCTGTTGCAATGGAGATTGTGTCAATCTCGACACCGACGCGGCGCACTGCGGTAGTTGCGGTCATAACTGCTCGGGCGGCCGAGCCTGCGTCGACGGCCGATGTGCTTGCGAGGATGATACCCAATGTGGAGGCGATACGTGCTGCGACGGAGATTGCGTGGATCTGAGCAGCGACATGGAGAACTGCGGCGCGTGCGGCAACGTTTGCGACTCGGAATGCTGTAATGACGACTCTAATTGCTGTGATCGCGGCGCTTGCTTGGAGGAATGTAACGGCCAATGTGTCAACACGCAGTGGAACGAAGACCATTGCGGTGGCTGCGGCAAAGCGTGCTCGTATTTTCAGCAATGTTGCGCGGGTACTTGCATATCCCGCTATGATCGTTGTGAGAACGCGTGAGAGCTTAAAAAAGCGTACTCGTTTACGATGATGTCCGGTGGTGGCGCGACTATAGGTTAGACGGTGATTCAATACCTCTCTCGAAAGCCGTCGTTCCACCGCGTAACGGTTTGATCTCTGCCGCGTTGTCCTGAGAGCGATAACCGTGGCGCTCCAAGGCGTAATAAGAAAACGGGCTTTCGCAGCCGGTTACACCTTTTATTCCGAATGTGTTTTTTACCTTAGTATAACAATCGTATCGCAGCCGAGCTGGATATCGATTGTAGCGCCTTTGACAGAGGTGATGTAATCGCAGGTCTGCGGACAGGCGACGATCTTGGTCGGCGCATCCTCATCGTCGTAGTGCCAGCCGCCGGATACTGAATCGCAGTCAACGCCCGGGGGTACTTTCTTGATCGTCTCCTCCCCCTTGCTCGGATCGTAGAAAACCACGTTTACCTTATCTTGGTTAAACTCCTCGCCCTCGCCCGCTATGGTCTCGGGAGTATCCGGAAGGCCCCATTCGCAATCCGCGATCTTGGTTTCGATCTTGATCGTTGTTTCGGTCCTGGTCTCGATTCTCGTGATAGAGGTCCGAATGGCTTCAAAGGCCTGGATCAACGTCATTCCCGAGCTTACGTCGCAGGCGAACCCGTCGGAGGAATCATCCGGGGTGCAATCTGTTCCGCCAAACTCGGCTATTTGATCAAGCAGGCTAAAATCCGCACCTTCCATACCCACGGCAAAGGTCTTCACCTTCGAGTTGTCCCAAGCGTCCCGAGCGACGCCTACCAGTACGCTCGCTTCCCTGGAACAATAGGTCGGCGCGCCGTCTGAAATTAACACTCCGACGCATTTTTCTTCCGGATTTTGAGCCTGAAACTCGGCACAAAAAGCGGTCATCCCTCGCAGCGCCGGCTCTATCGGAGTCAAGCTCTCACGTTCAACGCTCGATATCGAGGTAGTAATAGCGCCAGCGTTATCGGGCAACCTACCCACGGGCACGGCCGGCGTGGCGTACACGACTCCATCGCAGGCATCGGTATCTAACGGAAAATATTGGATTCCCACGTCTAGAAACGCGGATTCCTGATCATTTAGAAAGGCTTCGACGGATTCTTTCACGATCTCCCATTTGGTGGAATCACCCGAGGGATCGTTCATGCTCAACGATCGATCGACCATGAGGTAAATCGCTATCGGCGCCGGCTCTTTAACCTCGTAGGGGATCTCGACTTCTACCTCGATTTCAACCGGCACCGGGTCAACCTTCTTTCCGGCGCAGATGTCTTTTGGGTCGAAGCTCTCTTCCTTTCCGGCTTCACCCAGCGGATTACCGCCGCCGGCGGCGCCAGCACCAGATAAACCCGAGGAGCCGGCTTCCGACGATCCCGCTTCACCGCTGGCCGACTCTTTACCGCCGGCACCGGCGACTCCGTCCGCAATCTTCGTTTGATTCGTTCCGGCAGAACAGCCGATTAACGCGATCGATACCGTGGAAAACAGAGAGAAAATAAGCCTCGAACAACGGTTTTTGCTCACGGAAACTACCTCCTGGGGGACCTAAGACCCGCCGCGTCGCGATCGATTTAGCCGCCGCCTTGACCGCGCGGTGAGCTTCGCCGCGCGAGAAATAGGCACCTGCCGCCGATGGGTTAGTATGCTGAATCTTACCATTTTGTGTTCTAAAAGTAGTCCATGGTCGATAATGGAGCAGTTTCCGGCTAAATACATCTAGGTTCCGTAATGTTACCCATAATAATGTAGCAATACATACTACCCCTAACCGCAACGGATAACTCCCGCCAATCGTAAGCGTTTAGTCGGCGGCCAATCCGCCTCAACAAAAGCTTCGCGTGGTCGCGCCTTGTGGCTGAAACTCGAGCCGCGGGTCCCAAAGCTCGTCCGCGATCAGGTAGACGACATCGTTCTGGGACTGTACTTTACCCGTTATACCCATCAACAAGGCCGTGCGCGCCAGCACCGGATGGCGCTCAAAAACCGGATGCCAGACGACCAGGTTCACGAAACCGCTCTCGTCTTCCACGGTGTAAAAGGTCACGCGGCTCTTTGTGGCCGGCTGTTGACGGCAGATAACCATCCCGACGTATCGCGTCCGGCTGCCGTCAGCCATGGCGTTGATCAGATCTGAACGAGGGATCCCCTTTTTATCCAGCATCGGCCGGATATGCAGCATGGGATGGCCTCTCGGTGAATGGCGGCAAATCCGGTAGTCCCAAAAGATCTCCTCCGACAAGGTGAGCGGCTTAAACATCCGCGGCGAAAGGAGATCGGCCTCCCGCGGCGCGAATACCAGGCTATCTCCCAGCCGGCTGACGACCTCCATCACCTTCCAAATCGCGTCGCGCCGGCTCAGCCCAAAGGATTGAAACGCACCGGCTTGAGCCAAGCTGCTCAAGGCCTTTTTCGAGAGCTTCGATTGTCGCGTGAACTGCTCCAGGTCGCGACAGTCGCCGCAAACCCGCTCGCAGGCCTCCCGTTCGCGCTCCCCAAAACCTTTGACATAGCGCAACCCCATCCTAACCGCGTAGCCTTCCGGGCTTGGTTCCAGCGTGCAATCCCAACGGCTCGCACACACATCGACAGGCCGGACCTCGACGCCGTTGCGCTTGGCGTCATGAACGATGGTTGAGGGAGAATAGAACCCCATGGGTTGGGCGTTGAGCAGCGAACAGGTGAAAAATGCGGGGTAGTGACACTTCAGCCACGCGGTCACATAGACTATTAGGGCGAAGCTGGCGGCGTGGCTTTCGGGAAAGCCGTACTCGCCGAATCCTCTTATCTGGGAAAAAATGCGCTCCGCGAACTCGGGCGGGATGCCGTTCGCCACCATTCTGCTGATCAGCCGTTCGTGGTGCTGCTCGATGCGCCCGGCGCTCTTCCAGGCGGACATGTCGCGACGTAGCTGGTCGGCCTCGCCGGGCGTGTAGCCGCCGGCCGAGACCGCTATCTTCATCACCTGCTCCTGAAAGATGGGTACTCCCAGGGTCTTGGATAAAATGCGCTCCAGGCTCGGATGGGGATACTCAACCTTTTCCAGACGGTTACGCCGGTTCAGATACGGATGCACCATGTTGCCTTGAATCGGTCCGGGCCGCACGATCGCCACTTCCATGACCAGGTCGTAGAAGGTGCTGGGCTTGAGGCGGGGAAGCATCGACATCTGAGCGCGCGATTCGATCTGAAAGACCCCCACGGTCTCCGCTCGAGAGATCATACGGTAGGTGGCCGGGTCCTCCTGCGGAATGGTCGAAAATTCCAACTCGACCCCGGCGCGCTGCCGCAGCAGATCCAGGCAGTGATGCACCTGGGTCAACGCGCCCAGCCCCAGTAGATCGACCTTGAAAAGCCCCAACTCCTCGATCGCGTATTTATCCCACTGAATCACGCTGCGTCCCGGCATGCTGGCGGGCTCGATGGGCACGATGGTATCGACCGGTTCGTGCCCCAAAATAAACCCCCCCGGATGAACCGATAGATGGCGGGGAAAGCCGCGCATCTCTCGGACCAATCGCAAGAGGTGCCGATAGCTATCGAGGCGCGTATCCACCCCGGCCTGCTCCAGTATATTCTGATCAAATCGGTAAACACGGCCGCCCGCGAGCTTTGCGATCTGGTCGAGCACAATCGCCGGTATCCCCAACACCTTGCCCACCTCTCGCAGCGCCGAGCGCGTTCGGTATCGAACCAGATTGGCGACCATGGCGGCGTGGCGGCGGCCGTAACGGCGGTAGACGAATTGAATCACCTCCTCGCGCCGTTTGTGCTCGATATCGAGATCGATATCCGGCGGCTCGGCCCGTTCGCGGCTGATAAACCGCTCAAACAAGAGGTCGAGCTTGATCGGATCGACCGCGGTGATCTCGAGGCAGTAGCAGACCGCGCTGTTGGCCGCGCTGCCCCGCCCCTGGCACAAGATATTTTCACGCCGGCAAAACTGCACGATTTCCCACATGCTCAGAAAATAACCGCCGTAGTCCAGCTCTTCGATCAGCACGAGCTCCCGTTCGATCTGCCGCGTGACCTCCGAGGGGACTTGATCCCCGTAGCGTTGCCGAGCGCCACGCAGGGTCAACTCCCGCAGCCATTCGGCCTCGCTCCTGCCGTCCGGCCGGCTTTGCGCGGGATAGCGATAGCGCAGCTCGGAAAGCGAAAACCGGCAGCGGTCCGCCACCTCCCGAGTTCGGTCTAAGGAGGCGAGGTCATCGCTGAATCGCCGGCGCATCACCTGAGGCGGCTTGAGGTCGTGCTCCGCGTTGGGACGAATAGCCGTGCCCGCGCTGCGCAAGGTGGTCTTGTGCCTGACGCAGCAGAGTATGTCGTGCAACGGCTGGCGGGCGGCCGTGTGATAGAGCACCTCGTTGGTTCCGACCAGCGCTATCCCCAGTCGCCGCGCCTGCCGCCGTATGGCTTGTTCCCGGGGTTGCTCCTCGGCTCGTAGCTGCCTGCAAAAGAGAGCATAAAGCCGATCGCCGAACGCGTCGCGTAAATGGGGCAATAGCTCGGCCTCGGGGCAGAGCGCCAACAACCCGCGGTTGAGCGCGAGAAGCTCCTCTAGAACCACCATCGAAGAGCCCTTTGCGCTGCGCAAACGCCCGATCGAGATCAATCGGCACAACTGTCCGTAGCCCTCGCGGTCCTGCGCCAACAGCACCACCCGCTTGGGGGTCGCCTCGTTGTGGAGCAGCTCGCCGACGCTGATCTCAGCGCCGACCAAAAGCTTGATACCGAGTTGTCGCGCCCTGACATGGGCCTCCACGATTCCGTAAACCCCGTCGAGATCGGTGATGGCGATGGCCGGCAAACCCAAGGCGTGCGCCTGCTCGACCAGCTCCTCGGGATGGCTCGCGCCACCAAGAAAGCTGAAGTTGGACTTCACCCAAACCGGCACGTAACTCTGCAGTAACCTTTCAGGGGGGTACTGCTGTTTGGCTACGACGGCGGCCGCCGACTTGTTTGACACATGAACGCTTACACTCTGCAAAGCCGCTTACTCCACCGTTCCGTGCACCACCCAACAGCGCCGCGGCCTATCGTAGTAGAGCCAAAAAATCCGCCCCTGCTCGGTCTCCACGAAGTAATAATCGCGCTCGACCCTGCGCCGCCACCAGCCGCCGGCCACACGAAAGGGACCGAACCGGCGAACCATCTTGCCCAGAGGGCCTAAAGCGACGGCCGGCCCGGCTGAGAGTGGCTCGCGTTCGGCGCAAAACCGCCGGACCAAAGGCATATCAAGAGAGCCGGGTGGCGGTTTCGGCGCATGAACCCGGCCGAGCGGCTCCCAGGCGAATGAAGCCTCTGGCAAATAGGCTTTGCGTAGGCGCGCCCGGGTGACCGAATCGGCGCCAAAGGCCGCCTTGACCCGCGCCAAGGCGCGGTTCGCCGCGTCGAGATCGCGTTGTTTCTTTCCCTTTAATAAACTCAACTGCCGGGCCTCCACCCGAACGCTCTTAAGCTCGATTTCGACGCCTTCGACGGGCGCGGCCCAGGCGGCGGCGCTTAACCTCAACCTTATAAGGTCTACAATCAAAAGCAGGTCCAGCGTGGGCGCCGCGGTTTCGATCTCTTCCCGGTGCGGCGGCGCGTGGTCGAGCTCAAATAGAATGATTAAGCCCGCGATCGCCTCGCAGCGCTCGAGCAGCAAACCGCTGAGTTGTTGCAGCATGCTTTTGATGGTGAACAAAATCCTGCTCTGGTCGCCCGCCGGCGGATCGACCTCGCGCTCCAGCTTAATCGGCGCGCGCTCGCTATAGGGCAGAAGGGGTGTCCAGACCTTTCCGCTCGCGAGCTCGTGAAGCCGCGCGGCCTGGGCGCCGTAACGGACTCGGATTTGGCTCGACTTGAGCTCAAGAAACCGGCCCAGGGTGTCGATGCCCAAGCAGGCAAGCTCGGCGCAAAACGCCGGAGGTAAGTCAAGACGGTCGAGCCGAACCGGATAGGCCATGCGCTGCTCCAGCCGGCTGTCGCATAACACCAGGGTTCCTTGGATGGCTCGGGTGATGGCGAAAACGAGGTAGCGAGAAAATCCCACCACGACTTTTGCCACATACCCCCGGCCGGTCAGCGCGCGATGCACTTGACAGGCCCATTGCTGATATCCGCCATAGAGATGCTCTAAGCCATTGGGGTCGAGCCAAAAAAGCCCGGTGCAAGCGGAGTCCACTTGCACCGAAGGCGAGTGTAGAAGGAGCAGTTGAAATAGCTCGCGAACGGCTTTTTCCAGCTCCTCGGGCTGCACCACGCCGGCGCGCAGCCGAGCTGAGAGGGTTTGCGCTTGACTGAAGCTCATGCCGCGGCAGATTCCGGCCCGCCGAGCCTCGCGGTTGAGCCACAGGATTTTTGCCAAAGGCCTTTCGTCTTGCACAACCACGATCGGAGCATCGCGCCAGCCGGGATGCTTGCTGAGCAGAAGTTGAAGCGGCAGCGCCGGAAGATCCACGCAAGAAATCCGCGCGCCCTGCCGCCCACCCGGCGGACAAGACAACTTCGTTCTCTGTGAACGCGTATACACAATCTATTCCGCTCACCCGCTACCATAGGCCCCAAGGCGCCCTCCTGTGCTCGGGGGCCGGCTGAAGCCTTAACCCCACCTTGTTTTTAAGAATAAGGTGGTCGAGAGAAAAGCTGCCATGAGCCTCGCGAACCCGCCGGCTCTCGATTCGCAGCCCAATAAGCGGCCCCAAGGACGCCGATCCCAGCGGCGTGTCGGTCAGACAAACCACCCGGCTTTGGTGTTCGTGGGCCAGCGCCAACAGCCTGCCCTGCCAGGCTGTCTGACCCCAAACAGAGCTACAAAAATTCTCTACCCCGCGAGTGATCGGACCGGAAAAATCCAACACCACCAGGCCGAACCCGCCGGAGCGCAATAAAAGTTCCGCCGCCCTGGCGATCGCGTAAAGGCCCGCTTGCGGGGCGATATGCACCACCACCAGGCTATCGAGATCCACCCCGCTCTCATCCAGATCAGGAGGAAAAAGCGAGCCGCCTCTAAGTTGCACCCAGGCCGCGGTTTCTCCCTCGCGCTGAGCTTGAACCACAATCGATACAGCAGTGGTAAAACGCGCCGAATCTCCCTGTCCTGAAAGTTCTACCAACCTGCCCGGTGGAATCTGCTCGGCGAGAGGCCTACTCTGCAGTCCTAACTGTTCACGGGGGTACCGCTGCTCGGCTACGACGGCGGCCAATTCATTCCTTAAAACCGACACCGGCCCTTCGGGCGCGCTCGGTTTTACAGGCGAATGGGCCGCCGACTTGTTTGACCTCTGAACACTTACCTGCAGTTTGTCGGTAAAAGTAATAGGAGTAATGAGCTTTGAAACCTGGTGCATCATGTGTAGCAAATCATTATGCTAAACATGTGTTCAGTTGTCAAATTAAATTGTATTTGTACGCGCCTTCAATCACCTCCCACACCTTGAACGGCAAACCTTGCCTGTGAGGCTCTGTATGCTATTGTCATACTAAGTATGGTTGTTGTCTATCAGCTTTGAACGTCTCCGTAAGCAGTTTAACGCTCATCGCAATCCCGCTTTAACGTATCTAAGCGTACCTTCCGTCTCGTGAAACAAAGACTCCATCGATTTCGCCTGCTCATTCAAGGTCTGCTCCGGGAGGCGCTATGCTAAATGATCTTCCATCGATCTACGAACACTCCCTCTTTGCGCTAACCGAGCTAACAAGCGCCACTCATCAACGTCTCTTCACGTTTATGAGAATGCTATCCGCCTTGATCGTCATGAATGTACTGGACGGTCTTTTTACCCTCTTTTGGATCTCTACGAATCGAGCTACAGAAGCAAACCCCCTGATGAGCGCGACGCTCGATATTCACCCCGTTCTTTTTATTTGCGTAAAGTTAGCCCTCGTCAATCTCGGCGCAATCATCCTTATGCGCTATTGGGAAAAGGCTTTCGCCGTCCTATCTCTCGCGATTGCCTGTTGCTTCTATTCAATCGTACTCTCCTATCACTGTACAATGCTGGTGGCTCTCGGTTTCCTACCCGTTCTATAGTCGCCTACATTTCAGCATTTTTTATTCGCCGTCCGATTTTATACCGGCATTACACTTTTTAGTCGTTCCAGCAAAAAAACGGCTCGCGGACAAGGTGTAGGCGTTCGTGCTACCCCTGAATATTTTTACGAGGCTGACGACTTAATAAATAAATGCTAAAATTTTATTTGAAGTAATGGTTAGCTCCTCTGATCGATCCTGGCGGCTGCTACCCTCGGAACGCGTGCTTTGGCAAGGTGGTCCGAAATTGGGAATACCTCGAGATCGACGCTGGATCATCGTTCCGGGCCTTTTATTTGCTTTCGCGGTGGTTACCGCATTATTCGCCGGGTTGCTATGGATCGCGGGCATTGCGGCGGTACGCACCACGGCGTTTATAGCCTTCTACCTGCTGCTAACCGCCGTCGCGATTTGGTCTCTACCTCAATACCAGCTCGACCCCTGCCGATATATGGTCACGGACCGAAACGTGATTTGGAAACGCGGAAAGCTCAAACGATCCATCGAACGTAAAGCCATAACCTATGCTCGTATTTATTGGCATCGCAATACTCCCGGCGTCGGAAGCTTGGAATTAGTGAGGGCGGTTCCCTTCGGCCCTCTGCTGCGCAAACAGAGGTTGGTGCTGCACGATGTCGAGGCGCCCGACCGATTGTTCGCGTTGATACGCGATGCCGAGCCGACGATTTACGCGGGCTACGCAGATGTAAAGCTTACCGACCGGCTCGACCGCGGAGAAACCGTGCTCTGGGGAGACGGTCCCATGGGGTGGAGATTAGGACACGCGGAAGCGCTAAACGCGATCACGGGTTTGCTGGTTTTGGTTTCCGCAATGATATACATCTACCGTACCGTGGGTATTCTCGTCGCGCTCGAGCAAGGGGGCGTGAGGGTTGATAGTTGGACCTGGATCTTGCTTTTCTTAGCGATTTTTATCTCGGGCGCGATCATCGTCACGGTAGGCGTGGTGCTTTTGTGGAAAGGGTTGTGGGGCGCGCGAGCGGACGGCTCACGGACGGAATATCTGCTTACCGATTCGCGGCTGCTGATTCGAAGAGGACGTGTCGAGCTCTCCATCGACCGGAAGAGAATCGTCGATCTGGCTCTCGTTCGCAGCACTGCCGGTTCCACCAATCTGCATCTGATTCTCGACGGACCTTATAGTAGAGCGCTCGACGACAACGGCGCGCTCTCTCTATTCGCCTCACCGCCGCGCGCGGCCGTTCCGCCGGTTCTATACGAAATCCGCGAGCCCGAACTTATACGCGATCTATTATTCAAATCGCATTCGGAACCGATACCTCCTCTAAAAGCAGCCTGAACGACGCGCGATTGCGGCCGACCGTTACCGGCGTCTCGCGACATATAACCGATGTATTACCGCGGATCGCGCCGGTCGGCCCGGGGGTCAAAGCGCGCGAATCGCTTCAAAAACCGGCGTAAAAACCGCGAATTGATCTATTGCGAACCCGATTGCTCTTTCCCGGAACGGTTTTTAGGGCTCGTTTCAAACGGTGAAAAACGGCCTACGATAACCTTAACGTTGTAAAAAATCCGTCGGCGTAAGGCGCTTCGCTCGCGAAAAATAGCGCGAACTAAGGGCGTGCTCACTTTTTTTGGACCGCAGCTTAGCGCACCCTACGTGAGGTCCAAAACAGGTTCCGCGCGCCCTTGTTTCATCGCTTTTTTCGCGTTTCCGCTCGACGTTTTTTGCAATGTCAAGGATAACTCAAGACCAAAGTGGAATCGGTAAGACCGTAACCTTCTCGAACGGCCTAAAAACCAAAGCAGAATCGGCTTCTCTGGCTTGCAACAAGTTTTCGGTTGCTAGAACCAACCTTTCGGAATACTTTCGGTCCTTTTAGTCCTGTCTATATTTGAAGGTGTGGCATATGAGCAAAACCGCAGAATTAATCCTTGAGGGAAGGAGTTATCAACTTCCCATAGTCGAGGGAACCGAAAAAGAGCGCGCGATCGATATCTCGTCGCTACGCGGCGAGAGCGGCTACATCACGCTCGACGAGGGGTATGTAAACACCGGTTCCTGTCGAAGCCAAATTACGTTTATCGACGGAGAAAAGGGCATTTTACGTTATCGCGGCATTCCGATCGAAGAGCTCGCGGAGAAATGCAGCTTCGTGGAGGTGGCCCATCTAATCATCATGAATAAGTTGCCTAACCGCGAGGAGCTGAAACGATTTTCCGAAATGCTCACGGCCAATGAGCTGTTACACGAGGATATCAAATACCACTTCGAAGGTTTTCCGCCCAACGCGCATCCCATGGCAATCCTGTCCTCCATGATCAACGCCGGAAGCTGCTTTTATCCGGAGTTGCTCACCGAAATGCGGAGCCAGTTCGATGTTCAGGCGGCGCGACTGCTCTCGCAAGTGCGCACCATCGCGGCTTTCGCCTATCGGAAGTCTCGCGGACTGCCGATTATCTATCCTAAACCGGACTATCGATACACCGAGAACTTTTTACATATGATGTTCTCGTTGCCGTACAACGATATAGAAATGAAGCGTGAAGCGGTCAAGGCGCTCGATTTGATCTTTTTGCTGCACGCCGACCACGAGCAGAACTGCTCCACCTCTACGGTCCGTATGGTCGCGTCAGCTCGTTCGAACCTCTTCGCGAGCGCCGCCGCGGGCGTTTGCGCGCTCTGGGGATCGCTGCACGGTGGCGCCAACCAGGTCGTCATCGAGATGCTGAAAGAGATCCACGAATCGGGCGACGACGGCTCTCGATTTATTGAAGATGCAAAGAATAAAAGCTCTGGAAGAAGGCTGATGGGTTTCGGCCACCGCGTCTATAAAAACTATGACCCGCGAGCCAAAATTCTGAAAAAAGCCTGCGATGATCTATTCGCGAAGCTCGATCGTAGCGATCCGTTGCTGGATATCGCCAAACGGCTGGAAGAAGCCGCGCTTAAGGATTCCTATTTTATCGAGCGTCAGCTCTATCCAAACGTCGACTTCTACAGCGGCATCGCGATGCGGGCCTTGGGCATTCCGGTGGAGATGTTTACGGTTATTTTCGCGATTGGACGCATGCCGGGTTGGATCGCAAACTACAAGGAAGTCATGGAGGATCCAAACGCCCGCATCTCGCGACCGCGGCAAATCTACATGGGTCCGACGCTCAACCATTTCGTTCCCATCGATCAGCGCTAAAAGCGCGCGCCTATACCTGAAGCGCCGATTTCGATTTCTAAGGATTCGCGGATGTCACCCGGCAGCTCGCGCCTTCTTTCCCAAGTGGTTTTCGGACTGAAGCGAACTTGAGCATCCACGATACCGGTAATCAAAACCGCGCCGAATACGGCTAACGACACCCAGTTGGTATAGCGAAACGCTTTTTCTGCGAAACGAGCCTCGCCGAGCTTGTCTTCCGCCGGTTTCTGCCCCTCGAGGTCTTGATGGATAAAGTAACTGACGATATGCAACGTAAGCAGTAACCCTTCCGACACCGCGAAGAAGGTACCCGCGTTGGGATGGTTGTTTTGATACTGTCCAACACCGAACGGAATCATCGCTATCCAGCGCGAATTGACCCGTTCGACGCTTTCGGTTTCCGCCAACGCCGCTAAGCGAATGAGACCCTCTCGTTTTCGAGCGGCCGCTTTCGCCTCTTGTTGCCGGGCAACTCGTTCCGCTCTTCTTTTTTCGCGCTCCGCTTGAATTCTTTCCCAGTCTATTCGTTGCCGCACCAAATTAAAGGTCTTTTGCACTTCTGCTGGAAATGCCATCGGATCGAGCTCGTAGCTAGGCTCCTCTCGAAGGAGCCGTTCGAACGCTTCTTCCGCGTCCTTGAATCGGCCGAGGAAGAGATAGCTCGCCCCAAGGTACTTAAACGACTCCAACAACAGCGGTCGGTTGGTCAGTTCGGGCTTTGTACCGCCGACCAACGCCTCGAAAAGCGTCGCGGCCAATGCATAATCTTGAGATTCATACGCGCTCCTGGCGCGCGCGAAATCGTCTAGCTCATTGGCGAAGACCGGGCCAGCGGTGAAAGCGAGTAAAAAGAGGCAGTAGACCGCTCCCCAAATCACGCTGCGTGCGGTTTTTCGCCGGCCGAGCATAGCATTCGGTATAAGGGCGTTTCTCCGTCCCGAGCTTACGGAAAGCACCCCGTGAACCATCGCATCAATCATTCTCCCTTGGTCGTCTCCAATCGCTCCAATTCAACGTTTACCGTTTCCACTCGTCCGGCTTGAAGCTGTACATCTTGGGTATAAGGCTTGTAGCCGTTCGCTGTCACCATAATCCTGTGCGTTTCAATCATACCGTACTGATGCGGAATCTGAATCACGTTGCGGACGCGTCCCAAGACCTTACCGTCATCGACCGATATATTGGCGGGCACGTCTGATACGACGTAGAGCCCGGCGGGTCTATACTCTAATTTACGCTCAATTACGGTTGTTCCCGGAGACGACGGGACTTCGACTTGAAACTCCTGGTCAAAACAGCATTCGTACGCCCCGATAATTTTAATTGTGTGAATACCCGGAGAAAGCTCGATCTCGCGAAAAGAGGGACCAAAAGCTTTTGGTTCCGCGTTATCGACAGCGATCGATACGTTCGCTGGAACGGGGTTAAACACGATCCTGTGAGCTGTTTCCGTTCCTTTATTCTCGGTTATATCGATGGTTGAACGCGAATTGCCTTCAGCATGCTTCGTCTTTACCTTGGGCCTGTCTTTGTTTCTTTTTTCTGTCCGAGCAAGCTCGGGATCCTGATCGGTCGCGCGACCCGCTCTCTCTCGAGGCTTATTTGGCCGTTCGATCTTCTCGAATTGACCCTTCGCGGTCGTTGAGCGGTTTTTTATCGCCGCTACGCGATTGACCTTTCGCGCATTCGGAAATTGAACGACCACTATTAGCGCGACCAGCCCGACAGCGGCAAACGTTATCGTTAGAGCACGAATCGCGTTTCGAGCTCGGGAACGGCGTCCGATCTTCTCAAGTGAACTGAGCACCCGTTCATTGCCCTCGTCCATTGCAAGCGCGCGGTTGAAGTAATCGAGCGAGAGAGCTATCTCGCGTCGAAGTCGAGCTTCCTCGCCAACGCGAATCAGATGTCTTAAAACCTTTTCGCGAAAAGAAGTCGCGAACGCCTCGGGTTGCTTGAGGTACTCGGCCAAGGTTTCGAGCGGCGACGTTATGTCGAGCTGCGATACAAAAGCTACGAGGTCCGACTCCAAGGCGACCGCGTTTTGATATCGTCGCTCCGGATCCACCTGCAAGCACTTTTTGATAATATCGCTCAGACGGCTTCCAATCGACGGTTTGACTTGGAGCGGGTCCGCGAAGCGACCTTCCACGATCTGTTTGAGTATTTGGTGTGGGTTGCGACCGCTAAAAGGCAGTTTTCCCGTTGCTAAAAGGTAAAGAACTGTACCTAAAGAGAAAATATCGCTACGAACGTCGCACTCCTTGCCTTCCACTTGCTCGGGCGCCATATGACCGGGAGAGCCGAGAACCTGCCCGGTGGTCGTCATCGATTGCGCGCCGACCAACTGAGCTATTCCAAAATCGGTAAGCTTAACCTCACGGTTCTCGTGTAATAAAACATTTTCAGGCTTTACGTCCCTATGAATTACCCCCTGCGCGTGCGCTACGCTTAGAGCGCGAGTCAACGCGATCGCAAAACACGCCGCGATCTCCGCGGGGATATCCGGGTTATCGTCCACGAAGCGTTTGAGGGTCGGACCGGTCAATAGCTCGGTCGCGATATAACTAATGTCGGATTCCTCTCCGCTGTAGTCGTAAATCTCTAGAATTCCCGGATGCTTCAACCTCGCCACCGAAATCGCTTCGCGAGTAAAACGAGCACGCGCCTCCTTTGCTCCCTGCAAATGGGGATGCATGACCTTAAGAGCTACTAATCGATCGAGTCGAGTATCGCGAGCGCGATAGACCGTCGCCATGCCGCCATGTCCAATCTCTTCAGTAATTTTGTACTTTTCTACATCCGTCAACATAGAACATACCGCGCGGCGACTCGCCATCGAGATCTACTGCATGAAGAGCTATCGATCGTTCAGAATAATAAATAAATTTCCTCTCGGCGGATACGAATGGTCCTTTCAAACAGCCGTTACAGGAGTTGGTACGGCCGCGAAATAGCCCGTGGACTTAGCCCGGTTTAGGAGCAGTCTTGGGATAAAAAAGCCAAGTGATTCGCTTTGAAGGCGGCAAACTTCCGAAAAACTCTATTTATGCGTCGAAAGCGGGCTATGAAATCCAAAAATCCGTGCTAAAGGAAGCGGTGTTTTTCGACGCGGCATAAGTCATGAAGCAACGGCACGAGCACGATTTCTTTGAGCGCAGTAGTTTAGTCATATAGTATCGCCCGATTTTAATCTCGGCTTCTAGGTATTCGGGAGTCGTTCAAGGGTAGGACGTCGGTCTTTGGAACCGATAACGGTGGTTCGAATCCACCCTCCCGAGCCAATATTCAAATATTACCTGTTTTTCTCAGCCAAATGAAGTGCTCCTGATTTCCCTTCGGTCCTTTTATCACGGCGTCGGAATGGCCGAGCACGCTTAGGCCTGAGCCAACCGCGAGTTCTTCGACTCTCCGAATAGCCGCCGCCCGCTCTTTTTGATCGCGGACCACGCCTCCTTTACCGACAGCTTTGCGACTGACCTCGAACTGCGGCTTGACGAGCGCCAATAGGTCACCTCCTCGCCGTAGTAGAGAGGCCACCGGGCCGAGAATTTTTTCGAGACCTATAAAGGACACATCGACCACCGCCAGGTCGATGGTCTCCGGAAGCTCCTCGGGTTTGAGATAGCGAGCATTGGTACGTTCCATAACCACGACGCGGTGATCGCGTCGAAGTTTGTCGTGAAGCTGACCGTATCCCACGTCAACGGTATAAACCTTCCGAGCTCCCCGCTGTAGCAAGCAATCGGCGAAACCTCCGGTCGACGCTCCAACGTCAATAGCCACGAACCCTTTGGGGTCATATCCGAACGCCTCTAGCGCGCCTTGAAGCTTAACGCCTCCCCGCGAAACGTAAGGGTGATCCCCGCCGCGTACTTCCAGTGGCGCGTCGAGTGAAAGCTGTTCGCCGGCTTTGTCCACGCGGCGCGCGCCGCTGAAAACCTTTCCGGCTAGGATAATTGACCGGGCCCGTTCTCTACTTGTGATTAGACCTCGCTGTACCAGCAATAGATCGACTCTTGCCTTCATCGTAGAACCAAAATACGAAGAGGCCTCTGTGCTGCCTTCGAAGGGCTAAAAAGGAATATCGTCGTCGTCAAAGGGTTGTTCGCGATCCCCTTCGCCGGTGTTTGGCATGGGAAATTCACTGGTTTCATCAGGCGAATAGGGATGAGAATTAAAGCCGCTGCTGTACTCAGACGGTTGTCCAGACACACCTCGTCCTCCCACCAAAATCACATTAGTAGCTACGATTTCAGTACCGTACCGTTTATTACCATCTCGATCTTCCCATCTTCTCGTCTGAATACGTCCCTCCACGCAAATACTGCGACCTTTTGAAAGGATCTTGTTCAACGCCTCTCCTCGTTTTCCCCATACGACTACCGTATGCCACTCAGTTCGCTGCTGCCGTTCTTTGTCTCGGTTGAAAAAGGTTTCCGTGGTGGCCAAACGAAGGTTGAGAACCGCTTGACCTCCCTGGGTGTAACGGAGTTCGGGATCCTGTCCGAGATTACCTATTAATATCGCTTTGTTCAGTCCTTCAGTCATTCGTTATCCTCATTCGCTTATAGGTCCCAAAAAAAACCGACTTCGCAATTATATTCATCTTTGCGTAAAAAACCGCGTACTTCTCGGCCCTCTTAGTCGGCATCAACATCTACCAATTAAGGACAATACGCTTACTGACGTCTACAATCAACGCACGGTTTCGCTTCCTCCTTCCGCGACGGATATCGGCCCTCGCCTTCACGCGAAGTCGTTATGAGGCTCGAAACGCCGACGCCGACGCGGAATGGCATCGGCTCGATTGCGGAAGCTCCCACGGCGCGTTATCGCGTGAATAACGGCCGCGCGAAGGCACCTCGGGCGGCGTTGCGGCGGCTCGAACCACTTAGCGACCAGCCTACCCGTAAAACCACCGACCTCAGTCGGGTGGTCTTCACTACTCGGCTCCGGGTTTATGATTCGTTCCCGCGTGCTTGCTTTCGATGTAACCGTGCAGGGGGGTACTGCTGTTTGACTACGACGGCGGCCAATTCATCCCGTAAAACCGGCTTTCGTCCTCGCGCCGGCTCGTCAGGTACAG